>NZ_JAFBCT010000001.1:3365771-3671750 GCF_016907835.1 Agromyces cerinus | reverse complement strand
GCGCGGACTTGAGGCGGCCCATCGCGGCCGCCGGCAGCGGCTCGCGGGTCACCGGGTCGGCGACCAGCTCGATCGCCCAGAACACGCCCTCGCCGCGCACCTCGCCGATCGCGGCGTGCCGCTCGGCGAGCTCGGCGAGCGCCGGGCCGATGATCGTGGCCCCGATCTCGCGGGCGTTGTCGACGATTCCCTCCGACTCCATCGCATCGAGGGCGGCGACGATCGAGGCCATCGCGAGCGGATGCCCCGAATAGGTGAGGCCGCCGGGGAACACCCGGTCGTCGAACGTCGCGGCGATCGGATCGGAGATGATCACACCGCCGACGGGCACGTAGCCCGAGTTCACGCCCTTGGCGAAGGTGATGAGGTCGGGCCGCACGTCGTAGCCGTCGAAGGCGAACCATCGGCCGGTGCGGCCGAACCCCGCCATGACCTCGTCGAGGATCAGCAGGATGCCGTGCCGGTCGCAGAGTTCACGCACACCGGCGAGGTACCCGGGCGGCGGCACGAGGATGCCGGCGGTGCCGGGGATCGTCTCGAGCAGGACCGCCGCGATCGACGAGGGCCCCTCGGCCTCGATCACCCGGCGAAGGTGCTGCAGCGCCCGCTCGGATTCCTGCTCGGGCGTCGTCGCCCAGAACTCGGAGCGATAGAGGTAGGGGCCGAAGAAGTGCACGTGTCCGCGCGCGAACTCGTTGGGGATGCGGCGCCAGTCACCCGTCGAGACGATGGCCGCTCCGGTGTTGCCGTGGTACGAGCGGTACGTCGAGAGCACCTTGTCGCGCCCGGTGTGCAGGCGCGCCATGCGGATGGCGTTCTCGTTCGCGTCGGCGCCGCCGTTGGTGAAGAAGACCTTGCGGAACCCGGATGGCGCGCGCTCGACGATGCGCTTGGCGGCCTCGCCGCGGGCGAGGTTCACGATCGACGGGGCGACCGTGGTGAGCAGCTCGGCCTGCTCCCGGATCGCCTGCACGACCGACGGATGCTGATGGCCGATGTTGACGTTCACGAGCTGGCTCGAGAAGTCGAGGTACTCGCGGCCCGAGTGATCCCACACCCGGCTGCCGCGACCGCTCGCGATCACGAGGCTCGACGGATTCGCCTGCGCGGACCAGGAGTGGAAGACGTGGTCTCGGTCGAGTTCACGGGCGAGGTCGTCGAGGCCCTCGGTGAGGCTGCCTCCGGTGTTCGTGTCGGTCATGGCGTCGGGGCCCTTTCCTGTCCGTTCCGTCTCGGTGATCGGGGTGGTGATGGATGCCGCGCGACCGGCCGGGACGCACCGGCCGCGCGGCATCCGCTCGCTAGTTGCCGCCCTCCTCGAGCGTGACCTCGATGGGTTCGAAGCCCTCGCCGGTGAGGTCGATTCCTTCGCCCTCGAGCTCGTCGAGCGCCTGCTGGATCCAGTCGTTCGTGTACGCGGTCGACGGCGGCTCCTCGGTGATGAGGTGCGCTCCCGACTCGTTCACGGCCGCGAGGGCGCCGGCGACGGTCTTGTCCCACGCGTCCTGGTCGATGATGCCGATGCCGTCGGGCGACGGCCAGATGAGCTCGTTCGTCTCGTTGACCATCCAGAGCTCGTGGCTCGGGCCCCATCCGGAGCCCGCGGCGATCGTGATGTCCGACGCCTCCTGGGGGTTCTCGGCGGCGTAGACCCAGCCCTTGATGACGGCCTTCAGGAACTTGACCGTCGTGTCCTGGTAGTCGGTGTCGTCGGCGAGCCGTGCAGTGTCGGCCCAGATGGCGTCCTGGAGCATGGCGCCCTCGGTGTCCTCGTAGCTGATGACGTTGAAGTCCTCGGGCTGGTAGAGCTCGCCCGTGTCGGGGTTCACCGTCTCGAGCAGCTGCGCGTACTCGTTGTAGGTCATCGCCTGGGCCGCATCGATGTCGCCCTGCAGGAAGGCGTTCATGTTGAAGTCCTGCGTGATGATCTGCACGGTCGTGGCGTCGAGGCCCTCCGCAGCCATGGCCGCGAAGATCTCCCACTCGTTGCCGAAGCCCCACGAACCGATCTTCTTGCCCTCGAAGTCGGCGACGGAGTCGATGCCCGAGTCGGCCATCGAGACCTGCAGCGTTCCCGACCTCTGGAAGATCTGGGCGATGTCGGTGAGCTCGGCGCCCTGCTCGATCGAGCCGAGCACCTTCGGCACCCAGGCGATCGCGTAGTCGACGTCGCCGTTCGCGAGGGCGTCCTGCGGCACGATGTCGCCGCCCGAGGGGATGATCTCGACGTCCAGCCCCTCCTCTTCGAAGAAGCCCTGGTCGACGGCGGCGAAGTAGCCGGCGAACTGGCCCTGCGGCAGCCACTGGAGCTGGAGCTTCACGGGGGTGAGGTCGCCGTCGCCGCCTCCGTCGGTCTCCCCGGTCCCGCCGCCGGATCCAGAACATGCGGTGAGTGCGAGCGCCGCCGCGAGGGCGAGCCCGCCGATCGTCGCGAGGCGACGTCTGCTGTGGTTCATGTCAGTCCTTTCGTGGTTCTCGGTGCGTGCGGTGGTGCGGTGGTGCTGGTTCCGCCGGGCACGGGCCGCGGTGGTCGGGGTCAGGGGCGTCGTCGCGCCTGGGGTGTGTGGCGCTGCAGCAGTCGTTCGAGCGCGAGCGTCGCGAGGTAGAAGAGGAGCCCGAGGGCGATGGACGCCAGCACGTACGCCCAGGCGCGTGCGTAGGCGCTCGATGCGGCCGAGGTGGAGATGAGTCCGCCGAGGCCGCCGCGCGGGCCGCCGAAGTACTCGGCCACGAGGGCGGAGATCACGGCGAGCGACGAGGCGATGCGGATGCCAGTGAGGATGAATGGCCGTGCGGTCGGCAGCGTGAGCGTGCGCAGCACCTGGCCGGAACTCGCCGCGTAGGCCTTCATCAGGTCGCGGTGCACCGGCGTCGTCTGACGGAACCCGCGCAGCGTGTTGATGAAGACCGGCACGAACGACGCGATCGCGGCGATCGCCTGGCGGCCGAACTGGCTGTCGGCGCCGAACATCGAGTTGAGCACGGGGGCGAGTGCGACGATCGGGATGACCGCGAGCGAGGCCACGACCGGGGCGCTCATCTGGTCGATCGGCCGCCACCGCGCCGCGACGGCGGCCAGCAGGATGCCGAGGATCGACCCGACCACGAGGCCGACCAGCGCGTTGGTGCCGGTGATGAGCATCGCCTGAGCGATCGAGGGCCAATAGGCGATGAACTCCTCGATGATCGAGGCCGGGCTCGGCAGCAGGTAGTCGGAGACGCCCACCACACTGACGAGGAACTGCCACGCGCCGAGCACGATGAGCCCCACCGCGATGGGCGCGACGATGCGCAGCGTCGTCTCGGTGCGCGGACTCATGCGCGCGGGGCGGGCCCGTCGCCTCGTACCGGTCGGTGCGGCGGTGGCGCTCATCAGCGCATCTCCACTCCGCGCGGGCCGGTGCCGACGGGTGCGCCGCCGTGCAGCGCCTCGCGCACCGCGGTGACCATGTCGAAGAACGCGCGCTCCTCGCGGAGCTCATCGGTGCGGGCCGCGCGCTTGGCATCGGCGCCGAGGCGCATCGGCACGATCTCGCGGATGCGGCCGGGGCGGGGCGACATCACGACGACCCGGTCGGAGAGGAATACGGCCTCGGGGATCGAGTGGGTCACGAACACGACGGCCGCACCCGTCTCGGCCGAGATGCGCACGAGGTCGGACTGCATCTTCTCGCGCGTCATCTCGTCGAGGGCGCCGAACGGCTCGTCCATGAGCAGCAGTCGCGGCTGCTCGGCGAGCGAGCGGGCGATCGCGACGCGCTGCTGCATGCCGCCCGAGAGCTGGTCGGGGTAGCGGTCGGCGAAGTCGGCGAGCCCGACCATGTCGAGCAGTTCGGCCACGCGGGCACTGCGAGCAGCGGATGCCACGCCGTGCAGTTCGAGCGGCAGCGCGACGTTGCCCGCGACCGTGCGCCACGGCAGGAGCCCGGCCGACTGGAACGCGATGCCGTACTCCTGGTCGAGGCGCGCCTGTCGTGCGCTCTTACCGAACACCGCGAGCGTGCCGCTCGAGGGGTCGTCGAGGTCGGCGACGAGGCGCATGAGCGTCGACTTGCCGCAGCCGCTCGGACCGATGAGCGAGACGAACTCGCCCGCGGCGACCGTGAGGTCGATCGAATCGAGCGCCTGCACCTGGCCGGTGCGGGTCTCGAAGACCTTGTCAACGCCGCGCACCTCGACGGCGGCGGTCGAAGCTGCGGGGGCGGTGACCTGGGGCTCGCTCATGCGGCCTCCTCCGTTCGTCGGTAGTTCCTGAGGATCACGCCGAGCAGGGCGATCGAGCCGGCGGCCACGAGGCCCAGCACGATCGCGCCGAAGATCGGCGCCCACGCCTTGGCCGGGTCGCCGGAGGCCTGCCCGGCGAACTGGATGAGGATGCGACCGATGCCGCCCTGCAGGCCCGTCGAGACCTCGGCGACGACCGCGCCGATCACGGCGTTGGCCGCGCCGAGCCGGAGAGCGGGCAGAAGGTAGGGCACGGATGCCGGGAACCGCAGCTTCACGAGCGTCGTCCAGTAGCCCGCCGCATAGGTCTGCATGAGCTCCTCGTGGATGCGGTCGGGCGATTGCAGCCCCTTCAGCGCGCCGATGGCGATCGGGAAGAACGCGAGGTAGCTCGCGATGAGGGCGACCGACATCCAGTCCTGCCACTCGAACGAGCCGATCTCGACGCGGGAGCCCCAGCTCTTCACGACCGGCGCGAACGCGATGAGCGGCACGGTCTGGCTGATCACGATCCACGGCAGCAGGCCCCACTCGGCGAGGCGCCAGCGCTGCATCACGAGCGCGAGCCCGATGCCCACGACGACGCCCACGAGCCATCCGGCCGCGGCGATGCCGAGCGTCGTGAGCGCGGCCAGCGCGACCACGCTCCAGAGCGGCAGCGCGCCGTCGGCCCGGGTGACGGGTGCGGCGAGGCGAGCGCCCATGTCCCAGATGTGGGGCATCGCGAGATCGGTCGTGCGCGGCAGCACCCTGAGGCCGCCGAGCACGACGCCGTCGGCGGGCCCGAGCAGCTTGTAGCCCTCCCAGATGAGCGCGATGACGAGGATGCCGGCGAGCCCCCAGGCCCAGCGGCCGAGCTCGCGGCCCGCCCGCCCCGGGCGACGCGGCGCGCGCGGGCCCGACGCCGGCGCCGCGGCATCCGTCGCCCTCGTCTCGCGCACGCCGGTCTCGATCATGCCTTCGCCGTGAGGTGCTCGGAGAGCGCCGGGATCACGGTCTCGCCGTAGACCCGCAGCGTCTCCTCCTTGTTGTCGTGCTGGAGGTAGCCGGCGAACTGGTCGACGCCGAGCGCCTTCAGCTGCTCGAGCTTCTCGATGTGCTGCTCGGCGGTGCCGAGCACGCAGAACCGGTCGACGATCTCGTCGGGCACGAAGCTCGTGTGCACGTTGCCGGCGCGACCGTGCTCGTTGTAGTCGTAGCCCTCACGGGCCTTGATGTAGTCGGTGAGCGCGTCGGGCACCGCGCCGTGCGCACCGTACTTCGTGACGATGTCGGCGACGTGGTTGCCGACCATGCCGCCGAACCAGCGGCACTGCTCGCGCATGTGCTCCCAGTCGTCGCCGATGTACATGGGCGCGGCGACGCAGAACTTGATCGACATCGGGTCGCGCCCGGCGGCCTCGGCCGCGTCGCGCACGTGCTTGATCATCCAGGCGGCGATGTCGACATCGGCGAGCTGCAGGATGAATCCGTCGCCCACCTCCCCCGTCAGCTTCAGCGCCATCGGGCCATACGCGGCGACCCACACCTCGAGCTCCGAGCCGTGGCTCCACGGGAACTGCAGCTGCGAGCCGTGGTACTCCACCGGGCGCGAGTTCGCGAGCTCGCGGATGACGTGGATCGCCTCGCGGAGCTCGGCGATCGTCGTCGGCTTGCCGTTCGTGACACGCACGGCGGAGTCGCCGCGACCGATGCCGCAGATCGTGCGATTGCCGTACATCTCGTTGAGGGTCGCGAAGATCGACGCCGTCACCGTCCAGTCGCGCGTCGCCGGGTTGGTGACGAACGGTCCGACCTTGACCTTGCGGGTCTCGGCGAGGATCTGGCTGTAGATGACGTACGGCTCCTGCCAGAGCAGGTGCGAGTCGAAGGTCCACACGTGCGTGAACCCGTGGTTCTCGGCGAGCTTCGCGAGCTGGATGGTGCGCGATGCCGGGGGGTTGGTCTGCAGGACCGCTCCGAATTCCATCCGTGCTCCCTTTCGTCGTGTCGGGTCAGATGAGGCGTGCGCCGGCGAGGTGCCGGGTCAGATCAAGTACTGGCTGAGGCCCCGCTTCAGGAACCGGCCGTCGCCCTTGGCGCCGAGGTACTGGTCGCCGTCGACGATGACCTTGCCCCGCGAGAGCACGGTGTCGACGTGGCCGTCGATCTCGTAGCCCTCCCACGCGGAGTAGTCCATGTTCATGTGATGGGTCTTGTCGAGCCCGATCGAGGTGTGGCCGTTCGGGTCGTAGACGACGATGTCGGCGTCGGCGCCCGGCTGGATCACGCCCTTCGTGCCGTACAGGCCGAACATGCGCGCGGGAGTGGTGCTCGTGAGCTCGACCCACCGCTCGAGCGTGATCTCGCCGGTGACGACGCCCTGGTACATGAGGTCCATGCGGTGCTCGATCGAGCCGATGCCGTTCGGGATCTTGCGGAAGTCGCCGAGGCCGAGCTCCTTCTGGTCCTTCATGCAGAACGGGCAGTGGTCGGTCGAGACCATCTGCAGGTCGTTCGTGCGCAGCGCCTGCCACATCGACTGCTGGTGGCCCTCTTCGTGCGAGCGCAGCGGGGTCGAGCACACCCACTTCGCGCCCTCGAAGTGACCCCACTGCTCGCTGGATGCGCCGAGCTGCTCCTCGAGCGAGAGGTAGAGGTACTGCGGGCAGGTCTCGCCGTAGACGTTCTGCCCCTTGTCGCGCGCCCAGGCGAGCTGCTCGACGGCCTGCTTCGCCGACACGTGCACGACGTAGAGCGGTGCGCCGGTGAGCTTCGCGAGCATGATCGCGCGATGCGTCGCCTCCTCCTCCATCTCCCAGGCGCGGGCGACGCCGTGGTAGAACGGGTCGGTCTTGCCCTGCTCCACGAGCTGGGCGGCGAGCACGTCGATCGCGGGGCCGTTCTCGGCGTGCATCATCGTGAGCATGCCCGTGTCGCGCGAGACCTGCATGGCCTTCAGGATCTGCGCGTCGTCGGAGTAGAAGACGCCCGGGTAGGCCATGAACATCTTGAAGCTCGTGATGCCCTCGTCGGGCAGGCGCCGCAGCGTCGCGAGCGATGCCTCGTTGACGTCGCCGACGATCTGGTGGAATCCGTAGTCGATCGCGCAGTTGCCCGCGGCCTTCTCGTGCCATGCGGCGAGCCCGTCTTCGATGCGCTGCCCGTAGGTCTGCACGGCGAAGTCGATGATCGAGGTCGTGCCGCCCCACGCGGCCGCGCGGGTTCCGGTCTCGAAGGTGTCGGATGCCTCGGTGCCGCCGAACGGCAGCTGCATGTGGGTGTGGGCGTCGATGCCGCCGGGGATGACGTACCGGCCGGTGGCATCGATCACCCGGTCGACGGATGCCGCGACATCCGTGCCCAGGATGGTCGAGCCCGGCTCGAGCACGGCGCGGATGGTCTCGCCGTCGACGAGCACATCGGCGGCGGCGCGGCCCGTGGCACTCACGACGGTGCCGCCGGTGATGAGGGTGGTGGTCATGCTCGCTCCTTCGCGTGGCTCGTCGGACTACGGCTTGGGGATGGAGGTGTAGGAGTCGGGCCGGCGGTCGCGGTAGAACTGCCAGGCGTTGCGGACGCCCCGGATCATGTCCATGTCGAGGTCGCGCACGACGACCTCCTCGTCGGTCTCGGAGCCGTACCCGCCCACGATGTTGCCCTGGGGGTCGCAGAACTGGCTCTTGCCGTAGAAGTTCACCGCCAGGTCGCCGTACTCGTTGTCTTCGAGGCCGACGCGGTTGGCCGCGGCCACGAAGTAGCCGTTGGCTGCGGCGGCGGCCGGCTGCTCGATCTCCCAGAGCCGGTTCGAGAGGCCGGGCTTCGTCGCGTTCGGGTTGAAGACGATCTGCGCGCCGTTCAGGCCCAGCTCGCGCCAGCCCTCGGGGAAGTGCCGGTCGTAGCAGATGTAGACGCCGATCGGGCCGACGGCGGTGTTGAACACCGGGTAGCCGAGGTTGCCGGGGCGGAAGTAGAACTTCTCCCAGAACTTGTCGAGGTTCGGGATGTGGTGCTTGCGGTACGAGCCGAGGATCGTGCCGTCTGCATCGACGACGACCGCGGTGTTGTAGTAGACGCCCGGCTGCTCCTCCTCGTAGATCGGCAGCACCATGACCATGCCGAGCTCCTTCGCGAGTGCGGCGAAGCGCTGCACGATCGGGCCGTCGGCGGGTTCGGCGTAGTCGTAGTACTTCACGTCTTCGGTGATGCCGAAGTACGGGCCGTAGAAGAGCTCCTGGAAGCAGATGACCTGGGCGCCCTGCGCCTTCGCATCACGGGCGAACTGCTCGTGCTTGTCGAGCATGGACTCCTTGTCGCCGGTCCAGGTCGTCTGCGTGATGGCCGCTCGGACGATCGTCATGTTGCCTCCTGAGTCGGTCGGCGTCGTTGCCGTGCACTCGATGGGCGTGGAACAGAGGTGCTCACCGGGTGGTGCTGTGACGCCGAGGCTGTGCTGCGGACTGCGTCGTCCGGAGCTTCCGAACGGGTGCGCGACCCGTTCTGTTATTGTTCGGCGTGAACATTTCTCTTGTGTTTCACACTGTGACGTTGTGGTTACTTATCTTGTCCCTCACGTCGTGAGGAGGCAATGGTCGTGTCAGGTATTCATGTGAATGGATCTCGGATGACTGCGATTCGACTCGAGGGCGCGGAGCTCATCGCGCTCGCGGAGTTCGGCGAAACGACCCCGCGCGGCATCGCCGGGGTGATCGCGCGGCTCGTGAACTCGGGCGAGCTCGCCGCCGGCACCCGGCTGCCGACCGTGCGCGAACTCGCGAGCGAGCTCGGCGTCAGCCCCGCCACGGTGAGCCAGGCCTGGCAGGCGCTCTCGCGCACGGGGCTCATCGAGTCGCGCGGGCGGGCCGGCAGCTTCGTGCGTCCGCTCTCGCAGGGCTGGCTCGCGCCCCGCATGCGCGGCATGGCCGCCCCGAACGATCCCGTGCGCCTCGATCTCTCACGCGGCACGCCCGACCCGCTGCTGCTGCCGGCGCTCGGCCCGGCGCTCTCGCGGGTGTCGGCGCGCGCCGAGACGGGCAGCTACCAGGCGGAGCCCGTGATCCCGGGGCTCGCGGCAGTGCTCGCCGACTCGTGGCCGTCGGAGGTCGAGACGATCATGGTCGTCGACGGCGCCCTCGACGCGATCTCGCGCACCCTCGACGAGCTCGTGCGCTACGGCGACCGGGTCGTCGTCGAGAGCCCCGGCTTCCCGCCGTTCCTCGACCTGCTCGACCTCCTCGGCGCCGAGGCCGTGCCGGTCGCGGTCGACGAGGCGGGCATGACGCCCGAGGGGCTCGCCCGGGCGTTGCACCAGCAGCCGGTCGCGGTACTGCTGCAGCCCCGGGCGCAGAATCCCACCGGGGCGTCGATGACGGTCGGCCGTGCCGAGGCGCTGGCGCGGGTCATCCGCTCGGCCGAACGCGCGGGCGATGTGGTCGTCATCGAAGACGACCACTCGGGCATGATCTCGACCGCCGGCGACGTGACGCTCGGCACGTGGCTGCCCGAGCAGGTCGTGCACGTGCGCAGCTTCTCGAAGTCGCACGGCCCCGACCTGCGCATCGCCGCGGTCGGCGGGCCGCGCGACCTCGTCGACCGCATCGCCGCGCGGCGCATGCTCGGCCCCGGCTGGACCTCGCGGATGCTGCAGACGATCCTGCTCGACCTGCTCACCGACGGCGCCTCGCTCGACGCGGTCGCCGAGGCGCGGCGCCAGTACTTCACGAGGCAGCGCGCTCTCGGCGATGCGCTGCGATCGCGGGGCGTGCCGGTCGCCCCCGCCGACGGCGTGAACCTGTGGATGCCCGTGCTCAGCGAGCGGTCGGCGCTCGTGCAGCTCGCGGCGTCGGGCGTGCGGGTCGCGGCGGGCACGCCGTTCCTCGCCGCTTCGGGGAACGGCACGAGCACCACCGGGAACGGCCGCTCCCGGCCCGGCGGTGACTACGTGCGGGTGACGGTCGGCATGGTGCGCGACGACGTCGACGAGGTGGCGGATGCGCTCGCGACGGCGGCGCAGCACGTGGTCGCGGGCGGGTACTGACCGGGCGCCTCCCCGACGCGGCATCCACGGCGAGCCGGCGTGCAGGAGCCGCCCGTCACGCCTTCGCGCTGCTCGGCACCCGTGCGTAGTGGTCGGCGCTCATCGTCAGCTCGGCCCGACCGCCCGTGATCGAGCGCAGGTCGAGCACGTAGCGCCCGAGTTCGGCCTCCGGCACGTTCGCCACGATGCGGGCGCGGCCGTCGCCGACGACCTCGGTGGCGCTGACCCGCCCGCGGCGACCCGAGAGATCGGTCAGCACCGTGCCCTGCAGGTCGCTCGGCACCGTGACGGTCACGAGCGACACGGGCTCGAGCAGCACCGTGCCCGCTTCGGCGAGCGCCGCCTTCGCGCCGATCGAGGCCGCGGTGCGGAACGCCATGTCGGAGGAGTCGACCGAGTGCGACTTGCCGTCGACCAGCTCGACCCGAACGTCGACGACCGGATGCCCCTGCGGACCGCCTGCCGCGAGGGCATCGCGTGCCCCCTTCTCGACGGCCGGGATGTACGAGCGCGGCACCGCCCCACCGACGACGGAGTCGACGAACTCGAAGCCGCCGCCGAGCGGCAGCGGCGAGACCCGCAGCTGCACGACGGCGAACTGGCCGTGCCCGCCCGACTGCTTCTTGAGCCGCCCCTCGACCTCGGCCCTGCCCGCGATCGTCTCGCGGTACGCGATCGGCGCCGCCGCGGTCGTGACGTGCACGCCGAAGACGCGCGCGAGCCGCTCGACGGCGACGTCGAGATGCGTGTCACCGAGGCCGCGGAGGATCGCGTGGCCTCCGGTTCGGTCGATCACGAGCGTCGGATCCTCGGCGACGATGCGGCCGAGGGAGGTCATGAGCTTCTCGTCGTCGGACTGCGTGGCCGGCGTGAGGCTCAGCGCGAAGACCGGCTCGCGATGCGGCAGCGGCGCGGGCTCGGCACTGCCGCTCGCGCGAGTCCAGAGCAGGGTGCCGGTCGGCGACCCGGTGAGCTTGGCCACTGCACCGACCTCGCCGGCCCGAAGCGCATCGGCGGGCAGGTGCTCCGCCCCGCGCAGGCGGAAGAGCCCGTGCAGGCGCTCGTCGGCGCCGGTCGTGGCATTGACCAGCCGATCGCTCGGGTGCACGACGCCCGAGAGCACCTTGAACATCGACACCTGCCCGACGAACGGGTCGGCGACGGTGCGGAAGACGTGCAGCACGGTGTCGCCATCGGGGTTCGGCGCCACGGCGACCGCGGTGCCGCCCATCACGATGCGGCTGTCGTGGTCGAGCGCCGACGGCGCGAGCGCGCACACGAGGTCGGCGACCCGGTCGACGCCGGCGCCGGTCAGCGCCGAGCACACGACCACCGGGATCGCCCGGCCCGCCGCGACCTCGCGTGCGAGCGTGCGTTCGAGATCGGATGCCGCGGGCTCGCGCCCGTCGAGGTACGCCTCGAGCTGCTCGTCGTCGTGGGACACGATCTCCTCGGTCACCTCGACGTGCAGCCGGTGCTCCTCGGGCTCGACCGCGGCGGGCAGCGCTTCATCGCGATGATGGCCCGTGTCGTCGTAGACGAGAGCCTGCTCGCTCAGCACGTCGGCGAGCGCGGTGAAGTCGTGCTCCTCGCCGAGCGGCAGCTCGAGCGCCACGAGTCGGTCGCCGAACACCTCGCGGAGCTCCCCCAGCACCCGACGGAAGTCGGCCCGCGCCTTGTCCTCCTGGGTGATGACGACGATGAGCGGCACCCCGGCCGCCTGTGCGGCGGCCGCCGCGAAGCGCGTGCCGGCGGTCACGCCGTCGACCGCGCTCACGGTCAGCAACGCGGCATCCGCCACCGCGAGCGCCGTGTCGAGACCGCCGACGAAATCGGGGTGGCCCGGCGCGTCGGCGAGGGTCATCGTGTGCTCGACGCCGTCGGGTGCCGCCCAGCCCAGGTGGGCGAGCGAGAGCCCGAGGGTCATGCCTCTCGCGATCTCCTCGGGCTCGTGGTCGCCGGTCGTGGTGCCCTGCTCGACGCTGCCCGCCCTCGGGATCGCGCCGGCGCGCAGCAGCAGCGCTTCGAGCAGGCTCGTCTTGCCGGAACCTGCGGCGCCCACGAGGGCGACGGTCCGGTGGGTGGGGGTCGATGCCGAGTTCATGTGGCCTCCCGCGCCGGTGCGGTGCTGTCCGTCCCATCGTGTACCCGGCGGGCCGCGAGCGCCAGCCTTCTGCGGGCTCGACCCGACGAAACGGCGGTCGCCGCGTGTACCCGGCGGGCCGCGAGCGCCAGCCCTCCGCGAGTCGGCGCGGCTCAGCTCGCCGGCAGGAGCCTGACCCCGGCGCGGTCGAGCTCGAGCATCGCCGGCGAAGCGGCATCCGCATCGGTGACGACTCCCGCCACCTCGTCGAGGGGCAGCACCCGATACGTCGAGGCCGCACCGATCTTCTCGGTGCTCGCGAGCACGTAGGTCTCGGCGGCCGAGCGCGCGAGCGCGCGCTTCATGGCCGCCTCCTCCGCATCGCCCGTAGTGAGGCCGGCCTCGGCGTGCACCCCGGTGACGCCGAGGAAGAACAGGTCGGCGCTCACATCGCGCAGGGCCTCGACGGCGATCGCGCCGCACGTGACCATCGAGTGCCGGTAGACGCGGCCGCCGATGAGCTGCAGTTCGATGTGCTCGTGCTCGGCGAGCGCCACGGCGATGGTCGGGCTGTGCGTGATGACGGTCGCGTGCAGTGAGCGCGGGAGCGCACCGACGAGGGCGAGCGTGCTCGTACCGCCGTCGAGCAGCACGGTCGCGCCCGGTTCGATGAGTGCGGCGGCGGCCGCGGCGATGCGGTGCTTGCTCTCGGGCTCGATGCGGGTGCGCGCCTCGTAGGGCGAGGTGGCCGGCGAGGCCGGCAGCGCTCCGCCGTACACGCGCTGGCAGAGGCCCGCCGCCGCGAGTTCGCGGAGGTCGCGGCGGATCGTGTCCTCGGAGATGCCCAGATCGGCCGCGGCATCGGCGGCCACGATGCGGCCGTCGCGCTGCAGCAGTTCGAGCAGCAGTTCACGGCGTTGCGCGGTCAGCATGCACGTTCCTCCTTGTTTCTACACATTCTTGCACGTTATGGTGTCGAGCATGTCGAAACCACTGCTCATTCTCATCGCCGGCCCCTACCGCTCGGGCACCGACGGCGACCCCGCCCGCATCGCCCGCAACCTCGAACGCCTCGAGCAGGCCTCCTGGCCGATCTACGAACGCGGCCACGTGCCGATGATCGGCGAATGGGTCGCGCTCCCCATCCTGCGCGTGGCGTCGACGGATGCCTCGGGCCACGACGCATCCGCCGGCTCATCGCCCGTCGAGGGCGACGTCATGTACACGACCGCCCACCGCCTGCTGCAGCACTGCGACGCCGTGCTGCGCCTCGAGGGCGCCTCGCACGGCGCCGATCAGGACGTGCGCATCGCGGAGGCCAGGGGCATCCCGGTCTACCGCTCGATCGACGAGATCCCGGTGTTCGCGGCCGACGCCGCGGCCTGACCTCTCGCAGAACCCACGAGTCGTGTGCGAGTCGGAATCGGGCTCGCACACGGCCGTAGGGTTGAACGGTGCAGATCACGGTGCTCGCGGGCGGAGTCGGAGGCTCGCGCTTCGTGCGCGGCGTGCGCGAGGAGTGCGCGCGGCGCTGGCCCGACGGGCACGGGGGCACCGAGGCATCCGTCACCGTGATCGTGAACACCGGCGACGACATCTGGCTCGCCGGCGTGCGCCTCATGCCCGACTTCGACTCGCTGCTCTACTCGCTCGCGGGCGTCAACGACACCGAACGCGGCTGGGGCCGGGCGGGCGAGACCGAGCGCGTCGCCGCAGAGCTGCGTGAATGGGGCGCCGGCTGGCCGTGGTTCACCCTCGGCGACCTCGACCTCGGCACGCACCTCGCGCGCACGGCCTGGCTCCGCGACGGCGCGACCCCGTCGGAGGTGGCGCACCGTCTGCAGCAGCGCTGGCCGCTCGGCGTGCACCTGATTCCCGCGACCGACACCGAGGTCGACACCGACGTGCTCGTCGCCGACCCCGACAAGCTCGACGGCGAGCGCGAGATGCACTTCCAGGAGTGGTGGACGCGCTACCGCGCCACGCTGCCCGCGATCGCGTTCCGGCAGCGGAACATCGAGACGGCCCGGCCGGCACCCGGGGTCGTCGAGGCGATCGTCGGGGCCGACATCGTGCTCATCGCCCCGTCGAACCCGGTCGTCTCGATCGGCACCATCCTGTCGGTGCCCGGCATCCGCGAGGCGCTCGCCGAGACCTCGGCGCCCGTCGTCGGCGTCTCGCCGATCATCGGCGGCAAGGTCGTGCGCGGCATGGCCGACGCGTGCCTGCCCGTGATCGGCGTCGAGACGAGCGCCGAGGGGGTCGGCCGGCACTACGGCTCGCGGTCGACGGGGGGCCTGCTCGACGGCTGGCTCGTCGACGAGACGGATGCCGCCGCGCTCGCGCCCCTCGAGGCGATCGGGCTCACCGCGGCATCCGTGCCCCTCTGGATGCGCGATCTCGACACCTCGGCCGATCTCGCCGGTGCGGCGCTCGACCTCGCGGTCTAGGATTGAGCCGACCCGCCGGTCTGGATCTGATCGGCGTGTGCGGCCCGGCATTGGGCTGCGAGTCCCCGACGACGTCGGTGCCCTACTCGCACGCCACCCGGAGGCCTGATGCCCACGTTCCGTCCCCTCTTCATCGCCGCGCCCGTCGCCGCCGTGCTCCTGCTCGCCGGGTGCGCGACCGGAAGTGCCGCCGGCCCCGCCGACGCGGATGCCGCGCCCGACGCCGCGGCATCGGGGTTCCCGCTCACGATCGACAACTGCGGCACCGAGGTGACCTTCGCGGCGGCGCCCGAGCGGGTCGTCACGATCAAGTCGTCGACCCTCGAGCTGCTGCTCGCCCTCGGCCTCGAAGACCGCGTCATCGGCTCGGCCTTCAGTGACGGGCCGGTGCCCGAGTCGTACGCCGACGCCGCGTCGGGCATCGAGTCGCTCTCCGACAAGGTGCCGTCGCAGGAGGCGACGCTCGCGGCAGAGCCCGACCTGGTCTTCGCCGGCTGGGAGTCGAACCTGTCGGCCGAGGGCGCCGGAGACCGCGAGACGCTCGCGAAGCTCGGCGTCTCGACGTACGTCGCGCCGGCCGCGTGCAAGGGCGAGGGCTACATGCCGAACCCGCTCACCTTCGACGAGGTGTTCCGCGAGTTCGAGGAGGCGGGCGACATCTTCGGCGTTCCGGATGCCGCGGCCGACCTGGTCACGACGCAGCGGGCCGAGCTCGACGCGATCGAGCCGAACACCGACGGCCTCACGGCGCTCTGGTACAGCTCGGGCGACGAGACGCCGTTCGTCGGCGCGGGCATCGGCGCACCGCAGATGATCATGGAGGCCGCCGGCCTCGAGAACATCGCGGCCGACGTCGAGGACACATGGACCTCGATGGGCTGGGAGGCGATCGTCGCCGCGAACCCCGACGTCATCGTGCTCGTCGACGCCGCGTGGAACACCGCCGAGCAGAAGATCGCGCACCTCGAGTCGAACGCGGCGACGGCGGCCCTCCCTGCCGTTCAGGCGAAGCGGTATCTCGTCGTCGACTTCCCGGCGACCGAGGCCGGCGTCCGCAACGTCGGCGCGGTCGCGTCGCTCGTCGAGCAGCTCGGGGCGCTCGGCTGATGAAGACCCCGCTGGTTGAGCAGTCTCTGCGGGTTGAGCCTGTCGAAACCGCCCCCGGGGAAGGTTTCGAGACGCTCGCTGCGCTCGCTCCTCAACCCGCGAAGCGGCGGCGCGGCCGCACGGTGCTCTGGGCCGTCGCACTCGGCGCGGCGCTCGTGGCATCCGTCGTCGCGGCGGTCACCATCGGGCCGGCCGGACTCGCTCCGAGCGACGTGGTCGCGAGCGTGCTGGCGCACCTCGGCATCGGTGAACCGACGCTCAGCCCACTCCGTGACGGCATCGTCTGGGAGCTGCGGATGCCCCGCGTGCTCACCGCCGCCGCGGTGGGCGCCGGTCTCGCGCTCTGCGGTGCGGTCATGCAGGCGCTGACGCGCAATCCGCTCGCCGACCCGTACCTGCTCGGCCTCTCCTCCGGCGCCTCGGTCGGCGCGGTCGTCGTGATCGTGCTCGGCGTCGGACTGCTGCTGCCGCTCGCCGCGTTCGCCGGCGCCCTCGCCGCCCTCATCGCGACGCTCGCCCTCGCGGGTGCGGCGGGGCGGGGCGGGGGCCGCGGCCCGGGCGGCGGGCTCTCCCCCACCCGCACGGTGCTCGCCGGGCTCGCCGTCTCGTCGATGTTCGGCGCGATCACGAGCCTCGTCATCTTCTGGAGCGCCACCGGCGACAGCTACCGCGAGATCCTCAACTGGCTGCTCGGCTCGCTCGCCGGCACCGACTGGGTCTCGGTCGCGATCGCGGGCGGGGCGCTCGTGGCCATCGGCATCCCGCTCATCGCGAGCGCCCGCACCCTCGACGCCTTCGCGTTCGGCGACGCCGCGGCATCCGCGCTCGGGGTGCACGTCGGCCGCAGCCGGGTGCTGCTGCTCGGCGGCACCGCGCTGCTCACTGGGGCGCTCGTCGCCGTGAGCGGATCGATCGGCTTCGTCGGGCTGATCCTTCCGCACGGCGTGCGCCTGCTCGTCGGCTCGCGCCACCGCGCGCTGCTGCCGCTCTCGGCACTCGCGGGCGCGCTGTTCCTGGTCTGGGCCGACACCGCCGCGCGCACGCTCTTCGACCCGCGGGAGCTCCCCGTCGGCATCATCACGGCGCTCATCGGCGGACCAGTCTTCGCCCTGCTCCTCATGCGACGGAGGGTCTCGTGACCGACGGGCTCGACCTCTCCCGCGTGCGCTTCTCGCGCACCGGCCGCCTCATCGTCGACGACGTCGACGTCACGGTGCCCGCGGGCGCCCTCGGCGCGCTGCTCGGCCCGAACGGCGCAGGCAAGTCGACCCTGCTGCACCTCATCGCGGGCATCGAGCGAGCGGATGCCGGTGCGCTCGCGTTCGCCGGCAGCGACCTCGCCGCACTGCGCCGACGCGACCGGGCGCGCCGCATCGCCCTCGCCGAGCAGGAGACGCACGATGCCCCCGAGCTGCGCGTGCACGAAGTCGTCGCGCTCGGGCGCACCCCGCACCTCGGCCCGTGGTCCGGCCTCGGCGAGCACGATCACGCCGTCGTCGCCGAATCACTCGCGGTGCTCGGCCTCGAGTCGCTCGCGCCGCGCGAGTACGCGACGCTCTCGGGCGGCGAGCGCCAGCGGGTGAACCTCGCCCGTGCACTCGCGCAGGAGCCCGAGCTGCTGCTGCTCGACGAGCCGACCAACCACCTCGACGTGCGCGCGCAGCTCACGAGCCTCGAGCTGCTCCGCACGCTCGCCGCCTCGGGGCGCACAGTGCTCGCCGCGCTGCACGATCTCGGCCTCGCGGCTGCGTACGCGGATCACGTCATCGTGCTCGACGGCGGGCGGGTCGTGGCATCCGGCGACCCGGCCGACGTGCTCGAACCGGGGCTCATCCGCGAGGTCTGGGGCGTCGAGGCCGAGGTGCTCGCGCATCCCTCGACGGGGCGGCCGATCATCGCCTATTCGGGTGTCTCGTCGGCGCGCACGCCCGAGGTCGCGCTCGACCCACGCACCTGACGCACCGGGCCGAGCACCGAGTGCCGAGTACCGACGACCTACTGCGGCGCGTCGATTCCTGCACGGTCGCGGGTGTTGCGTGCGATCTCCTCGGTCGCGTCCGCGATCCGGCGCAGCGCGCCGATGACGCTGATGCCGCCGAAGAAGACGCACAGCGCGATGCCGGTCAGTAGGAACTCCATGCGGCGAGCATAGGGGGCGATCGGCGTTCCACTTCGGCTCCGGCGCACGCGACGGAGCATCCTCGACGTGAGGAGATCCCCGCAAGGATGTCCTCGAAGGGTCGGTACCGAAGTACCGAAGCACCGAACGCCTGAGGGCATCACGAAGGAGTCAGCGCCGTCACCGTGATCCTGCTCTCACGCGTGAAGCGTTGGGGGCACCGCCACCGGGACAGCTGCGCGGGCGGGCTATACGGGAATCGGCCTGCCGGGTGCCCCTCGACGCTACGTCTCGTACACGAGAACCGGTGACGGACCGGCTTTCGGACAAGAGGTGGGGTGGAGCCGCGGCGCGGCACTACGCCATGATTGGTCCGGCGCGTTCTGATGAGCGTTGACGCATCTGCCGTAGGTGACTCGGCCCGACTGGATGAGGACCGACGTGGACGTTCTGCAAGCCCAGGCCGACGTGAGGCGTATCTACCGTGGCGGCTTCTCCGGGCCGCTCGTCTCCGCGATCATCTGGGCCGTCGCGGCTGCGGTCTTCTTCTGGGTTTCACCTGCCGCCGGCATGGCTGTGCTGTTCTTCGGTGGCATGTTGATCTTCCCGTTGGCAGCGCTCGTCCTGAAGTTCATGGGTGGCCCCGTTGCGCTCCCGAAGGGTCATCCCTCTGCCGCTTTGGCGATGCAATCCGCCTTCACCGTGCCGCTCGGACTCCTCGTTGCGATCGTGCTCGGCAAGTACGAGCCTCTTCTCTTCTTCCCGGCATCGCTCATCATCGTCGGCGCGCATTACCTCGTGTTCATCTCGCTCTACGGCATGAGGCTGTTCGCAGTTCTTGCAGGTGTGCTCGTTGCGCTCGGCGCGATCACCCTGTTCTTGCTGCCCAACCTCGGCGCAGTCAGCGGGTGGATCGGCGCCGGCATCTTCCTCGTCTTCGCCGTGTTGCTGTTTCGGGCTAGGGACATCGCTCGCAAGCCCCCCGCCCGCAGGCGGATCGCCATCCGGTCCTTAGGGGGCTGAGTCATTCGATCACGATCTCGACGGGCATGTTGCCCTGGGTCGCGTTCGAATAGGGGCAGACCTGATGCGTTGCGTCGATCAGCGCTCGGGCGGAACCTTCCGCAATGTGCTCGGGCAACTCGACCCGAAGGACAGTTGCAAGTGCGAAGCCCGAGCCGCCCACCCTTGGAACCAGGCTCACTTCCGCGGTGACTGCCACGTCGCGGGCGTCGATCGCCATGCGCTTCGCCACTATCCCGAGCGACGTCGAGAAGCAGGCTGCGTACCCCGCAGCGAACAGCTGTTCTGGATTCGTTCCCTCACCAGTACCGCCCATCTCATTCGGCATGGCGAGCATGACGTCGAGCCGGCCGTCTGATGTGACGGCACGGCTGTCCCGTCCCGAAGACGTGGCTACGGCGGTATATATCGCGTTCATGGGGGTAGCTCCTCAAGTTGTATTGGCAGCAATTTAGTTGTACACAACTCAAATGTGTGCTGTCAAATGGACGTAAGATGCTCCCCATGGGAGTCCTGCCCGATGATCTAGCCTGCTTTGCGGTGCATGTCGCTGCACGAGAGCTCGACAACGCCTACCGGCCCGCGCTACGCGAGTTGGGGCTCACGTACCCGCAGTACATGGCCATGCTCGTGTTGTGGGATCGCGATCCACAGACGGTCAAAGAACTCGGCGCCGCGCTGCGATTCGACTCTGGCACGCTGTCACCGCTGCTGAAGCGGCTCGAGGCGGCCGGTTTCGTGACGCGCGAGCGCAGTACCACCGACGAGCGATCCGTGCTGGTACGCCTGACCACACGAGGCCGCAAGCTCGAGGAACGGGGGGAGGATCTCGTGGCAAAGGTCTTCAGCACGTTCCACTACAGCGACCGCGATGCCGACCATCTGCACGAGGAGATGCGCAAGCTCGTCGCCGCCCTTGATGAACGCGCCGCGGAGCTTGGGCCCGGAGCGCGAGGATGATGAGGCCTTCGTCGCTCGAGGAGCGCAGGCGGGCCGAGCTGTTCCCAGTCCATTCGAGTGCCGGACGAACGTTCGACCACGTAGACGCGGGGTAGACACCCGCCGTCACACAGCGCGGGCGTGTGCCGCGCAGAGCGTATCGGGCAGCGAATGCAGCTCGTTCTCGTTCGACAACGGCTGGGTCCGCGTGCCATTCCACGCCCGTGCACTGGTGAGGTCGTCGGTAGGGCCGCCGACTCCTGGCGGGCAGGTACGGCGAGTAGTCGACGTTCCCGGTGCCGGGATCCGTTCGATCCGGAGTGCTCGCCGTGAGACTTCTTGTCTGAACAGGTTTCTCGATTGGTGTCGGATTCGCGCGGAGTCGTTCGTTGACTTCATGAACGGCCCCCAACGTGGGTGCCGAAGTCATGGAGAACCAGGCCGATGAAACTTACGACGATCACGCAGCTCACTCTGGACGGAGTAACTCAGGGCAACGGCGGCCCAACTGTTGAAGACCTCGAGGGAGGATTCGAACGCGGAGGATGGGCGAGGGGAGCGGGTGACGACACGACCCGCGACCACATTGCCGCGACGTTCCAGCGGGCCGACGCGTTCCTCTTCGGCCGCCGAACATACGACATCCTCCACGAATTCTGGGGCACCATCGAGGACCTGAAACGACACCCGATTGGAGTGGTGTTGAACTCGAAGCCGAAGTACGTGGCATCCAGAACACTGACGGAACCGGAATGGCCGAACACAGCGGTCCTCGGAGACGACCTCTTCGCCGCCATCACGGACCTGAAAGCCAGCGGCGACGGCGAACTGCAAGTACACGGAAGCAGCCGTCTCATCCAGTGGCTCCTCGAGAAGGACCTCGTCGACGAAATGGAACTCATCATCATCCCCGTGGTCCTGGGGCAGGGAGCCCGACTCTTCGCAGACCCAGGTCGAGACATCGCGATGAAGCTGGTCGACTCGCGTTCCGATTCGAAGGGAGTGATGATCCAGACGTATCGGCCCACTGGCCGTCCCAACTACGCAACCTTCTGATGCCGTCCGATCGACGTACACGGCGTGAAGCTGATCCGCGTCCGGGACGGCAGGATCGTCGAGGCGCGCGGCCACGTGAAGGCCTGAGGAAGCCCGCCGTGAAGCGTGACCCCACTCCGCCCCACCTGCACATCCGGGGATCGCTCCGTGTCGGATATGCCTGAGAGGCTGTAGACATGGCGGTCATCGACGACGTTCACGCGCTGGGCGCAGAGTTGGAGCGCTCCTACCATGCCTACGTGCGCGGGCGATTGAAGTTCCGCGTCGGTCGGATGGTCTACGTCGCGTTCTCACTCGACGAGAAAGTGATGGGGTTCGCCTTCCCGAAGGAGGAGCGGGCAGCACTCGTCGGGGGGAACGCGCGCAAGTTCCAGATGCCCTCGGACTCGGATCTGCGCTTCAACTGGGTCCACGCCGATCTCGCAGTCCTCGAGCCGGCCGAGGCCCACGAGCTCGTCGTCGATGCTTGGCGCATGGTCGTCCCGGCGAAGATCTCGCGCGCCTACGACCTCGCGCATCCCGCTGGCCCGCAATGACACTGACGCGCGACCTGAGTGGGAGCGCTGACACAAACCGAAGGAGAGGATCTTCAGATGCAGTACCTCGTTTCCGTGATCGACGATATGAGCACTCCCGGCAGTTCGGACAAGCGGCCGGGGATCAGCGCGTTCAACGAGCGTCTCATCGCCGACGGTTACTGGGTGTTCGCGGGTGGCCTCGCGAACCCTGACGCGGCCACGGTCATCGACAACCGGGGCGAGCAGCAGGTGATCAGCGACGGACCCTTCGTGGAGTCGAAGGAATACCTCGCCGGCCTCTGGGTGTGGGAGGCGCCCGATCTGGATGCTGCGCTCACCCTCGCCGCAGAGGCTTCGAAGGTCTGCGACCGGAAGATCGAGGTGCGACCGTTCGCGTGAACGACGCCGAGGACGCGATCACCCGGGCATACCGTGACGAGTGGGCCCGGGTGGTCGCCGGCTTGACCAGACGCTTCGGCAACCTCGACCTCGCCGAGGAGGCCGCGGCCGAGGCCTTCGCGACCGCCGTCGCCCGGTGGCCGGCCGACGGCGTGCCACCCAATCCAGGCGCCTGGCTCACCACTACCGCGAACCGCAAGGGCATCGATCGACTGCGGCGCGAGAACCAACGCGACGCCAAGCACAAGGAGGCTCTGATGGTGTCCGACAACGCCCCAACCGAGTCGAACGGGGTCATCGAGGACGACCGGCTCCGGCTGATCTTCACCTGCTGTCATCCATCGCTCGCGATGGAGAACCGGGTGGCGCTGACCCTGCGCATGATCGGCGGCCTGACCATGCCCGAGATCGCCCGCGCATTCCTTGTCCCCGAGAACACGATGGGACAGCGGATAACCCGCGCCAAAGCCAAGATCAAGGCGGCTCGCATCCCATACCGGATACCGTCTGCGGCGGATCTCCCGGGCCGCGTCTCCGGAGTGCTCGCGGTGCTCTTCCTGGTCTTCAATGAGGGCTACCTGGCGACCGGGCCAGGCACCGGCCCGGTACGTGCCGACCTGACGGCCGAGGCGATCCGGCTCACTCGCCTGGTCCGTGCCCTCATGCCTGAGGACGGCGAAGTGGCTGGATTGCTGGCGCTGATGCTCCTCACGGAAGCCCGCCGTACCGCCCGGATCTCGGTAGACGGGGAACTGATTCCGCTCGATGAGCAGAAACGTGGGGCCTGGAACCCGGCACTCATTGCTGAGGGTCATCGGCTGGTGCGCGAGCGCCTGACCGCCGCCGCCGCCGGTCAGGTTCCCGGTCGCTACCAGATCCTCGCGGCGATCGGCGCGGTGCACACCTCCGCCCGCGACATCCGCGACACCGACTGGTCACAGGTCCTCGCCCTTTACGATCAGCTCGTGAACGTCGACCCGTCACCGATCATCGCCCTCAACAGGGCCATCGCGGTGGCCGAACTCGACGGCCCCGAAGTGGCACTTGTTATCGTCGATCGCCTCGAAACGGAATTGAACGGGTATCACGCCTTCCATGCCACGCGAGCCGAACTGCTGCGCCGGCTGGGACGCAGCCAAGATGCCCGCGCCGCGTATGACAAAGCCATCGATCTGGCGGGCAATACCGCCGAGACCGCGAACCTGACACGCCGCCGGGACCAGCTGCAGTAGTGCAAACGGCTACGGACTGCACTCGTCGATTCGTCCGTCCGCTCAGGATTCCTGGGCGGGGCAAGGCGGCACCGTCGTTGAGTGCACGTCCGTAAAGGGATCCGCTTGGGGGACGCGGCGTCAGAGACCGTCGGAATGGATCTCGCGACCAAGCACCTCGGCGAGTCTTCCGCGCGCGATCTCGAGCGTGTCGCTCGAGAATGCTCCGTCGTGGGTCGTCACGGTAAGCAGATCCTCGGTGACCTTCCACGTGCCTTCGACCCGACCGTCGATCAGTACCGGATTGGCGCCGCGGGTGATCTCTCCACGCCGGTCAGGCGGGACGATGTGCACGTCAGCAGTACCCGCGCCGAGGAGCCACGGATCGAGTCCTGGCAGCAGATGCATGACGCCCGATGCCGGCTCCGACGCCAGCTCGTCGACATGGTCTGCATGACAGAGCAGCGCATCGCCTTCGACGTCGATCGTGACGATCTCGTCCTCCAGCATGCGTACGATCCAGCCCGCGATGCGCTTGCGGCCGGCGCTGAGGCCATCGCCGAGCCAGTATTGCAGGTGGTCGGCAGACGCGGGCCCGTAGGCGGAGAGGTACGCGCGGACAGCCCGCGGCCCGGCATCCTCGGGTTCCGGAATGCCCGACCAACCGAATGCGACCGTCGGCGACTGCAGCATCAGCACGCCGTCCCGCGATGGGGCAATACTGAGGTCGCCCTGCCATGCGAAGGGCTTGAGGAACGTGCATGACTTATCAGTGAGTGCCCCGGTGAGGTGCGAGAATCGCGCGTCACGAACGACCACGTCGGCCAAATCGCGCTGGCTGAGAGGACCGGATGACAGTGCGTCGCGCACGACCGCGCGGAGCACCGGCCAGTCCGCGGGTTCGAGGCGGTAGAACTCGCGCCAGCTCTTCAGTTCCCACTGTCGCCCAACCGCTCGGAGCGCGAGATAGATTCCAGCGTCTTCGGGAACGAGGTAGTTCATCGATCCGCGGAACGCGAATGTCTTGACGAGATGTCCCTCCGCGAACGCAGCCGCTACAGCTCCCAGATGCGGACGTCGCATTCGCGACCCGATCGCGAGCTCGGCGTCTCCCGACCATGACGGCACCGCAACCAGCCGTCGAACCACTTCCCCTACGGAGGTGGCGCCTGGACCGTTCAGAAACTGACGCCGCAGCCGCCACGAGTGGATCTCCCGCCATCCGATCGCCCCGACCATGACGACAAGCTAACCACCGCTCACGAGCAGGGACCGTCTTCACATCGCGCCACAGACGACAACCGACGTCGCGTTGTATCGGTGACTGGACAACCGATTGCCGGTTCGCTCCCGCGGCAGCCGATGTCGCGTAGGCGGATCCGTCTACAGGCGCGATGACCGACCGGCATCCGCGCACTGGCCGACGGCTTCGGCATGGCGACACGCAGCCCCGAGTCGCTACCTCGGCGTGCCGCGACTCCAGCCCGGCTTCCGGATCAGTCGGTCATCATGCTCGTGGCGACGGCATTGTTCGGCGAACGCGCGCGCCTTCTCTCGATCGGTGGCGTAAGCCGCGCACTCGTGGTCGCTCAGGGCGTAGTACTCCTCATAGTCCGCGGCACTATTCGACACCGGGATCGACAGGTATGCCGTAGATGACTGCTCCTCCACGCCCAGGGAGTATCGGTCGTCTCTGTCAAAGAAGGAGGCCACGAACTTCATCGCTTGAACGTACCGCCTACCCACTCGGCCCGCTGAACGCGGGATTGGCCAGCGACTCCCGCTCGATGGTGGACCGTCTTGCGGGCGTCACTCGCCCGGCTTTCGGTTCCGTGGACGATGTGGCTGGAGCGGGCCCACAATGGCACTGTGATTGATCCGCAACCTTCGATGTGCCTCACCGAGGAGACCGTTGCCCTTGTCATGCACCTGCTGATCTCTGGAGAAATATCGCGGCCCGTCGCATGTCGATTCGTCGCACCCTGGGTCGAAGGAGATCTACCGACGAGTGGCAGGGCGCACGCCGGCGCTCAGTATGTGCACGGATTCGACCTCGTGAGCGACGGGGGAAGTTGCCTTTGGCATGCGCCCTCGCTCGACGATGATCATGACTACATGTTTGATCGAGATGAGATGGTTCGCCGATGCGAGGCATGGTTGGCGAAGTCACAGCTCACGCAGCACCAGCAGTGACGCGCTCGCCATGAGGGATCAGCCTACGGGCTGCCATCACGGCACGATTGACGGCTCCTCTCGACCTCTTCACGAGCGACCGATATTGCATCCCGCTCGTGAGGCTCAGATCACTCCTGCCGTCGGCGGCATCCAGAAACACCTCCCACGCTTGAAGCTTCCGCTCGATCAGTGCCTCGAAATGAGCAGGGTCCAACACGAGATCCCGGTACCCCCAGATCGCGGTCACTGAGGGTGCGTTCAGAACTTCCGTCACGCCAAAGAGCCAGGATGCGGGGAGGCTTTGCGCCTCGACGGCAAACAGAGGAAGTGGGAACCAATTGGGCCGACCAGATTCGTCCAGAATGAGGACTTTCAGGCCCATCGGTCGGATCAGCGCCACCGCAAGCGGGCTGTATCTGCGGCCGACTACGAGTCGATATCTCGTCATATCATGCGAGTGGTAGGCGGTTCGGGCATCCTCCGGAAGGTCAGCTCCGCTGTCGCCCATCGCAGTTAGCTTCATCCGCCAACAACGTAGTCCTTGAAACCTTGACCCTGCATCGTGAAGGCGAACGCGCCAGCGCCCCTCCGCGCGCGTAGCCTGAGGGGATGACGCGAACGGCCTACGAGGCGCAACCCCGCGACGAACTGATTGCGGGCATCGTCGAGGAGTTCCTGCACCACGCCTCTCGGGGCCCCCGGCTCATCGCGGTCGAGGCGGCCGCGACGGCCGATGCCGATGCCGATGCCGCACGCTTCGCCGATGACCTTGCGGCAGCACTCACCGCGCACGGGCAGACCGTCATCCGCGTCTCGGTCGGCGTCGCCGAAGAAGCCGCGTTGCGCGCCGATGTGGTGGGGCCCTTCCGCGCGGGCGCCCTGCCCGGGGCATCCGACGACACCGTGCTCGTCGCCGACGGCCGGGGCCTGCTCGACGACGCCGTGCGCGGCATCTGGCACTTCTCGGTGTGGCTGCTCGCGGGCGACGAGCTGCCGCACTCCGGCGCATCCGTCATCGTCGACGTCACCGACGATGCCGCACCGACCCGCTTCTTCTACGACTACTGCGCGCTCCCGCCGAGCGTGAACCGGCCCGGCCTGCGCTGACCCGGTAGCTCCCGCACTGTCGTCGCCCCGGTCGACGTCAACCCGTTGCCGCCGACCCCGCCGAGGTCTACGGTGAGGTCATCTGCCAGGTTGTACCCAATTCGGGGGGTTCCATCATGGTCAACGTCGTCCGCCGCCGCACCGCGCTTCGTCGCCTGAGCGCAGCGCTCGCCGCAACGCTCGCGGTCGGTGCGCTCGCCGCCGCCGCTCCGGCTTCCGCGCAGCCGGCCACCGCGGGCCTGGTCGCCGCCGGGCGCCCGGCGCCGCCGGCGCCGTCGACCTCGACGGGCTTCGGCGGCGCCGTGTCATCCGTCGACTCGGAGGCGAGCGCCGTGGGTCTCGAGGTGCTGCGCAAGGGCGGCAACGCCGTCGACGCCGCCGTGGCCACGGCTTCCGCGCTCGGCGTCACCGAGCCCTACAGCGCGGGCATCGGCGGCGGCGGCTACTTCGTGTACTTCGACGCGGCGAGCGGCGAGGTGACCACGATCGACGGGCGGGAGACCGCGCCCGCGACGATGCCGACCGATGCGTTCATCGATCCCGTGACGGGTCAGCCGTACCCCTTCGCCGCCGCCGTGTCGTCGGGACTCTCGGTCGGCGTGCCGGGCACGCTCGCCACCTGGGAGGCCGCGCTCGCCCGCTACGGCACCGAGTCGCTGCACGACATGCTGAAGCCGTCGATCCTGCTCGCCACGCGCGGGTTCCGGGTCGACGAGACGTTCGCCCAGCAGACGGCGGCCAACCAGGCCCGATTCGCGGCGTTCCCCGCCACGGCCGAGCTGTTCCTGCCGAACGACGCACCACCGGTGGTCGGGTCGACCTTCACGAACCCCGACCTGGCGAAGACGCTTCGACAGATCGCGGTGCACGGCACCGACGTCTTCTACGAGGGAGCCCTCGCCGACGAGATCGCTGCGATCGCGCAGGATCCGCAGGTCGATCCGGCGGCGACGCTGCCCGCGTACCCGGGCTTCCTGACGGCCGATGACCTCGCCGACTACGAGGTGCTCGAGCAGGACCCGACGCACCTCGAGTACCGCGGACTCGACGTCTACGGCATGGCGCCGTCGTCGTCGGGCGGCACGACGGTCGGCGAGTCGCTGAACATCCTCGAGAACTACGACCTCGCGGGCGAGCAGACGCCGCAGGCCCTGCACCTCTACCTCGAGGCCACCGCCCACGCCTTCGCCGACCGCAACGCCTACGTCGGCGACCCGGCCTTCGTCGACGTGCCGACCGAGACCCTGCTGAGTCAGGACTTCGCCGACGCACGAGCCTGCGTGATCGACCCGGATGCCGCATCGGTCAAGCCCGTGGCGCCGGCGCCGCTGGACGCGGCGGGCTGCGAGCTCGCCGCCGCCGCCGACCCCGTCGACACCGAGAACATCTCGACCACCCACCTCTCGGTCGTCGACCAGTGGGGCAACGCGGTCTCGTACACGCTCACGATCGAGCAGACGGGCGGCTCGGGCATGACCGTGCCGGGGCGCGGATTCCTGCTGAACAACGAGCTCACCGACTTCAACTTCGTGCCGAACCCCGCCGACCCGAACACCGTCGAGCCAGGCAAGCGCCCGCGCTCGTCGATGTCGCCCACGATCGTGCTCGACGGCGGCGACGTGCGCTACGTGGTCGGCTCGCCGGGCGGGTCGACGATCATCACGACCGTGGCGCAGGTGCTCGTGAACCGCATCGACCTCGGTATGAGCCTGCCCGAGGCGGTCGCGGCACCGCGGGCGTCGCAGCGCAACACCGCGAACGTCTCGGCCGAGCAGGCGTTCCTCGACGCCTTCGCTGCCGAACTCGCACCGTACGGCCACACGTTCGGACCGCCAGCCGAGATCGGTGCGGTGGCGGCCATCGAGGTCGACGCCGACGGACTCATGACCGCGGTGGCCGAACCCGTTCGGCGCGGCGGCGGCACCGGGTTGGTGGTCGAACCGGCTCCCTGAGCTCGAAATCAGGAGAACGCCTCGAGCTCAGGACGGGAACACGAGTTCCTTCCTGCTCCCGAGTCGTCGTCCTGAAACGAATGCGCCGAGGTCAGAGCGCCCGCAGTCGCGGCGCGAGGTCGCGCGCGAAGAGCTCCTGGAATCGCGCCTGATCGTGACCGGGCGCGTGGAAGACGAGGTGGTTGAAGCCCCAGTCGACGTACTGCTTGATGCCGGCGACGACCTCGTCGGGGTCACTGCCGACGATCCAGCGCTTGGCGATCTGCTCGATCGGCAGCGCGTCGGCGGCCCGCTCCATCTCGACGGGGTCGGTGATGTC
Source organism: Agromyces cerinus (assembly GCF_016907835.1). Lineage (NCBI taxonomy): Bacteria > Bacillati > Actinomycetota > Actinomycetes > Micrococcales > Microbacteriaceae > Agromyces > Agromyces cerinus. The sequence goes on along the minus strand of NZ_JAFBCT010000001.1, from coordinate 3,643,052 downwards.
GTGCTTCTGCTCGGGGCTGAGCGACAGCGGCGACCAGAACCGCGTGTTCTCGAGCGCGGCCGTGGCGTCGGTGTCGTACGAGACCTTGATCTCGATCATGCGGTCGAGCGCGTCGTACGAGCGACCGCCGGCCGCGACGCCTTCCTTCACGGCTGGGATGAGCTGCTCGGTGTAGAGCTCCATGCCCTTGCCGGAGGTGCAGATGAATCCGTCACCCGCGCGCCCCGCGTACTTCGCGACGGTCGGACCGCCGGCGGCGATGTAGACGGGCACCGGGACATCCGGTCGGTCGTAGATCGACGCGTCGTGGGTCGAGTAGTACTCGCCCTCGAAGCTCACCTGCTCGTCGTCGGTCCAGAGCGCACGCATGAGCCGCACCGACTCGCGGAGCCGCGCGAAGCGCTCGCGGAACTCGGGCCACTGCTGCTCGCCCGCGCCGCGGAAGCCCGTGGCGATCTCGTTCAGCGCTTCGCCGGTGCCGAAGCCCGCGATAATGCGCCCCGGGTACAGGCAGCCGAGGCTCGCGAACGCCTGGGCGAGCACCGCCGGGTTGTAGCGGAACGTCGGCGTCATGACGCTCGTGCCGATCTTGATGGTCGAGGTGCGCTCACCGACGGCGGCCATCCAGGTGAGGGAGAACGGCGCGTGCCCGCCATCGTGCCGCCACGGCTGGAAGTGGTCGCTCGTGAACACCGACTCGAAGCCGTTGGCTTCGGCCGCGACCGCGATCTCCACGAGCTCGCGCGGGGCGAACTGCTCGGCTGAGGCCTTGTATCCGAGGGTGAGCGTCATGCTTCGATCCTCGCACGCCCCGCGGGGCTCGGTGCCAAAAGGGACGGAGCCGGCTCAGGGAAGCAGCGCGAACAACAGCACCGACGCGAACGGCAAGATGATCGGCACGGCCGTCACGACGAAGACGCCCAGGCAGATCAGGAACGCCAGGAGCGAGATGCCGTAGCCACGATACGACGAGCGCTGCAACTGCCTGCGGGCACGAAGGGAGACGATCATGCCCGCGATCGCCGGGACGACCGCGATCGGGCCCGCGAAGAGTGTTGCGAGCGCGACGAGGGCGATCACGATCGAGACCACCGCGCTCCCGGCGACGGCACCGGCATCGGCAGCGGCGGGCATCGACGCATCGTGTGCTGCAGCGGCCTCGGAGAGCGACGGCGTCGCTGCCGACCCGGCCGGCGGCGGCACGGTGTCTTCGACGTCTTCGGCGTGACCCATGCCCCGAGACTAGGGAGCGCCGGCACCGCCGCGCAACGGAATGCCTGCAGCTGCAACCCGCGTCAGCGGCCCGACGCCGAGCTCGAGGGCTTCGGCGAGCGCGTCGATCGTGTCGACGTCACGCCGGAGGCCTGCGGATGCCTCGAGCTCGACGAACCCGGCAGCGGCATGCCGCGCCGCCGAGTCGGCGCCGAAGTGCGGTGCGAGCTGCACGCCCGCCGAGGCCGTCGCGAGGGTCGTGCCGGTGCCGTCGGCGTCGCGCACGAAGGCGAGCGGATGCCGCGACGCAGACTCGAGCGCCGCGTCGAGTTGCTCGGGCGCGAGGGCCGGCAGGTCGCCGAGCAGCACGGCCACGGGGCGGAGGTCCGCCTCGTCGTCGCCCACCCGGGCATGGGCGATGGCGTGCGCGATCGCGCGGGTCAGCCCCCGCGGCGCGTCGGCCGGCTCGGGCAGGAACTCGGCCGCGCCGGCGAGCGAGGGGTCATCGCCGACCACGATGACGCGGGCGACCGTGCGAGCGGCGAGTGCCGCGGCGATCGTGTCGAGGGCGAACGCCCGGGCGAGCGCCTCGCGCTCGGCCGGCGACACGGCCGCGGCGAGCCGCGTCTTGGCGCCGGCCGGCGCCTTCACGGGGATCACGACGGTCCAGGCGGGGGTCGCGGCCGAGGCCGGCCCCGCGGCATCCGCTGCGCTCGTCATGCCCGGAGCCCGGGAAGCACGTCGCGACCGAAGACCTCGAGGAACGCGGCCTGGTCGCGGCCCGCGTTGTGCAGGTAGATGCGGTCGAAGCCGAGGTCGAGGTGGCGCTGGATGTCGGCGCGGTGCACGTCGGGGTCGGCCGAGACGACCATGCGGCCGGCGAAGTCCTCGGGGCGCACGGTGCGGGCGAGCTGTTCGAACTCGAAGGGCGAGCGGATGTCGCCGCGCGGGATGCGCAGCCCGCCGTTCGGCCACTCGGTGAGCGCGCCGCGCATCGCCTCCTCATCGGTGGGCGCCCACGAGAGGTGCAGCTGCAGCACCTTCGGCATGCGCGCGGCATCGCGCCCGACCTCGCGCGCGCCCTCGCGGAACCGGGTGAGCAGGGCCGCGAGCTTCTCGGCGGGGGCGCCCGTCGTGATCATGCCGTCGACGGTGCGACCCGCGCGCTTGGCGGTCACCGGACCCGATGCCGCGACGAGGATCTCGGGCGCGACGGCCGGCATCGTCCAGAGTCGGGTCGCCTCGAGCTTGAAGTGCTGGCCGGAGTGACGCACGTCGCGGCCGGCGAGCGAGCCGGCGAAGAGCTTCCTGATCAGGTCGACCGCCTCGAACATGCGGTTGATGCGGTCGGGCGCCTCGGGCCAGTACGGGCCCACGACGTGCTCGTTGAGCGCCTCGCCCGAGCCGAGGCCGAGCCAGTGGCGACCCGGATGCATCGCCGCGAGCGTCGCGCTCGCCTGGGCGACGACGGCCGGATGCATCCGATACCCCGGCGTCGTCACGCCCGGGCCGAAGTCGCCGCGCGTGCGTTCGCCGATGGCGCCGAGCACGCTCCACACAAACGAGGACTCGCCCTGCGCGGGAATCCACGGCTGGAAGTGGTCGCTCGCCATGACGCCGCGGAACCCGTGCGACTCGGCGAGCGCGCTGAGCGCGACGGCCTCTGCAGGCGGGAACCGCTCGAGCATGGCGGCGTAGCCGATGTGTGCTGACACGTCTCCATCTTCGCGTGTCGGCGGGGTGTCTGCCGCCGGAGGGTCACTCCGCGGCGGCCAGCGGCCCCTCGGACTGCGCTTCGTCGAAGCCGTCGCGATACCCCTCGTTGTACGCCTCGTCGGCGCCCACGCGGAAGAGGTCGCGCTCGGCCGGCCGCTGGATCGACCGTGCACCCGGCAGGTCGAGATCGCCCACGAACTGCCCGAGGCCGCGCACGACCGCGATTGGCACGCCCGACGACTTGCCCTTCACGAGCTCGGCGGCCCCGGCGATCTCGTCGGCCACGCACGGCATGGTGACCGAGAGCGGCTTGCCCGAGGCATCCGTCGACCCGCGCAGGTCGTCGAAGACGTGCACGCCGGCCGCGCCGATCGCGAGGTCGGTCTGGCCCTCGCGCCACGGTCGGCCGAGCGTGTCGGAGAGGATGACGCCGACGTGAGCGCCGGTGAGCGCACGGATGCCGGTGGCCAGCGCCCGCGCCGAGGCATCCGGATCGACCGGCAGCAGCAGCACGGTGCCGTCGGGTGCGTTCGACGCGTCGACACCGGCCGCCGCGCCGATGACGCCCTGCCGGTTCTCGACGATGCGGGTCACGCCGCCCTCGTACTGGCGGGTCGCGACGACGCGGACGGTCTCGTCGGTGATGGCCTGCTCTCGGTCGGCCGCCTGCACGACGCGCCCCTCGGCCTTCGAGACGATCTTCGAGGTGATGACCAGGATGTCGCCGTCTGCGAGGTCGGTCGCGTCGACGATCAGCGCGGCCAGGTCGGCGCCCTGCTCGATCTCGGGCAGGCCCTCGACGCCTTCGATGCTGAACTTCACGGCCACCCCCTGGCTCCATGGATACTGACTCGATCCTTGCAGCTTCCGTGGTGCCGCTGCCAGAATTCGGCCATGGCGCACGAATCCGAAGCCGCCGACGACGACGTGGAACCCGCCCGCGCCGATCCCGCCGACGTCCACGGCGAGCACACCGAGACCCGGCGGGAGACGTACGGCGAGCGTCTCGACCGCAAGTGGAACGATGTCCTGCAGGAGCTTCGCGCAGTGCAGGCCGGCACGCAGATCATCACGGGCTTCCTGCTCGCGGTGGCGTTCCAGCCGACGTTCGCCGAGCTCGAGCGCTACGAGCTCGCCCTCTACCTCGTGCTCGTCGTCCTCGCCGCGACGGCGACGATGCTGGGTCTCGCGCCCGTGATCCTGCACCGCGAGCTCACCGGACAACACCAGAAGGAGCGGGTCGTGCGGATCGCCAACCGCATCCTGCTGACGCTGCTCGTCGTCGTCTCGTTCCTCACGGCGGGCGTTGCGAGCCTCATCTTCGACGTGGCCGTGAACCAGGTCGCGGGGTTCATCGCGCTCGGGGTCAGCCTCATCCTGCTCGCGGTGTTCTGGATCGTGGTGCCGCGGGTCGGTCGTCCATCGCTGCGGGAGCGGCTGCGCCCCTGACTCACCCGGGCGCGGAATCGGCCACGGCGCCGAATCGCGTCGGTGCCGCCGAATAGGCTGGGACCATGCGCATCGCCACCTGGAACGTCAACTCGATCCGCGCCCGCGTGGCGCGCACCGTCGATTGGATGGTGCGCGAAGACGTCGACGTGCTGGCGATGCAGGAGATCAAGTGCAAGCCCGAGCAGTTCCCGATCGAGGCGTTCGAGGAGGCGGGCTACGAGGTCGCGATCCACGGCCTGAACCAGTGGAACGGCGTCGCGATCGCGAGCCGTTCGCCGATCGGCGAGGTCGAGACCTCGTTCCCCGGCATGCCCGGCTTCCTCAAGGGGCTCGAAGGCCCCGACCAGCCGCAGGAGGCGCGCGCGATCGGCGCGACGGTGAACGGCGTGCGGGTGTGGAGCCTCTACGTGCCCAACGGCCGCTCGCTCGACGACCCGCACTACACGTACAAGCTCGACTGGCTCGCGGCGCTCACGGAGTACACGCGCGCCGAGACATCCGCTCGGCCCGAAGTGCCGTTCGCGCTCATGGGCGACTTCAACATCGCACCGCTCGATGAAGACAACGGAGACCCGGCCGTCGTCGAGGGGCAGACGACCCATGTGTCGCCGGCCGAGCGGCAGGCGTTCTTCACGCTCGAGAACGCCGGTGTGACGGATGTCGTGCGCCCGCGCATTCCCGAGGGCTACACCTACTGGGACTACAAGCAGCTGAAGTTCCCGCGCAACGAGGGGCTGCGCATCGACTTCATCCTCGGGTCGGCGGCATTCGCCGAGGCCGTGACGGACGCCTCGATCCACCGCAACGAGCGCAAGGGCGACGCCCCGAGCGACCACGTGCCGGTGCTCGTCGACCTCGCGATCGGCGATGATGACGACGATCGCCCGATGATCTTCTAGGCGGTCGACTCGGGCGTCTGCGCCCCGCCGCGCCGCGGAGAGCCGTGCCATCCGTTCGATACAGGCTTTTGTGAATACACGATCTGCTGTATCGTCACCGGCGTGACCGAGCACCTCGTGACCGAAACGGCGACCCTGACCCACACCGCGGCGCTCGCGCGCCTCGGGCACGCGCTCTCCGACGAGACCCGCGCCCGCATCCTGCTCTCGCTTCGTGAAGCGCCCGCCTACCCGTCGGACCTCGCCGATTCGCTCGGCGTCTCCCGCCAGGTGATGTCGAACCAGCTGGCCTGCCTGCGCGGCTGCGGGCTCGTCGAGGCGGTGCCCGACGGTCGTCGCACCTCGTACCGGCTCGCCGGCGAGCACCTCGCACCGGCGCTCGGCGACCTGCTGCGGCTCGTGCTCGTCGTCGACCCGGCCTGCTGCTCCGGCGACGAATGCACGTGCGCATGACCGCCGTGCCGCAGACGCCCGGCCCGAGCACACCGCGCCCGCGCATCCCCGGCACGCTCGCCCCCGGGCGCCGCGCCGTGCTCGTGCGACGCATCCGGCTCATCGTCGCGGCGACCATCACGTACAACGTGATCGAGGCGATCGTCGCCCTCGTCGCCGGCTCGGTCGCCTCGTCGGCCGCCCTCATCGGCTTCGGCCTCGACTCGATCGTCGAGGTGCTCTCGGCCGCCGCAGTGGCCTGGCAGTTCGCCGCCCCCGACCCCCACAAGCGCGAGCGCGTCGCCCTGCGCCTCATCGCCGTCTCCTTCTTCGGCCTGGCGCTGTTCGTGTCCATCGACGCCGCCCGCGCGCTGCTCGGGGCCTCGGAGCCCGAGCACTCCCCGATCGGCATCGTGCTCGCCGCCGTGAGCCTCGCCGTCATGCCGCTGCTGTCGTGGTTCGAACGCCGCACCGGCCGCGAACTCGGTTCCGCCTCCGCCGTCGCCGACTCGAAGCAGACGCTGATCTGCGCCTACCTCTCGGCGGCGCTGCTCGCGGGCCTGCTGCTCAACAGCCTGCTCGGCTGGGCGTGGGCCGACTCGGTGGCCGCACTCGTCATCGCCGCATTCGCGGTGCGCGAGGGCATCGAGGCCTGGCGCGGCGACGCGTGCACGGTGCCGGTGTCGGTGCTCACGGGCGAACGCGAAGCCGAGGGCAACGAGCACGACGACTGCTGCTGACCGGGCGGGGCGGCGCCGGTGGCGCCCGCGCCCTGACGCGCCCGCTCCCCGGCGCTCCCGTCAGCGGGGCGCCCGCACCGCGAGCTGCGCGCGGAGCTCCTCCTTCGCTCGCTGGTAGCGACCCCGCACGGTCGACGCCGGCATGCCGAGCAGCCGGCCGATCTCGACGAGCGACCAGCCGTCCCAGTGCACGAGGGTGACGATCTCGGCGAGGTCGGGATCGAGCCGCTCGAGCAGATCCCGCATCGCGACGACGTCGGCGGGATCCTCGACCGAACGGGTCGTCAGCACCTCGCGGAGGGCGTCGCCGAGACGCTCGCGCCGCGCCTCGCTGCGGGCCGCGTTGCGGAGCACGTTCCGCGCGACGCCGAACAGCCACATGCGTGCGGGCTCGACCTCCCGCGGGAGCTCCGACCTGCGGCGCCAGGCGATCAGCATCGTCTCCGCGAGCAGGTCGGCACCGTCGGCACCGACCCGGCGTTCGAAGTACGTGAGCAGGTCGGGGGAAGCTTCGGCCATGAGCGCCGCGTAGTCGCGTTCGTCGCGCGACCGGCTGCGGCCGATCACTCGTCGACCCCGGTGCACTTCTCCTGGCCCAACCAGCCGACGCCGACCATCGGCAGGCCTCGACCCTCGACGTACTCCGTCATCCGGTTCTGGATCGCGCTCTTGACGGCCATGTTGTACTCGACGTCGGCGTCGTAGTTCTCGGTGCCGTACCCGAACCGGGTCCTCGAGCCGTCGTCCTCCTCGATGAAGTTCTCGTCGACGGCTCGGCCCGAGACGATCGCGTTCTCGACATCGGCTTCGGTGAAGAGGTCCCCGGCCCGCAGGTAGTCGCGCACCGCATCGGCCGCCCGCGGATCCGCCTCCACACCGTCGGGGCGAGCCGGGTCCGGACTGTAGGTGACGTCTCCGAGGCGCAGCTCGCAGGCGCCGCCGCCCGGCAACGAGTAGGTGACGACCGCATCGGGCTCCTCGGCCCACGCCTGCCACTCGGTGGTCGTGCTCGTGCTCGTGCCCCAGAACTGCGACCAATCGACCATGGTCGCGGCGAACGCCGCACCCGCTCCCCCCACCAGCAGCACCGGTGCCAGCACGGCAGCCGCGAGAGCCGCCCGCCGCCGATGCGACGGCCGGTCCGGCGCCATCGCCGACTCCGCCATCGCCGCAAGCCGGGAACGCACCTCGGGTGTCAGCCCGGTGCTGGGGCGAGCCGCCGCACCGAGCATCCGGTCGAGATCGGGATCCTCATCGAGCCCGCGCAGTCCATCGGTGTTCGTGGTGTTCATCGCCACGTCTCCATTCGTCGAATCATGCCCTACCCAGGTCATGTCCGGCATCGCGCGATTCGTCCGTCTCCCAGCCTGCGACGATACGCTCGAAGGCGTGACCAGCTCCCCCGACCGCTTCGCCGACGGCCCCTTCACGGGCGTGACGCTCGGCGGCCGATACCGCCTCGACGGGCTCATCGGCCGGGGCGGCATGGCGAGCGTCTATCGCGGCGAAGACCTGAGCCTCGGCCGCTCGGTCGCCGTGAAGGTGTTCGCCGAAGCCGCCGAGGGCATCGACGACGCGGCACGCCGGCGCTCCGAGACGGCCCTGCTCGCGAGCGTCGAGCACCGCGCGCTCGTGCGCCTCTACGACGCCGCGCACGACGGCGCGATCGACCGCGAGTACCTCGTCATGGAACTCGTCGAGGGCCAGGACCTCCGCAAGGCCCTGCAGCACGGCCCGGTCGGCACAGCGGAGGCCGCGGGGCTCGCCGCCGACCTCGCCGAGGCGCTGCACGTGATCCACGCGCGCGGCATCGTGCACCGCGACGTGAAGCCGGGGAACGTGCTGCTGGCACCGTCGCACCTGCCCACTCGCAGCTGGGACGCGAAACTCGCCGACTTCGGCATCGCCCGCCTCATCGACGATGCGCGCCTCACCCGCACCGGCGCCTACGTCGGCACCCCCGGCTACCTCAGCCCCGAGCAGGTGAGCGGCCGCGCGCCGGGCGTCGCGTCCGACATCTACTCGCTCGGGCTCGTGCTGCTCGAGGCGCGCACCGGGCGGCAGGCGTTCCCCGGCCCGGCCGTCGAAGCGGCGGCGGCACGCCTCGTGGGCGACCCCGAGATCCCCGCACTGCTCGGCACCGAGTGGGTGGAGCTGCTCCGCGGCATGACCGCCCGAGAGGCATCCGATCGACCGACGGCGCTCGACGTCGCGATCGCGGCCGGTCGGCTTCCGAGCGTGCCGGAGCCCGCATCGGCGGAGACGAACCGAGCGGATGCCGCGACGACCGTGCTGCACGAGGCATCCGACGCCCCCACCCTGGTGCTGCCCGCTTCGCGCACCGCCGCGGCCTCGTCGGCCGCGACGACGGCCGTGCTCGGCACCCCTGAGGGTGCCGATGGGGCCGTCGCCGCTCGGGCTGTGGCGTCCGCGTTCGAGCCGGCGCCGACCCCCTCGCGCCGCTGGGTGCGTCCGGCGATCGCCGTCGGGCTGCTCGTCGTCATCGCGATCGGCATCGCGTTGCTCGTGCCGCCGGTGGTCGCGAGCCTCACCGGGCCGCAGCCCGTGCCCACCGAGACGCTGCCGACCCTGCCGGGCGAGCTCGGCGTGCATCTCGAGCAGCTCGAAGAGGCGGTGACGCGATGACGCGCGCACGACTTCGCACCATGGTCGGCGCCGGACTCCTCGCCGGGTCGCTCGCGTTCGGGCTGGCCGCCTGCGGTCAATCACCTGAGGCGGTCAGCGCCGATCTCCACTCCTCGGTCGTGCAGGTCGCGAAACGCGCTGCCGACGGCGACTACCTCGGCGCGATCGCCGCCCTCGCCCTGCTCGAGAACGACGTGACCGCGGCCGTCGACTCGGGCACCATCGGCGAGCAGCAGGCCGCCGACATCCGCGAGGCCATTGCGCTCGTGCAGGCTGATCTCGAAGCCGCCGAGGTCACCGATTCCGTCACGCCGACCCCCACGCCGACCGAGGACGACGACGACGACAACGACAACCGCGGCCCGGGCAACAACAACGGCAACAACGACAAGAAGGACAAGAAGCAGGACCAGGGCGACGACGACTGAGCGATCGCCCGTGACGGCGGGGGCGATCGAAGTGCGTAGCATCGGGGGATGCCAACACTCACGGTTCCCGGTGCCGAACTCCACTACGAGTCGGCGGGCCACGCCTCCGCGCCCGCCCTGCTCCTGATCCCCGCCGGCATCGCGACGCTGCGCATGTGGGACGAGCAGATCGACGCCCTCGCCGAAGACCACTTCGTCGTGCGGTACGACCCCCGCGGGTTCGGCGGCACGCACCACGACGAGTCGGTGCCGTTCGCGAACCACGCCGACGCGATCGCGGTGCTCGACCACCTCGGCGTCGCCGAGGCGACCGTCATCGGCGCGAGCCGCGGCGGGCGCATCACGCTCGACACCGCACTCGCCTTCCCCGACCGCGTCCGCGGCGTCGTGACCGTCGGCTCGGAGCCGGGCGGATTCCCCGACCTGCCGCTCACCGATGAGGAGCAGCGACGGTTCGACGAGATCGAGGCGATCGATCCGGCGGTCGATGCGGCGCTGCTCATGCGCCTCGAGGCGGCGGTGTGGGCTGTGGGGCCGCTTCGCTCCGAGGCGGAGCTCGACCCCGGGTTCGTGCGACGGGCGTACGAACTGAACGCCCCGAACGCCGCCCACGCGACCGACGACGGCACCATGCTCCCGCTCGAACCGCCGGCGAACGAGCGGCTCGGCGACATCCGGCTGCCCGCGCTCGTGACGGTGGGCGAGTACGACGTCAGCCCGGTGCTCGCGGCGTACGACCACCTGCTCGAGCACCTGCCGAACGCGACGGGTGCTCGCTTCGCCGACACGGCGCACCTGCCGAGCGTCGAGCGCTCCGAGGAGTTCACGCGCGTGCTGCTCGACTGGCTGGGCGAGCACGAGCTCTGAGCGATACGGCGCGCGGCGTCAGCGCGAGCGCTGCGGCGCTCGGCGTCAGCGGCGCCCCGTGAACCGATCCATCGAGCGGTACACGCCGAAGCCGTCGCCGACGACGCGGTCGAAGACGCGCGTCGGCAGCAGACCACGCAGCGCGCGTGAGAAGCGAACGCTCCTCGGCAGCTCCAGCAGGGGCCTGCCCTCGAGCATCGCCCGCCACACGCGGTCGACGACGTACTCGGGCTCGAGCACCGGCGCGAGCACCGGACCGCGGGCACCCGCGAACATACCGGTCGCGATGTAGCTCGGCGTGACCGTGGTCACCTTCACGTTGCCGTGGTCGGACTGCTCGAGCTCGAGTCGCAGCGAGTCGCTCCAGCCGATGAGCGCCGCCTTCGACGCGGCGTAGACCGCCATGCGGGGGTTCGCGAGGGTGCCTGCAGCACTCGCGACGTTCACGATGCGCGCCGCACGATACGCGTTCGAGATCATGCCGGGTAGGAACTCGCGCGCGATGTACATCGGCGCGAGCGCGTTGACCTGCATCGTCGTGCGGGTGTCGTCGCCGTTGTCGGTGTTCCAGAAGTAGCGGTTGCCGCGCACGATGCCGGCGTTGTTGATGAGCACGTCGGGGTTGCCGACCTCGCGCCGCACGCGCTGGGCGGTCTTCGCGATCGCTCCGAGGTCGCCGACGTCGACGACGAACGACTGGATGCGGGTGCGCCCGCGCGAGATCGCGCCGAGCTCGTCGACCGTGCGCGCGAGCGCCGCCGCGTCGCGGTCCCAGAGGGTGACGGATGCCGCGTGCTCGGCCACCGCGCGTTCGGCGTACATGCGGCCCATGCCCCCGGCCGCGCCGGTGATCAGGACCCTCGCGCCGCGCACCGTTCTCGTCATCCCACCATTTTCGCCCACCACGGGGCATCCGCTCGCCGCGATCAGTCGAGGCGCTTGCCCATGCGCACCGAGGTCGTCTCGTAGCCGAGCGACTCGTAGAGGCCGCGTGCCGTCGCGTTGAACGCGAAGACGTTGAGGCCGATCGAGTGGGCGCCCTGCGCCCTGGCGTGCTCCTCGGCGAGGCGCATCGCCTCGCGCCCGAGACCCCGGCCCCGGTGCCCGGGTTCGATCAGCACGTCCCAGATCCACCACGACCGGTCGTCGCCGCTCGTGTCGGGGCCGATCCAGAGGTAGCCGACCGCGACGCCCTGGTCGTCGACGACGTCGAAGACCTCGTGACCGGGTGTCGGCGCGCCACCCGGGAACGATTCGGCCATCCCCTCCGCGGCATGCCTCAGGGCCCATTCCTCGGACCTGCCCATCGCGATGAGATCGCGGGCGTACTCGCCGGCACTGCGGTCGATCCACTCGGGAAGCCGGGCGCGGTCGAGCGGTCGGAGGGAGGCGGTCATGGGCGAAGCCTGTCACACTGCGCCGCGAGAGGGCGGATCCGACCGCCGTGCACCCCTCCCCTCGCGATCGGCGTCGTGGCACCATGGGCGGATGACCGACGACGTTCGACTCCGACTGAAGACCGAGGCCGAGACGGCCGCCTGGCTGCCCGTCGCGATGGCGGCATACGAACAGGCGCGGCAGCGCGCCGGCGAGAACGCCGAGCAGGCGGCCGTCGGCCGGCGCGCCTCGGAGGACCAGTACTTCCCCGACGGGCGGCTCATCGACGGGCATCTGCTCTTCACCGTCGAGGCCGACGGCGAGGACGCGGGCTGGCTCTGGATCGGCCCGATGAGCGAGCCGGCCAACTGGTACATCTGGGACGTCGCGATCCACGAGACGCACCGGCGCCGGGGGCTCGGCAGCCGCGTGATGCAGCTCGCCGAGGAGGTCGCGCGCGAACAGGGGGCGGTGAACCTGCGCCTGAACGTCTTCGGGTACAACACGCCGGCGATCCGCCTCTACGAGTCGCTCGGCTACGAGACGGCGGCGATCCACATGCAGAAGGTGCTCTGACGAACGAGCGGATGCCGCGGCATCCGCTCGATCGGCGGAATCGCGCCCGGCCCGCCCGTCAGTCGGCCAGGCGGATCACCTCGACGCGGTCACCCGGCCCCACGATGACGAGCACGCGCTTCGCGGCGACGCCGTCGAGCGCGGCCACGATCGCACGGGGATCGGGGCGCGCAGCGGTCTCGACCTCGATGGGCGGCTCAGGCTCGGCCCCGGTTGCAGGCCCCACCTCGGCCTCGGTGCCGGCCGCGGCGACGTCATCCGCCTCGGCACTCCGCCAGACGGTGACGGAGGCACCCGTGGCGCGGATCGCCTGTTCGACCTCCGTTGTCTCGCCGCCGGCCACGAGGATGACCCGGCCGACCCGCTGCTCGGGAGCGAGCCCCGCTGCGGCGATCACCGAACGGTCGCGACGCCACACGGCGAAGTGGTAGCCGAACACGAGCACGGTGGCGACGAGCAGGCCGAGCGGAGCGCGTATCTGGTCGATCAGGCTCGCGCCGCTCGTCGAGGCGAGCCCGAATGCGAAGAGCTGGAAGCCGACCACGAGCAGGGTGATGAGCGCGACGATCGCGCTCAGTCCGAACACGGCCACGAGGTAGATGCGGCGGCCGGGGTAGGCGATCTCGGCCGGTTCGGGGCGCTCGGTCGGCCGCCAGCTGAACCACCAGACGGGCCCCCCGACGACGAGCGCACTGATGCCGCCGAGGAGGAGGGAACGGGTGTCGGATGACGCGAACGGGTCGACGAGCGCGGCGAGCACGCTGTTCACGATGATGCCGATGCCCGTGGCCGCGCCGACGAGGCCGACCCCCGACATGACGAGCGTGCTCGCCCGGCGCGTGCCGTCGGACCGGACGGCGGCGATCCGACGGTGGTAGGTCCACACCGTCGCGCCGACGAGCGTCCACGCGAGCGCGGCCCCCAGCGGACGCAGGATCTCATCGGAGGGCGCACCGGCGTCGAATGCGACCCGCAGCCCGACCCAGAGCGTCGTGCCGAGTCCGACGAGCATCAGCAGGCCCGCGGCCATCACGCCGACGACCACGAGGGCCACGGCGGAGAGGCCCGTGTCGAGTCGCCTGGCGCCCTCGCGGTGCCAGTGCCACCACCAGATCGCCGTGCCGACCACCGCCCAGATGAGCCCGTCGACCGGCAGCTGCCACCACGGGCTGCCCGCGATCGTGGTCTGGGAGATGCCGCGGATCGCCGCGTCGAACAGTGCACCGAGGGCGTTGACGGCCCCGCCGGCACCGACGACGAGTCCGATGACCGATCCCGCGACCGCGGGCACGGTCTGCAGCCGGATCGGATGCTTCACCGGATGCCGCCACATCCACCGGTGCCACACCCAGACGAGTGCCCAGACGAGGAAGGCGGCGAAGGTGCCGGGTCGCCAGTCGCCGTCGAGGAGGGACGCCGCCGTGCCGACGAGCGTCGAGGTCGCCACGATGAGTGCCACGGTGTACATCACGGTCACGTAGAGACCCCAGCCGAGCGATGCGCGCTCGGCGCCGTCGCGCAGCCGGCGCCAGACCGACCACCACAGCACGGCAGCGAGCGGCCCGCCGATGAGCGCGAACGCGAGCGAACGGGCGAGGTCGACGGTGCCGCCGAACACCAACTCGGTGCTGACGCCGAGCAGTCGCTCGAGGAGGCCGGCGACGCCGATCGCGACGATCGTGACGAGTGCGAAGAGGAGCGAGTAGACGATCAGTCGGCGAACGGTGCCCTGCGCGGAGCTCATCACTCCACCACCCCGGGCTCGCAGATCGTGAGCGGCCAGGGCGTCGATTCGATGAGCCAGCCGTCCCCGCTCCTGACGAGGTCGAACTCGGCCTTCTCCTCGTAGCTCGAGGAGTCGAACGGTCCGGCGTCGTAGGTGGTGGTGATGAGCACCTGCACCTCGGCGGTGTCATCGCGCTGCGTCGTCGAGACATGGGTCACGCGCAGGTCCTGGGAGTATCCGCCGTCGAACTCGCGGCAGGGGTCGCCGAGCTCGGGGACGAGGTACTCGATGGCAGCGGCCTCGTCGCCGTCGATCACCGCGGCCGAGTACCGCTGCACCACGCCTTCGGGCGTGGACTCGTCGAGGAGCTGGGGCGTGCCGCGGGTGAACACCACGACGAGGGCGACGACGACGAGCACGCCGATGACGGAGAGGATCACGATGAGCGTACGATTCGGCCTCGTTGCAGGCTCCGCCGGGGGTTCGACCATGCACACATCATGGCCTACGCCGGCCCGCGTCGACTATGACGATCTCGGAGGCGTCACCAGGGCTCGCCGGCGGCGGGAAGCAGGGTACGCACCTTCTCGACGGCGTCGGGGAAGCAGGCGTCGAGCACCTCCGTCGCCGAGACCTCGTCGCCGTAGTCGCCCGTGAGTCGCAGGCCGACGATCGTGTTGATCAGCATGCCGGTGGCGATGAACTCGCGGGCCTGCTCGGGCGTGAACCCCGCCTCGTCGCGGAGGAATCGCCAGATGCGGCTGAACCCGGCGCGGGCGACGCGGCCGATCTGGGGTTCGCCTCCGAGCGCCGTGGAGTTCGCGACGACCGGCAGCATGCCGCGCTCGACCAGGAGCTCGGTGTATGCCGTGCCCATGCGCTCGCCGACCCCCTCCGGCGCCCCCGGCAGCGCTGCCCGGAACACGTCGATCATGCGGTCGTACGCGCGATCGATGACCTCGATGAAGAGCTTCTCCTTCGTGCCGAAGAGCCGCACGACGTAGGGCTGGCTGACCCCGGCGGCTCGAGCGACCTCGTCGGTCGTGGTGCCGACGTAGGTCTTCGCACCGAAGACCGCCGTGGCGGCCTCGAGGATGAGCTCGCGGCGGTCGGCCGCCTTCATGCGCGGAGCCGTGGGAGCCGATTCGACCGTCATGGTTGACATGTTATCAGTCGATTACTACAGTTCGAAGTAATCATCCGATAACAACAAGGAGCGCCGTCGTGTCCACCACTCTCGATGCCGCAGTACGCCCCTCCACGCGTCGTTCCGGCGCCCGACGACCGGGTCCGCTCTGGCTCGTCCTCCTCGCCACGGCGCTGCCGATGTTCATGGCGACGCTCGACAACCTCGTCATGACCAACGCGCTGCCCGTGCTGCACGCGGAGTTCGGGGCATCCGTCGAAGAGCTGCAGTGGTTCATGAACGCGTACACGCTCGCGTTCGCGAGCACGATCCTGATGGCGGTCGCCCTCGGCGACCGATTCGGGCGACGCACCCTCTTCATCATCGGCATCGCGGTGTTCACGCTGAGCTCGGCACTCGCGGCCCTCGCCACCGATCCGGGCCAGCTCATCGCCGCCCGAGCCGCGCAGGGCTTCGGCGCCGCCGCCATCATGCCGCTCTCGCTCACCCTGCTCGCCGGCGCCGTGCCGTTGGCGCGGCGCCCTCTCGCCATCGGCATCTGGGGCGGAGTGGCGGGCCTCGGCGTCGCCACCGGACCGCTCGTCGGCGGCGCGGTCATCGAGGGCTGGGCCTGGCAGGCCATCTTCTGGATCAACGTGCCCGTCGGCGTCGTCTCGATCGCCCTCGTGCTGCTCGCGCTGCAGAACAGCTTCGGCGCCCGGCTCCGCGCCGACGTCTTCGGCCTCGCCCTCTCGGGGCTCGGCCTCCTCGGCCTCGTCTACGGCATCGTGCGGGGCAACGAGGCCGGCTGGTCGAGCACCGAGGTGCTCGGCAGCCTCATCGTCGGCGGCCTGCTCCTCGTCGGCTTCGTCGTCTGGGAGTCACGCGCCTCGGCGCCGCTCCTGCCGCTCCGCCTCTTCCGCGATCGCAGCTTCACGGTCGCGAACCTCGCGGGGTTCGGCTTCAGCTTCGGCGCGTTCGGGTCGATCTTCATCCTCATCCAGTTCCTGCAGGTCGTGCAGGGCGCGACCCCGCTCGAGGCTGCGGTGCAGACCTCGCCGTGGACGCTCGCCCCGATGGTCGTCGCGCCGCTCGCCGGAGCGTTCGCCGGGCGCATCGGCACGCGCGCCCTCATCGTCGCGGGCCTCGCAGCCCTGTCGGCGGCGCTCTTCTGGCTGACGGGCCTGCTCGACGTCGACACCGAGTACTCGGCCTTCGTGGCGCCGTTCATCCTCGCCGGCGTCGGCATGGGCCTCGTGTTCGCCCCGTCGGCGACGGCCGTGCTCGCGACCATGCAGCCCGACGACCACGCGAAGGCCAGCGGCACGAACTCGATGCTCCGCGAAGTGGGCGTCGCGCTCGGCATCGCCGTCTCGACGGCGGTCTTCACCGGAGCCGGCGGCGCACTCACCCCCGCCGACTACACCGTCGGCGCCGAGCCGGCCGTCGTGGTCGGCGCATCGGTGCTGCTCGCCTCGGCGCTCATCGCCCTGCTGCTGCCGGCCGGGCGGGCGACGCCTGCAGCGACCGGCGCGCCGATCCGCGAGGCCGCCCTCGTGCACTGACGGCCGTCAGACGACGAAGTCCCCACCGGCAGCGCCGCGTGGGGACTTCGTGCGAGTGGTCTCGTCGACGACTCAGTAGGACGTGACCGCGGGGGTCGCCGCAACGAACGCGAAGGTCGCGATGAAGATGATGATGTAGAGCACGATCGATGCGAAGCCGATGATGACGGCAGCGAGCGCGAGGCCGCGGCCGCGTTCACCCGACTTCTTCACCTGACTCAGGGCGATGAACCCGAGCACGATGGCGACGATGTTGGTGCCCAGGAGCGAGAGCACGAAGCCGACGATCGCGAGGACGTTCCACTTCTCGGCGGGCGCCGACGGTGCGGACACGGGGGCGGGAGCGGGAGTGGTCATGTGGGAGGTTTCCTTGCTCTAGGGATCGACGATCTGCCGAATCGCATCCTGACAGCGCCCGAGAGCCGGCGTCAATGGAGAGGGGTGCCCATGTCCCAGCACGCGACTCGGTGCGTCACAGCATGACGTTTCGATTCACCGCTGCGCGCGGAACACCGCACGATCCTCGGGGGCGAGATGTTGTGTGGCGTACGACAGCATCGTTCGAGGCATCCGCGCGCATGCGACGGGGCCTCGGCATCTGCCGGGGCCCCGTCGGGTCGTCGCGGGTCACCGGAGTCGGTCCGATGATGCGCCGTGCTCGAGCTCGTGCTGACGAAGGGACTCGGCGGCGGCCAGAGCCTCCCCGTACTTCGTCAGACGCACCCCCTGCGCTTCGGCCGCCGACGGGCCGACGTCGGCCCGAGCCTCCGACTGCTTCGCACTGCGGATCCCCTCGACGCTCGACGGCGACGGGCCGGCGAACGAGCGAGACTCGGCCTGCTTCGCACTGCGGATCCCCTCGACGCTCGACGGCGACGGGCCGGCGAACGAGCGGGACTCGGCCTGCTTGGCACTGCGGATCCCCTCGGCGGTCGCGAACGACTGCACGGAGGTCGCGCCGGCGTGGAGCTCGGCACGCATCGCGTCGGACTCTTGTCGGGCCGACTGCTGGAGCTCGTGCTGCGACTGCGGCACGTTCCCCGGCTCGACATCGTCGCGCACCCCTGCGCATGCACTGAGTACGACGAGGAGCGCCACTGCACCGATGGCCGCCGACCCCGTCTTCGTGGTGTTCATGATCCTGTCCTTCCACTCGGGTTCAATAACTGAATATCCCTCACGATAGGAACGCCCGAGCGGGGCGACATCCGGACCCCCACTGGACCGCCGGTCGACATCGGCGCGTTCCGCACACGTGCCCGCACCGGCACGACTCAGGGGCTGCACCCGCTCCGATGCAATCGCGCCCAGGCGGGAGCCGACGGGCCTCCTGCGCGCCGCAGCGATCTCAGCCGCGAGATCTTGCGCTCACGCAAGAATCCCGCGCCGGGGCACAACCAATCGCAGAGCCTCGGCTCGTAGCCTTGAAGGGCACGGCGATTCGCGTCGCGCGCATCCATTCGCAGCACTCACCCCTCATCGAGGATCGGAGGTTCACATGTCGAGCAACACCACGATCGACGCCATCATCGGCGAACCCGAGGTTCTCGAGGACGCGGTGACCGCCGCCGACCTCGCGCTCGCCGAAGGCGTCGAGACGGATGCCGCGTGGCTCCGCCTCAAGGAGTCGGCGACCGCCCTCCAGTCGCTGCAGGTGAAGGACGGCTCGGTGCCCGAGGCATCCGACCGTGCAGAGGCATCCCGTCTCGTCGACGCGATCGTCGAGTCGATCGAGGCGCTCGCGCCGCGGTTCCCGCACGAGGCCGAGTACCTCGCGGCATCCGTCGTCGACTTCCGTCGCTGGCAGGCCGAGGGCTTCGGCGTGCCCGACTTCCTCGACTCGCTCGTGGCGTTCCAGCCGCAGCGGCACCGCATCGACGGCATCCGCCACCTCGTCGTCTTCCCCATGTACACGCAGAACGGTTCGCAGGACCGGCACGTCGAGGCGCTCGTCGTCGAGACGATCTGGCCCGAGTTCATCGCGGAACTCGAGGCCGGCGACTACGGCAACAAGCTCTTCGTGAGCCTGCGCCTCGTCGACTTCACGCCCGGCTACGACACGAACTCGGCGGTGCTCTTCCCCGAGACGGTCGCGATGCGCGAGATTCCGACGTTCACGTGGGGTGCGATCTTCCAGGACCGCGAGGCAGCGCGCTACCGCAGGGTCGTGCGCGCGGCATCCGACATCACGAAGCTCGAGCTGCCCGCCGACGCGGCGGCGCTGCTCGACGACCAGGAGCTCGCCGAGCGCACGTTCGTGATGTGGGACATCATCCACGACCGCACGCACATGCGCGGCGACCTGCCGTTCGATCCCTTCATGATCAAGCAGCGCATGCCGTTCTTCCTCTACTCGCTCGAGGAGCTGCGGTGCGACCTCACCGCGTTCCGCGAGTCGGTGAAGATCGAGCGCGGCCTGAACGCGCGCCTCGCCGCCGGCGAGGAGCTCACCGAGGTCGAAGAGCAGATGCGCTCGACCGGCAAGCTCGTGCAGTACGCGGTGATCTTCGACCGCATCTTCCGCTTCGCCATCACGGGTTCGCGCGTGCGCAACTACGACGGGCTCGGCGGCCAGCTGCTGTTCGCGTGGCTGCACCAGAAGCACGTGCTCGACTGGACCGACGTCTCGCTCAGCTTCGACTGGGACGCCGTGCCCGACGCGGTCGTCGAACTCGGCGACGCGATCGACGAGCTCTACTGGAAGTCGATCGACCGACCGAAGACGGTGCACTGGCTCGCCGCCTACGACCTCGTCACGAGTGTCGTGACGCCGAACCCGGCGTCGGTGTGGGCCGAGGGCCTGCCCCGCGAGGTGCTCGCCGGCCCGCCCAAGGGCTACACGGACCTCGTGATGGACGACGAGTTCCCGCTGTCGATGTTCTACGAGGCCCTCGACAAGAAGATGAAGCCCGTCATCGAGTCGACCGTCGGCATCACGGCCGCCGACGCCTGATCGCCGCACCGATTCAGGACGACGTACGCTGCTCAGGACACGATCATGGATTCCGTCCTGAGCAGCGTCCGTTCGCCTGATTCCGAGAGCTCGAAGTGGAGCCGAACATGACCGACCAGCCCGCCGACGCCCCCGGCCTCTCCGACGCCACCGGCCTCACCGGCCGCACCGTGCTGATCGCCGGCGCGACGAGCGCCTCCGGCCGGGCGGTCGCCCGCGCACTGCTCGACGCCGGGGTCCGCGTGGTCGCCGTCGGCACCGACGACAGCCGCCTCGAGACGCTCGAGGCCGAGTTGCCGGGCGTCATCGGCGAGCGCGCCGATCTCACCGACGGCGACGACGTGCTCGAGCTCGCGATGCGCGTGCACGCGCGGGTCGGCGACCTCGACGGCGTCGTGCACCTCGTCGGGGGCTGGCGCGGCGGCGGCGGCATCGCCGGGCAGACCGAAGAGGACTACCGCGTGCTCGAACGTTCATTCACCGCACTCCGGTACGTCAGCCGCGCCTTCTGGGACGACCTCGTCGCCTCCCCCGCCGGCCGCATCGCGATCGTCTCGTCGACGACGGTCGAACGCCCCACCGCGGGCGGCGCGAACTACACCGCCGTCAAGGCGGCGAGCGAGTCGTGGATGCGCTCGCTCGCGCAGGGCTTCGGCAAGGCGGGCGACACCGCCGCGGCCGTCACCTTCCGCGTGCAGGCGCTCGCCGGCCTCGAGGAGCGGCTCGCCGCCGAAGTCGTCGAGCTCTGGGCTGCGGATGCCGCGGAGCTGAACGGGCGCGTCGAGACGCTGTCGGCCCAGGCCTGAGACCGACCCGCCGGCGCGGCGAGGTCAGCTACCGGGCGACGTCTCGGCGTCGGGCGTCTCGGCGTCGGGCGTCGCGGTCGGCGGAGGCGGCGGCGCCGCCGCGGGCGGCACGATCGGGTGCGACTGGTCTTCGCGAACGGCCTCGCCGAGGCATCCGTCGTTCTCACCGCCGTCGCCCTCGAGTGCGAGCCGCCATGCGGCCTCGCCGTCGGCGGTGAGCCCCTCGGGCATCGCCGGAGCCGTCGACGTCGGGTCGCGCGGTTCGGTGGTCCACCATTCCCACTCGCGGTACTCGTGGCCGGCCTCGACCATGCACTCGCGCACGAGCTGCTGGAAGCCGAGCCAGGCCTGCTGCTCCTCGGGCGTGGGCACCGGGTCGGCGATCGGCGGGTTCGTCGGGCCGGGCGTGGGCGTCGGCGCTGGAGTCGGACGCGGAGTCGCCCTCGGCGGCGACGTCGGGCTCGGCAGCGGAGCGTCGTCGGTGTCGGCGCCGTCGGCCGGGGCCTGCGCTTCGCTGCCCTGCGCCTCGCCTGCGTCGACGTCGAATGCGTCGGAGTCCGTTGCGACGGGGTGCGGCGAGCGCGCGTCGTAGAGCACCGGCGCCCCGGTTGTCGCGGCGGCGACGCCGATGAAGATCGAGCCGATGAAGAGGGCCGCGACGGCAGCACTGAAGAGGACGGTCTTCCGCATCGGGCACCTCCCGCCGCGATTCGGGAACGACCACTCGGCCGCTCGGGCGTGTCCGAGCCATGCTACACGCCCCCCGAACGGGGGACGAACCCGTGAAATCGGCCGATGAGCGGGAGAACTACCCGACCGGCGGCCCTGACTCCGTGATCTCCTCGGGGCTCTCAGGTGACTCGTCGGTCGCGACATCCGCCGGCGACCCCTGCCGGCGACTCAGCCACAGGAACGGCACGGCGAGCGCCTGGATGCCGCCGCTGACGAGCAGCGAGCCTGGGTACCCCCAGAGGTCGGCCGAGCGGCCGAGCACCGGCTGGATCACGGCGCCGCCCGTGCTGCCGAGCAGCGAGTCGAACGAGAGCACGGTCGCGCGCTGCTGCGACGGGATCATGTCGTTCAGGTACGCCTGCTGCACCGGCCCGGCGGCCGCGTCGACGAGCCCCCACACCGTGAGGAGCACCAGCGCGATCCAGAAGTTGCGGTTCACTCCCAGTGCGAGCAGCACGAGGCTCGACACGACGAGGCTCAGGATGATGGTCGTCGTGCGCTTGCGGAACCGCCGGCGCACCCACGGAGCCACGAGCCCGCCGATCACCTGCGACCCCGAGAGGATCGCCGCAGCGAGACCCGCGATCGAGTAGGCGCCCGTGTCGCCCCAGAGCTCGACGAGGTACGGCTGCAGCGCGTAGAAGACGTAGAAGCCGACGCCCGTCGTGAAGAACGACGCGAACATGACGTAGCGCACCGGGCGCCGCCCGAGCCCGTACTTCACCGAGGCGTTGAAGACCTCCTTCGTCGCGCGGATCGGGTGCGCGCGTCCGGCCGGCGTGAACCCGAGGTCGTGCATCACGATGGCCGCGACGACGAACATGACGATGAGGATGCCGGCGCGGATGAGGAACGGCACCCCGAGATTCGTCGCCTGCGCGACCACACCGCCCAGGATCGAGCCGATGAACATCGCCGCGCCCGCGAGCGCGAGCCCTCGCCCGAAGACCCGCTCGAGCCCGCCCGTGTAGCCGGTCGCGGCGAGCGCGTCGACGAGCCAGGCCTCGACGGCGCCCGAGAAGAAGGTGAAGCCGAGGCCGAGCAGCACCGAGACGATCGCCCACATCCAGAACGGCGAATGAGCCACCCAGAGCAGGTAGTACAGCACGGTCGTCACGGCGAGCGTGACGGTGCCGAGCAGGTACGAGACCCGCCGCCCGAGGGTGTCGGCGACGACCCCCGTCGGCACCTCGAAGATCACCATGCCCACCGAGAAGAAGGCGTTGGCGGCGAACGCCTCGAAGTTCGTGAGGCCGGCGTCGAGCAGGAAGAGCGTGTTGACGCCCCAGATGAAGGAGGCGGCGAGGGTGTTGCCGATGAGCAGCGTGAAGTACGCCGCCTGCACCCGGCGCGCAGCCGGGTTCGGTGCCGTCTCCTCACGCGTCGCGCGTTCGGCCATGCGACACATCTTGCTCGTTTCGAGCGCGCACCGCCACGGTCGGCGGCGCGGTGCTCGACGCGGCATCCGTCACCCCGCTACGCTCGCGGCATGATCCGCTTCCTCATCCGCACGCTGATCTCCCTCGTGACGGTCGCCATCGGCCTGCTCGTCGCCTCGTGGATCCTCCCGGACTTCCACATCGAGTGGGGCGGGTTCCTGATCGCGATCGTCGTCTTCACGATCGCACAGGCGGTGCTCGGCCCGTTCATCTTCAACGTCGCGCGGCAGCACGCTTCCGCGATCCTCGGCGGTATCGGGCTCGTCTCGACGTTCGTGGCGCTCCTGATCGCATCGCTGTTCCCGGGCGGCATCACGATCGACGGCTGGGTGACCTGGGTGCTCGCGACCCTCACCATCTGGATCATCACCGCGCTCGGCACCTGGCTCCTGCCCCTCATCTTCCTCAAGGAGAAGGCGAAGGGCGCCAAGGCCTGAGCCGCGGCATCCGCCGGGCCCAGACCTCGTGCGCGCAGTGAGCGCGCCGGCTCAGTGCATGTTGTCGTTGCCCGACTCGTGCACCGCCCTGCCCCAGCAGCCGGCATCCTCCCAGCGGTAGGCCGCGCCACCGGCGGCGTTGCCGTGGAGCGCGAGCGTCCACTCGGCCCGCTCGGCTTCCGTGAGGTCGAGTGGCTGGGCCTCCGACCCGTCGGGGTTCCACCACTCGAAGTAGAGGTACTCATGCCCGGCCTCGGCCATGCAGTCGCGTACGCGCTGCTGGAACTCGAGCCAGATCTCGCGCTCGGTCGCCGCTTCAGGGTCGACGGGCGTCTCGGGGGCGCCGAGCGGCTGCCCGGCGGCGCGCGCCTCGGCCTCGGCCTTGTCGCCCGCCTCGGCGCAGCCTCCGCCGGGGTTGTAGATGTCGGGCCCGTAGAGCGCCTTGGTCCAGAGGATCGTGGCCTCGTAGTCGAGTCCGGTCGGCTGCGGGCTGCCGCCGAGCCACCACTGCCACTCGAGGAAGTCGAAGCCGGCGTCGGCCATGCACTCGCGGATGACGACCTGCTTGCCGAGCCACTCCGAGCGGGCTTCGGGCGTCACGAACTGGTCGCTCAGCGGGTCGAGGTAGGGGTTGTAGTCGGCAGCGTTCGTATCGATGCCGGATGCGGCCGCGACCTGCGAGGTCTGGCCGGTTCCGGCGGGTGCGGCAAGCGCCGTCTGCTCGGGCCGTGGCTCGGCGCTGTCGTCGATCTCGGAGGAGACGGACTCGGCCTGGGCCTGCGGCTGGCCGGCGGTGTACGCGGCCGCGCCGAGCGCGACGACGGACGCCCCGCCGAGCACTGCGCCCGTGATCGCGGCGATCGCGGCGATGCGTTGCACGTTCATGCAATGGTTCCTTCCGGGTCGATCATGGGCGAGCGATGCACCCGCTCGGGTCGTGCGGCCCACAGGGCCTTGGCCGACGGCAGCCACCAGGCGGCCATCGAGACGAAGAAGAGCACCCCGGCGGCGGACAGCACGCGATTGATGAGGATCGCCTCGACGAGCGCCGAGGTGTAGAAGGTGCTGAGTGTGGTGCTCGTGGCGATGAGCGTGTACATGCCGAAGCGGAGCAGCACGTAGCTCGCGACGGCGAGCCAGAGGGCGCCGAGCCAACGCGCCTCGGGCACGAGCGTCAGAGCCGAGCCGATGAGGGCGAGACCGAGACCGACGACCCCCGCGGCCACGAGATCCCAGGCTCCGACCCACGAGCCGTCGAGCATCCCCGCGCCGACGCGCACGACGATGAGCACACCCCACGCGAGCAGCATCGCCGTCGCGACGTGCGCGAGCGCGGGCAGCACGAGGGGGAACGTGCCCCGTGGCGCCGTCAGCGAGGCGCCGCGAAGCCTGGCGACCCGCCACGCGAGGTCGGCGGGAACACCGCGGATCGCACGGCCGACGATCGAACGACCGGCACCGGCCGCATCGCCCGCTGCCGCACGCTCCTCGAAGACGTCGGACTCGAGTTCGGCGAGGCGGTCGGCGGCGACCTCCTCGGGCAGGTCGCGCGTGTACCAACGCCCCCACGCGAGCACGGCACGGTCGCTGCGGTGCAGGGCACGGTCGCCGCCGTGCATGGCGCGGTCGCGCGTATGAGCGGATGTCGCGAGCTCACGCTCCTCGAGCGCACCGTCGATGCGCTCGGCGGTCATGCGAAGGCCGCCTTCGCCGGGGCGGCGGCGACGACCCGCCGCGCCTCGAGCTCGGTGCGGTACGCGAGTTCGCCGGCACCCGTGACGCGATACAGGCGGCGTCGCGGGCGCCCCTCGGCCTCACCGATCGCGGCATCCTCCCAGACGGATTCGAGCAGACCCCGTTCACTCAGGCGGGCGAGCGCCTTGTAGAGCGTGCCGTGCGCGGTGAGCGCAGCGGCATCCGATCGCTCGGCGATGCGCTTCGCGAGCGCGAAGCCGTAGAACTCGCCGGCGTCTCCTTGGAGCTCCATGCCTGCGGCGAGGATGTCGACCTCGAGGTCGACGAGCCGTCCTTCGCGTCTGCGTGCCATGGGAAGAGAATAGGAAGATATCTTCCCCGTGGCAAGACCTCGCCCGATACTGAGCAGGATTCGGAATTCGGCGCCCCTCGGGTTAGCCTGCTCGTCACCATCCGCGAACCCGACGCGGATCCGTACCGGGAGCCCCCACCCATGCGCAAGCGCACCGTCGCGCTCATCGTCGTCGCCGCCGTCATCCTCGCCGTGCTCGGCGGGGTCTACTGGGCGGGTCGCCACCTCTTCTACGAACCCACCGCGAGGGGCGTCGACTCGATCGTCGCAGAGCTCGACGGCGAGCGCGTGCTCGGCGTCTTCGCCCACCCCGATGACGAGCAGACCGTCAACGGACTGTTCTTCCGCGCCCACCAGGGCGGCGCGTACACGGCGATGATCACGGCGACCCAGGGCGAGGCCGGGCATCAGACGCCCGTCGTCGCACGGCAGGAGGATCTCGGCGACATCCGCAAGGCCGAAGCACTGAAGAACAGCTTCAACCTCGGCGTCGACCGCCATGTCGTGTGGGACTACCCCGACGGCGGCGTGCCCGAGGCCGACGAAGACGAACTCGTCGCGCGCGTCGTCGCCGAGATGAAGCGGGTGCGCCCCGATGTCGTCGTCGGCTTCTGGCCCGAGAGTGGCGCCACCGGACACAAGGACCACATGCAGATGGGCCGGGTGACCGAACTCGCGATCGCCGAGCTCGAGGCGGCGGGCGGTTCGTATACCGGGCCGAAGCACCTCGTCTCCACGATCAGCCCCTCGGGCGCACTCTCGGTCTTCGGGGGCGAGGCCGGCGCGTTCGTCGTCGCCAACCAGCCGAAGCCCGAGTACGCGATGAGCGCCGAGGTCGCGAAGAAGCACGAGGGTTGGACGATCCACGCCTCGCAGTCGAATTACATGCAGGAGTCGTACATCCTGCCGACGTGGCTCATCTACATGCTCTGGGACCAGGAGTTCTACCACGTGCGCGATCTCGAGGCCGAGCCGCTCGGTTGAGCCGGAATCGCAGGCCCCGACGCCGGAACCGGCACGGCGTGCAGCGGGGTGCTGCATGTCGCGGCCGGGCGAATCACTCTCGCGTCTGAGCCCTGACCCATTCGTCGAACTCGGGGTCCTCACGCTGCGTGGGCATCACGTTCTCGAGCGCCGACGACAGGCTTGATTCACGAGCGCCGCTACGCCCGTCGTCCATTCGCAGCAGTGCCTCCGCCCGTGCAAAGTAGGCCTCGTGGTGGTTTCGCTTCACGTAGCCCATGTCGCCGCGTCGGAGCGACTCCATGATCCCCTCACGACTCAGGAGCGTGTCGAGCAGGGCCCAGCCCGCATCGTTCATGCGCTCCACCATGTCGGTGACCGCATCCGTGGCGGATGCCTGGTCGGTGACCACCCACCACGAGTCGACACCCTCTGGAGCGCCCGTCGGGTGCAGCCTGTCACGGTACATCCCCATCGAGTCCGTGATGGTCTTCGGCGTTCCCCGTCCGAACTGGTGTCGTCGCCAGCGCAACCACGGCTCTGGGGCAGCCGCGATGTTGACCACGCAGCGAAGGCTTTCGGACGTGCTCCCAGACGACGACTGGACGTTCACGACCACCCAGTCTCCGGCCGGATTCGACTTTCGCCACGTCGGAGCGGACCCCGTGTACCCATGGCGACGCGCGACGGGGCCGAGCACGTCACGAAGGGCTGTCTTCAGCGCATGTTGTGCAGTCACGAAGACACGATGGCACAGGGCAGAGCCACGCCGGAACGCCGCACAGAGCCATGGCCCCTCCCGCTTCCTTCGCTCCGCCACGATCGCCCCGCCGCCGCGCCCCGCCACCGCCGCGACCCGCTTCCTTCACCCCGCCACGATCGCCCCGCCGCCGCGCCCCGCCT
This sequence comes from Agromyces cerinus, assembly GCF_016907835.1. Taxonomy (NCBI): domain Bacteria; kingdom Bacillati; phylum Actinomycetota; class Actinomycetes; order Micrococcales; family Microbacteriaceae; genus Agromyces; species Agromyces cerinus. The sequence continues at coordinate 3,616,010 of NZ_JAFBCT010000001.1, read as the reverse complement.
CCTTCGCCCCACCACCTGTGGAGAACTCCCACCCGGCGGCTCCTGTGGAGGAGAAGTCGGTCGAAACAGCAGGTGAGCGGGCGTTTTATCGGTCGTTCGAATGTCGGTGGGTGGTGGCAGTGTGGTCGACATGGCAGGCATTCCCGAGGCGCTCGAGCAGGTACGCTCGGCGCTTCATGCCGCGCTCGATCTCGACCCACCGCGGGGGCTCGGTGATGACGAACTGCTCGTCGCAATGGGGGCGCTCGAAGGCGTCGGGCGGTTGCTCGACGCGCACCGTGCCACCTTCGCCGGTGAGGTCGCCGAACGCAGCCGGGTCGAACTCGGCGCCGGGCGCCTGTCGACGCGCAAGGGGTGCCGGTCTGCGGCCGAACTGATCGAACGGGTCACGCAGGTCTCGGGCACCGAGGCGCGCCGCAGAGTCTCGGTCGGTAGGGCGACCCTGGCCGATACCGGCCTGACCGGGCAGCCCGTGCCGGCGGCGCATCCGCACGTGGCCGCTGCACTCGTCGCAGGCTCGCTCGGCCTCGACGCGGCAGCGACGATCGTTCGGGAACTCGGTCGCACCCGCACCGTGGCCGACCCCACGCGACTCGCTGTCGCCGAGCGTGAGCTCGTCGACCAGGCGACCGGCACGGGTGACGCGGCACCGGTGCGTGCCAGCGCCGACGAGCTCGCCGTGCAGGCCCGCGCGTGGGCGGCCTTCCTCGATCAAGACGGCCCCGAACCCGACGACGAACGCGCCATGCGTCGGCGCGGGTTCCGCGTCGGGCGCGCACGCGACGGCCTCATCCCGATCACGGGCGAACTCCTCCCCGAAGTCGCCGCGAAGCTGAAGCGCCTCCTCGACGCACACCTCTCGCCCCGCAGCGGCGGCGGATTCCTCACCGACGCCGAGCATGCAGACCTCGCCGTGCAGGCCGAGACCCGCACCACCGAGCAGCAGCGCCACGACGTGCTCGCCGCGATCATCGACACCGCCGCCCGCTCCGGCGAACACCCGAGCATCGGCGGCGCCGCACCGACCGTGCTCGTCAGCGTCCGCGCCGCCGACCTCGAGGCCGGCTCCGGTGCAGGCCACGCCGACGGTGCCGAACTGCCGATCTCGCTCCGCGCGGTACGACACATGGTCTGCACCGGCGGCATCCAGACCGTCGTGTCCGACGACATGGGCCGCATCATCCGACTCGGCTCACCCGAACGCTGCTTCACGCCGCATCAGCGCCGCGCGATCACCCTCCGCGACGGCGGCTGCCTCATCCCCGGCTGCACCGTGCCCGCCGCGTGGTGCGAGATCCACCACGTGGTGCCCGACGCCTACGGCGGCCCCACCCATACCGACAACGGCGTGCTCCTGTGCTGGTTCCACCACCGCACGATCGACTCATCGGGGTGGGGCATCCGCATGCGACGCGGGGTGCCCGAGATCCGGCCACCCGGCTGGCTCGACCCAGGCGGCCGCTGGCGCGCGACGACCACCTCGCCCACTCGCATCGCCGACCGGCTCGAACTCGACCACGCACCACCCGAACGCAAGACGGCCTGACACGCGACCCGTGGCCGCGTGAACGATCAGGGTGTGATCAGAACCGGCGCGTGAACGGCGAGGGCTTCCGCATGCGCACGAGCAACACGATCGGAATCAGCACGTACGGCAGATTGAACGCCAGGAACTTCACGGGGTTCGTCGTCTGCCACTCGGGTTCGCCGAAGAACTCGACGCCGAACACGATGATGCCCGTGATGGTCGAGATCATCGTCGCGTAGATCACGCTCGGCAGCTGAATCCAGTTCCACCCGCGAATCAGCGAGATGACGAGCAGGATGTAGAACGGCATGTAGACGAACGCCGAGAGCCCGGTGACGATGCGCATCCACACCGGCGGCTCCATGAACAACGGGTCGGTGTCGCTCGCGTACCAGTAGTTCGAGTTCACGAAGAAGTTCGCCGACGGCTGCGAGATGTCGACGCCGAGGGTCGGCAGCATGTCGCTGATCAGGCTGGTGATCGTGAAGAGCGAGAAGACGACGATGAAGAACCAGTCGAACGGACGTTCACGCAGCGGCAGGTTCGGCACGGGCCCCGGTTCGGCGGTCATGGATCGAGAGCGTAGCGGCGAGCGCGGCATCCGCGCAGCGGCGACGGTGTGGCATGATGATTTCATCAATCCATAAACCCACGGAGATGCCGATGCTCTCGGACCCCAACCGCCCGCTGTACGAGGTGAAGGCCGGCCTCTTCAAGGGCCTCGCCCATCCGATCCGCATCCGCATCCTCGAGGTGCTCTCGACCGCGCCCGAGGCATCCGTCTCGGAGCTCATCGCGGCGACCTCGCTCGAGGCATCGCACCTGTCGCAGCACCTTGCGGTGCTCCGTCGCAATCGGCTCGTCGTGGCCGACCGACGCGGCAGCCTCGTCTACTACCGGCTGGCCTACCCCCAGGTCGCCGACCTGCTGCGCGTGGCTCGCGCGCTGCTCGGTGAGATCCTCGAGACCACCCAGCGCCAGCTCGTCGACCAGGGCGGGCTGCCCGAGATCCCGCCGGTGAGCGTGCCGGCATGAGTTCGACGCCGTCCGGCCTGCCCGCCACCGGGTCGACGACGGCCTCCGCGAGCCCGTGGCGACGGGCGGCGCGTCACCTGCGCAGCCTCGCGCCCGCGGCATCCGACTACCGCGACCTCCGCCGCACCTGGCGAGGCGATCTGGCCGCCGGCGTCACCGTGGGCATCGTCGCGTTGCCGCTCGCGCTCGCGTTCGGCGTGAGCTCCGGCGCCGGCGCCGAGAGCGGCCTCGTGACGGCGATCGTCGCCGGGTTCGTCGCCGCGGTGTTCGGCGGGTCGAATGTGCAGGTGTCCGGTCCGACCGGCGCCATGGTCGTCGTGCTCGGCCCCATCATCGCCGCGCACGGCGCGGGTGTGCTCGCGGTGGTCTGCCTGTTCGCGGGCCTCATCGTGCTCGCCGCCGGCGTCCTGCGCCTCGGCCGGGCGGTGACCTACATCCCGTGGCCGGTGATCGAGGGGTTCACGCTCGGCATCGCGGTGATCATCTTCCTGCAGCAGGTGCCCGCGGCGCTCGGCGTCGCCCCCGGACCCAGCCCGAACGCCGCGCTCGCCGCCGCCGAGGCGATCCCCACGGCCGCGTGGCCGGAGCTCGGATGGAGCCTCGGCATCGTCGCCGTGGTGGCGGCGATCATGCTCCTGGCGCCGCGCATCCATCCCCGCTTCCCCGGCTCGATCGTCGCGATCGTCGCGGTCAGTGCGATCGCGGCCGGCTTCGGTCTGCCGGTCGACACCATCGGGGAGCTGCCGGCCGGCCTTCCCGCGCCCACACTGCCGAGCGCCGACTGGACGACGCTCGCAGGCCTCGCCGGCCCGGCGTTCGCCGTCGCCGCCCTCGCTGCGATCGAATCGCTGCTGTCGGCGCGCGTCGCCGCCTCGATCTCCGACACCGGCGCGTACGACGCCGACCGCGAACTCGTCGGCCAGGGCCTCGCGTCCGTCGCTGCGGGCTTCTTCGGCGGCATGCCGGCGACCGGGGCGATCGCCCGCACCGCGGTGAACGTGCGCTCGGGCGGTCGCACCCGGCTGGCTGCGATCACCCACGCGGTGCTGCTGCTCCTCGTCGTCTCGTTCGGCGCGACGGTCGTCGCCGAGATACCGTTGGCTGCACTCGCCGGTGTGCTGATGGTCACGGCGTTCCGCATGATCTCGATCGCGACGGTGCGCACCATCGTCGGGTCGACCCGGGCCGACGCGATCGTCTTCGGCGTCACCGCGATCATCACGGTGAGCTTCGACCTCATCTACGCCGTGCTCATCGGCATCGCCGCCGCGGCGTTCTTCGCCCTGCGCGCACTCGCCCGCTCGAGCGGCGTGCACCGCGAGGAGTTGCCGGGCCCGGCAGAGCCCGGCGACGAACGCATCGCCCTGTTCCGACTCGAAGGGGCGCTCTTCTTCGGCGCCGCCGAGCGCATGCTCGAGCGCGTGGGCGACATCCGGGGCATCGAGGTCGTCATCATCCGGATGTCGCAGCTGCAGATCCTCGACGCCACCGGAGCACAGGTCATCACCGAGCTCATCACCGCGCTCGAACGGCGCGGCGTGACCGTGCTCGTCAAGGGCATCCAGTCGCGGCACCTGCGTCTCGCCGAGCGAGTGGGCGTGATCGCCTCGCTCCGGCACCAGAACCACCTCTTCGACGAGCTCGCCCCCGCGGTCGAGCACGCACGGAGTCACGTGCGTCGAGCGCCGCGCTGATTCTCCGTCGCATGGCGGATCCCGCCGCTCCTCCGCGTCGATAACGTGGACGGATGACCGAGAACACCGCTCCGCCCGTCGTCGAGGGCGTCGAGTGGGTCCGCCCGCGACCGGGCCGTCGCGCCATCCGCAACGACGTGATCCTCGCCCTGGTGCTCGCCGTCGGCACGGCCGCAACGGTGGTGCTCTACCGATTCGCGGGCTGGGGCAAGGGCGACGCGGAGGGTGATGGCGCCCCGTGGTGGGGTTCGGTGCTCTGGGTGGCAGCCATGACCCTGCCGCTCGCGGCACGCCGCCTGCAGCCCGAGATCGTGGCGCTCGTGGCATCCGTCACCTTCATCGTCGGCGGTGTCGTGCCCGTCGGCGACGCGCTCTTCAGCAACATCTGCCTGTTCGTCGCGATCTACACGGTCGGCGCGTGGAGTCGCAGCCGCCGCCGGGCGACGATCGTGCGCGGCGTCATCGTCGCCGGCATGTTCGGGTGGCTCTTCTGGGGCCTCGTCTACTACTCCGCCGTGCAGGACTACCTGCCCGACTTCTCCCGCGACGGAACGCTCTCGCCCTACCTCGCGTACGGCCTGATCAATGTGCTCACGAACCTGCTCTACTTCGGCGGCGCGTGGTACTTCGGCGACACCGCCTACCGCTCGGCGCGGTCGCGTGCCGAGCTCGAGCAGCGCACCGCCGAACTCGCGTCGGAGCGCGAGCGCACCCGTGCGCAAGCCGTCGCCATCGAACGGCTGCGCATCGCCCGCGAGCTGCACGACGTCGTCGCCCACCACGTCTCGGTCATCGGCGTGCAGGCGGGCGCCGCGCGACGCGTGCTCGCGAAGGACCCGGCCGCGGCGACCGCCGCGCTCTCCTCGATCGAGTCGAGCGCCCGCGATGCCGTCGACGAACTGCACGGGCTGCTCGGCACCCTCCGCGGCGATGCGGAGACGGGTGCGGTCCCGGTGCTCGACGACGCCCTCGGCCTGGCCGACGGCGAGCGCGAGCCGGCGACCACGAGCACCTCGACGCGGGGCATCGCGCGCCTCGACGAGCTCGTCACCGAGAGCGCGGCCGGCGGCCTGCCGACGACGCTCGCGATCGTCGGCGACCCGGTTCCGGTCTCCGCGGTCGTCGACCTCAGCGCCTACCGCATCGTGCAGGAGGCGCTCACGAACGTGCGCAAGCACGCGGGTGCCGCCGCGACGGCCGAGGTGCGCGTGCGTTGGGCCGACGCGTCCGTCGAGATCGAGGTGACCAACACCGGCCCCGTGCTGCGACCGACGAACGACACGGCAACGGATGCCTCGAGCCGCCGCCTCGGCCAGGTGGGCATGCGCGAGCGGGTCGCCGCGGCCGGCGGTCGCCTCGAACTCGGACCGCGATCGCGCGGCGGCTACCTCGTGCGCGCCGAGTTCCCGCTGCGCCGGGCCGAGGAGGTGCCCGCGTGAGCATCAGGGTGCTCGTGGTCGACGACCAGTCGCTCGTGCGCGGCGGGTTCCGCACGATCCTCGACTCCGAAGACGGCATCGAGGTCGTCGGCGAGGCCGCGAACGGCGAGGAGGCGATCGCCGCGGTCGCGGCACTCTCGCCCGACGTCGTCTGCATGGACGTGCAGATGCCGGGCATGGACGGACTCGAGGCCACTCGGCGCATCACCGCCGACGAGGCATCCGCTGCCGCCGTGCTCGTGCTCACGACCTTCAATCGCGAGGACTACCTGTTCGCCGCCCTCGAGGCGGGGGCGAGCGGGTTCCTGCTGAAGAACTCGAGTCCCGAGCAGCTCATCGAGGCGGTGCAGGTCGTCGCGCGCGGCGACGCGCTGCTGTCGCCGGATGTCACGCGGCGGGTGATCGAGGCCGTGGCGAGCCGGGCGAGTGCTGAGCCCGCTGCGCTCGCGCCGGCGGCCGATCACGAGCCGAAGCCGGCGCCCGAGCTCGAGACGCTCACCGACCGTGAGCGCGAGGTGCTCGAGCAGCTCGCCGCCGGCCTCTCGAACGCCGAGATCGCCGAGCGGCTCTGGGTCGGCGAGGCGACGGTGAAGACGCACGTGTCGAAGGTGCTCATGAAGCTCGGGCTGCGCGACCGCGTGCACGCCGTCGTGTACGCCTACGAGCGCGGGGTCGTGCGGGCCCAGCGCTGATCGCTCCGTCAGCCGACGGCGTGGGGCGAGCGCTGCGCGCCGGTCGCTCCCGGCTCGGCGGCGTCGCTCCCGAGCGCCACGACGGCGTTCGCGGCATCCACGTGCACGATGCGCGGTTCGAACGTGCGCGCGTCGGCGTCGTCGAACTGCGCGTAGGAGATGAGGATGACGAGGTCGCCCTCGTGCACGAGATGGGCCGCGGCGCCGTTGATGCCGAGCACACCGGATCCGCGCTCGCCCTCGATGACATAGGTCTCGAGTCGGGCGCCGTTCGTCACGTCGACGATCGAGACCTGCTCGCCGCGGAGCAGGTCGGCGGCGTCCATGAGGTCGCGGTCGACCGTGACGGAGCCGACGTAGTGGAGGTCGGCGTGCGTGACGGTGGCGCGGTGGATCTTCGACTTCAGCATGGTCCGGAGCACGACTGCCAGCCTACGGATGCCGCATCCGCTCCCGGACACGGAGATGCCATGCTCACCGGAGGTGCCAGCGACCCTTCTGGATCGCCCCTGACTGGCATACTCGCTGCATGATCGACTCGCCGCCGTCTGCCGAGGGCACCACCGCTGAAGCCGGTTGGTATCCAGACCCCGAGGCATCCGACATGCTGCGCTGGTGGGATGGCGGCGCATGGTCGGAGTCGGATTTCAAGCTGGCACCGAGGCGTGTACGCACGACAGCGATGGGGTCGCTCGAGGATGCGGCGGCACCGCCGTCAACCGAAGGACGAGCGGAGGCCGACTGGTATCCGGGCCCCGCGACACCAGGGGTCCTCCGCTGGTGGGACGGCGCGTCATGGTCGGAAACCGATACCAAGCTCGCCGGTGAGGAGGGCTACCCGCGGTGGCATCCGGACCACTACCGGCAACGCATCCGGTCCGCACTCGAAACGATCTTCATCAAGGTCGCAGCGCGAACCTGGTGGAGATGACCCTCAGTCGAGCTCGCGCAACTGCGCCGTGCGCTCGCTCGGGGTATCGCCGGTGTTCACGGTGCCGCGCGGTTCGATGAGCATCGCCGAGACCTCGCCGTCGGCGCGCGGGCAGTGCTCGACACCGCGCGGCACCACGTAGACGTCGCCGGCGCCGAGTTCGACGTCTCCGTCGCGCAACTGGATCACGAGTCGGCCCGAGACCACCATGAAGAACTCGTCGGTGTCGGGATGCGTGTGCCAGGTGAACTCACCCTGCGCCTTGAAGACCTTCACGTCGTAGTCGTTCACGCTCGCGAGGCGGTGGGGCTGCCAGTGCTCGTCGAAGGAGTCGAGGGCAGCCTGCAGGTTGCGCACATCGCGCTCGTTGGGCACTTCGTCGGTCATCGCGTCATTCTCCTCTTGACGCGGGCGCGCGGTCGACGTAATGTAAGCGAATCATTAATTAAGGAGTTGCTTACATGCAGCAGGGGCCCGACGAGCTCAGCCTCGTGTTCCAGGCGCTCGCCGATCCGACGCGACGCGAGATCCTCTCGCGACTCCGCGGCGGCCCGACGACCGTCGGCGAACTGGCCGAGCCCTTCGCGATGAGCCGGCCCGCGGTCTCGCAGCACCTCAAGGTGCTCGAGCGCGCCGGGCTCATCGAGCGAACCGCGTCGGCCCAGTGGCGCACCTGCACCCTCCGCACCGAACCGCTCGACGAGGCATCCGCCTGGGTCGAGCGCCACCGCGGCGAATGGAATGCACGATTCGACCAGCTCGACGAGCACCTCCGCACGAGGAAGGGAACGACCGATGCCTGAACAGACCGGCACCGCGACGAAGCAGTTCACCATCACGCGCGTCTTCGACGCACCCCGCGACGCCATCTGGCGCGCCTGGACCGACCCCGACGAGGCATCCGCCTGGTGGCACCCCGAGGGCGTCGTGACCCCGCGCGAGACCGTCGAGCTCGACGTGCGCCCCGGCGGGCGCTACCGCTACACGATGATCGCCCCCGACGGCTCGGAGTATCCGACGGCGGGCGTCTACCGCGAGGTCGTCGAACCCGAGCGGCTCGTCTTCACGTGGGGCATGCCGGGCGACGACGAAGCCCCGCTCATCACCGTGACGCTGGCGGAGGTCGGCGAGCGCACCGAGATGACGTTCCACCTCGTCGGCATCGCCGGGGTGCCCGGCGACGAGAACGTCTACGACGGCTGGGCGAGCGCCTTCGACGTGCTCGACGCGCGACTCGACGCACCGCTCGACCGCCCGCTCGACGACGGAGGGCAGCGCTGATGGGCCGGCTCACGGTCGAGCAGATCGTCAGCGTCGACGGGTACGCGGCCGACCTCGACGGCGGCCTCGACTTCATCGGCGCCGCCCGGGGCGGCAACCCGAACGACCACGACCAGCTCGCGTTCCTCGCCGACGTCGATGCGATCCTGCTCGGCGCGAACACCTACCGGATGTTCGCCGAGTACTGGCCGGTCGCCGACCCCGAGGTCGAAGTCGTCGCCGAGCCGATCAACCGCCTGCCGAAGTTCGTGATGTCGAACGCCCTCGAGAGGGCCCCGTGGGGCGACGGGTCGATCGAGATCCTCCGCGGCGCCGCGACCGAGGCCGTCGCCGACCTCAAGACCCGACACGAGCACATCGTCGTCTGGGGCAGCCTCACGCTGGCCGATGCGCTCTTCCGGGCCGGGCTCGTCGACGTGCTGCGCCTGCGCGTCGTGCCGGTGCTGATCGGCGCCGGTCGCCCGTTCACTCCGGCAGACCTCGGCGATCGCCCGCTGGAGCTCGACCACGTGGCCTCGCACCCGAGCGGGCACCTCGGCCTGACCTACCGTCTGAGCTGAGCCGGGCCAGCCTACCGGCGCTCGGCTGACGCCTCGTCGGCGGTGCGGGACAGGGCGTCCGCCGCGTCGCCCGCGGCATCCGGCTCATCCGCCTCATCCGCGTCGGTTGCGCCGGCCTCTGGCCCTGATGGCGCACCCTCCAGGTACTCCGCCGTCAGCAGTCGGTAGGAGCGCGTGCCGAAGGCGAAGAGCGCGAGCACGACCATCGCGAGCCCGCTGAAGAGGAACACCAGGGCGATGCCCCGGGCGTCGCCCTCACCGAGCAGCCAGCCCCAGGTCGCCTGCCCTTCGGCGGACTCCATGTAGGGGATGATCCAGAACTCGGCGATCGGGGCGATGAGGAAGGCGGTGATCGGAGCGGCCGCCGCCTCGAAGGCCTGCGCGAACCCGAACACCCGGCCCTGCCTGCGGAACGGCACGACCTTCTGGATCACCGTCTGCTCCGCGGCCTCCACGGCGGGGATGAGGGTCATGTACAGCCAGATGCCGACACCGTAGAGCACCCACCACTCGCGGATCGTGAACAGGGCCCCGAGCAGCCCCATGCCGATGACGACGAGCAGCATCGTGCGGATCGGATTGCGCCCGAGGCCCCACTTCGCGATCACGATGCCACCGATGATGAATCCCGAGGAGGAGATGCCGAGCACGATGCCCCACGCCTCGACGGGGAACAGGGTCAGGCCGTACGGATCCATGAGTGCCAGGTAGACGCCGCCGATGAGGTTGTTGAACGTCGAGAACACGATGAGCGCGAAGAGGCCCGGCGCTCCGCGTATGGCGGCGATGCTGCCGCGCAGGTCGATCGCGGGCGAGTGGTCCCGGTCGACGACCGGGTGCGCCTCGGGAATGCGCACGAAGAAGAGGTGCACGAGGGCGACCAGGGTGGCCGCGATGGAGATCGCGAGCGTCCACCCCATGCCGAGCATGCCGATCGCCAGCCCGCTGAAGACGCTCGTGACGAGGAATGCGAGCCCCTGCACGGTGCCCACCATGCCGTTGGCGTTCGCGTGCCGCTCCTCGGGCACGAGCAGGGTCACCGTCGTCGACAGCGCGATGTTGCGCATGTTCTCGACGACGGCGCCGAACAGGATGATGCCGGAGAACAGCCAGAACCACGGGCCGCCGAGATCGAGCAGGGCGGACTCGGGTTGCACCAGGTAGAGCACGCCGGCCACCGTGAACGAGCCGAGGGACACGAGGCTCGAGAACACCATGACGCCGTGCTTGCGGTGCCGGTCGACGATCGTGCCGAAGAAGATCGAGAAGAGCGCGATGAGCAGCATGTACGCACCGCCGATGACGCCCGTCGCGAGCACCGACCGCGTCTCGAGGTAGACCCAGAAGGTGAGCGCGAACCAGAGGAAGCTCGTCGTGACGTTCGCGATCATCGTGTTCACGAGCACCTGCACGAAGGTGCGCATGCCACCGGGCGGCGGCACGACGGGTGCGGGCGACCCTGGCGCAGGCGACCCCGCGGCGGGCGCCGCCTGCAGCGCCTCGCCCGGTCCGGATCCGCCGGGCTCGTCGGTCACCCTGCGAGGATAACCAGCCCCCGCGACATCCGGAACCCCCTCGGCCGGAAGGGCCTCAGCCGACGCGCGCGACGCGCGAGGCCACGACCTCGGCGGCGAACGCCGTCGCGAGCCGGGCGCAGCGCGCCGCGGATTCCTGCTCATGCACGAGGGCCGCCTCGACCAGCTGCTGCTTGTCGAGGCCGGCCGCGGCGAGCGCGGCATCGTCCCACTTCTCGAGGTCGAGCGCGCCCGCCTCGGGGTGGAACTGCACCCCGCGTACATGACGGCCGAGCCGGAAGGCCTGGTTGACGCACGCCTCGCTCGAGGCGAGCAGCACGGCGGCATCGGGCAGGCGCGTGATCATGTCCTCGTGGTTCTCGATCACGTGCGCGACGGGCGAGAGCGGTGACAGCACGGCGTCGTCGGCCCCCTGCTCCGTGACGAAGACGGGGGTCGCGCCACGCTCGGGGGTGCCGTAGGCGGCACGCACCTCGCCGCCCGCGACATGGGCGAGGATCTGCGCGCCGAGGCAGACCCCGAGGGTCGGGATATCGCCGGCGATCGCCTCGGCGGCGAGCTCGCGCTCCCGGGCGAGCCATGGGGCGCGATCGTCGTCGTCGGGCATGAGCCCGCCGCCGAGCATGATCAGGCCGTCGAAGGAGCCGAGGTCTTCTGGCAGCCCCTCCTCGCCGACGACCACGACGAGATCGACCCCCGCCTCCTCGAGCCACGGCCGCATGCGCCGCAGGCTGCTCGGGCGGGAGTTCACGACCACGAGCACCCTCGGGCCGTCATGCACTGTCACCATCTGCGCTCTCGCTCTCTCACGCCTCGACGGGTCGGCTCGCGCCGGCTCCGGTGAAGCCCAGGTAGTCGTCATCGGATGCCGCGACCACACGCAGCACGTTCCCGGTGCCGAGCTTGCGCAGCTCGGCCTCGGTCCAGCCGCGGCGGGCCAACTCGGCGAACAGCACCGGGTAGCCCGAGACGTCGTCGAGCCCGTCGGGCATGTCGTCGGTGCCGTCGTAGTCGCCGCCGAGGCCGACTCCGTCGATGCCCGCGACGTTGCGCACGTGCTCGACGTGGTCGGCCGCGTCGGCGACGGTGACGGGCGGCTTCGGTCCCGTCTCCCCCGCGTTGACCCAGTCGCGGCGGTCGGCCGTGAGGAACGAGGGCACGAAGGTGACCATGTAGACGCCGCCGCCGTCGGCGACCCGCCGGATGATGCGGTCGGGCATGTTCCGCGGATGCGGGTTCAGGGCCGCGGCACTCGAATGGCTGACGAGCGTCGGCCGGGTCGACGTGTCGAGTGCCGCGTCGGCCGTGGCGACCGACACGTGCGCGAGGTCGACCAGCATGCCGATGCGATTCATCTCGGCTACGACCTCGCGGCCGAACTCGGTGAGCCCGCCGTGCCGCGCCTCATCGGTCGCGGAGTCCGCCCAGTCGCTCGTCGAGGTCCAGGTGAGCGTCATGTAGCGCGCGCCGAGTCGGGCGTACTCGCGCAGCACCGCGAGCGAGCCGTCGATCTGACCGCCGCCCTCGACACCGATCATCGAGGCGATCCGGCCCGCGGCCATCGCGCGTCGGGCCGCCTCGGCGGTCGTCGCGAGCTCGAACGTCTCGGGGTAGCGGGCGGCCATGCGGTGCACGAAGTCGATCTGCTCGAGCGTCGCGCGCACAGCGGCGGCCCCCTCGATCGCCGAGTCGACCCACACCGACCAGAACTGTCCGGCGACGCCGCCGTCGCGCAGCTTCGGGATGTCGGTGTGGAGGAGGGTCGGCTCGGTGCCGTCGAGTCCCTCGACCGAGTACCCGCGCTCCGCGCGCGCCGTCCACGGCAGGTCGTTGTGCCCGTCGAAGACGGGGATCTCGAATCGCTCGTACTGCATGTCGCCGTCCTCAGTGCTCTCGGGAGATCAGGTGGGTCTGGAGCCGGGCCGTCAGCTCGGCGTCGAAGGTGCGCTGCACGCCGTCGAGCTCTGCGACCGCGACGGCCGAGCGCGTGCTCGAGAGCAGCCAGATGTCGTCGGCCGAAGCGAGCTGCTCGACGCGCACGGGCTCGCGGTGCGTCTCGTGGCCGAGCTCGGCGAGCAGTTCGATCGCGCTCGCGAGGGTGGTGCCCGCCAGGATGCCGTCGTCACTCGGCGGGGAGACGAACCGATCGCCGAACCGCAGCAGCACCGTCGACGAGGGTCCTTCGAGCACGAAGCCGTCGCTGCTCGTGAAGATGACATCGGCCGCGCCGCGCCGCGCCGCTTCGCGCAGCACCGACTTGTTCACCGCGTACGACAGCGACTTCGCTCCCTGCAGCAGCCACGGCGAGGTGCGCGCGACGTCGCGGCGGTACCCGCGGTCGAGCGTGACGACGGCGACGCCCTGTTCGCGCGGCACGGTGAAGTCGGCGGCGTCGGCGAGGTAGACCCAGCCCACCGGCACGCCGGCGCCCTCGACTCCGCGCGTCATCACGAACTTGACGAAGCCGTCGGCGGGGCTGTCGTGCGCTGCGATCGCGGCGTGGATGGCGTCGCGCCACACGTCGAGCTTCGGCGCGGGCAGGTCGAGCATCGCCGCGGAGCGGGCGAAGCGCTGCAAGTGGTCCTCGATCGCCTGCGGACGGCCGCGGTGCACGCCGAGCGTCTCGAAGACGCCGTCGCCGCGCGTCGCGCTGAGGTCGCGCACGTCGAGCTGCGGCGCGTCGACGTCGGCGCGGTGGAACGGAGTCCCCACGACCGGGCCGCCCTCGGCCGCGTCGTCGACCATGAACAGCACGGCAGCGGATGCCCCGGCTCGCGTGTCGTTCGGCGAGGCGCGCTCATCGGAGTCGAAGCGGCGCTCGAGGTTCTGCTCGATCCAGGCCAGGTCGACCTCGAAGCCGATGCCGGGCCCCGTCGGCACCTTCACGATGCCGTCGCGCGCGGTCACGGCCGGCACGATCACGTCGCGTGCGTAGTACTTGTCGGACCCCGAGACATCCGAGGGGTAGCTGAAGTGCTCGAGGGAGGAGAGGGCGAGGTTCGCGGCTCGCCCGATTCCGAACTCGTGCATGCCGCCGCACCACACCGGGATGCCCGCGCCACCGGCGAGGTCGTGCGCGGCCTTGGCGACCGTCAGTCCGCCCATGCGGGAGACCTTGATGTTCAGCACTCGGCCCGAACCGAGCGCGATCATGGTGCGCAGGTCGTCGAGCCGCACGACGGACTCGTCGAGGCAGACGGGCGTCTCGATGCGCTCCTGGAGGCGCGCATGGCCGACGAAGTCGCCGGGCGCGAAGGGCTGCTCGATCATGCTGAGCGCCTCGGCGTCGAACCCGGCCAGTCGCTCGATGGTGTCGTCGTCGCTCGAGTAGGCACCGTTCGCATCGACGTGCATCAGGAGGTCGGGGAACGCTCGGCGCACCTCGCGCACGGGGGCGAGGTCCCAGCCCGGGGCGATCTTCAGCTTCACCCGCCCGTAACCGGCGTCGAGCTGCGCCGCCACCTGCGCGAGCAGTTCGTCGATGGTCGGTTCGATGCCGAGCGAGACACCGGCGGCGACCTCGGTGCGGGTGCCGCCGAGCGCCTCGGCCAGCGGGACGCCGCGCGACATCGACCAGAGGTCCCACGCCGCCCCGGCGAAGCCCGCCTTCGTGAACTCGTGGCCGCGGATCTTCCGCCAGAGCGCGTCGACCTCGCTCGGGTGCTGCCACTCGGTATCGATCACGAGCGGCACGAGATAGCTGGTCGCGATCGACCAGGCCGTCTCGGTGTTCTCGGCCGTGAAGTACGGGTCGCTCGGCGAGGCGATCTCGCCCCATCCGGTGGCACCGGTGTCGTCGGTGAATCGCACGAGGATGTGCTCGAGGCCGGTCTTGCGGTGCGAACTCGTCTGGAAGCCGTGCACGAGGGGCAGGCTCACCTGGAAGAGTTCGATGCGGGTGACCCTCATGGTGCGTCCTCGTCGTTGCGGTGGTCGAAGTACAGGTTCATCTCGTGGTTCAGCTCGTCGCGCGTCGCCAGCCGTCGACGGGCGCCCTTCGCGCTCGCGGTCGTGAGCGTGCTGAGCAGGTGGCAGACGGCGGCGACCGAGGTCGGCGAGTCGGCATACGACGCGGATCCGGTCTGCAGCACGATGAGCGAGGTCGCGAACGGCGCGAGCGGCGCCTCCTCGCTGTCGGTGAAGACGACGAGTTGGCCGCCCGCCTCGCTGAAGAGCCGGCCGAGCGTGACCGTCTCGCGACGGTAGCGGCGCAGCGAGAAGAGGATGAGCACGTCGGTCGAGCGCACGTCGCTCAGCACGTCGAGCGGGTTCAGCGCATGCCCGTCGATCAGGTAGACGTTCGGCACCGTCGCGGCGAGGTCGGCGTTCAGGAGCGCGGCGTATGCCGCCGACTTGCCCTCGCCCGCGATGAACTTGCGGCGTGAACCGAGGATGATCGCGGCCGCCTGCGGCACGGCCGCGCTCGCGCGGAGGTGTGCGAAGGTGCTCTCGAGCGAAGCCGCCTCGGTCTCCATCACGCGGTCCTGGAGCCCCTCGGCCGAGAGGTTCTTGCGCATGCGCATGCCGAACCGGGCCTCGGGCGAGCTCAGGGTGCGGTTGAGTTCGTGCTCGAGCTGATCGTGCTCGAGCTGCTCGTCGCTGCGTGCCTGCATCGTCATCGGTGCCGCCCGCCTGCTGTCGCCGGCACGGCGAGGTAGGCCGAGGCACCCGAATCGATGCGCTGACAGCTCACGAGTACGAAGCCCTGCTCGTGCAGGTGCTGCATCGTGTCGTGCAGCCGGGCCGTGCCCGCTTCACCGGTCGGGACGACCACCCATCGGCCGGCCCCTTGGGCGATCGCCGCACCCGGCTCCGCACCCGCGAGTGAGGCAGGGGGTCGCTCGGCGCGAGCCTCGGCGTAGGGGTCGGCACCTGCCGCCAACGGCCAGTCGACGAGCAGCCGATCGGTGCCGGGGCGCCCGTAGTAGTCGCGCACGAATGCGGCGCTGTGCGCCCCGAGGGTGTCGAAGTTGAAGTGGGCGTTGCGCCCGAGGGCGGGGTCGAACGCCCAGCGCATCGTCGAGACCCCCGAGGCGAGCACGACCTCTCGCTGGCGCAGCTTGAGCAGCCGTCCGACGCCGCGGCCCTGCGCGTGCTGCTCGACCACCGCGGCCTGCGAGTAGTGGAAGACGCCCGACTCGTCGGACCCGAGGAATCCGTATGCGAAGCCGATGAGCTCGCCGTCTGCCGACCGTACGCCGATCGCCGACCCGCCGTTCCGCACGAGCGCGCTCAGCAGGTTGCTGTTCAGCGCGAGCTCCTCCGAGGAGTAGCCGAAGACGCGTCGGTACAGCGCACTCGCCTGCTGGAAGTCTTCGTACTTCGAGAGCTCATGGGTGGTGAGCGGCTCGCCCATCCCACGGTCTCGCGCCTGCGCCTCGGTCACGCTGTTCATTATACGAATCATATAATTGACACGTCCAGCGAAATCACCACGCGTTTCGCCCGGAATTCTTCGACCATGGCTCGACGGTGTTGCTACCATATGCTTCATATCTTCGACAAGGAGCGACATGACGCCAGCAGAGGTCGGGGCAGCGGTGGATGCCGCGTGGCACACGGTGCTCGAGCGCCTGGAGCAGCTCGTCCGCATCGAGACCCCCTCGTTCGACGCGGCGGCGAGCGCACGCATCGCCCGGTTGCTCACGGAGTGGTTCGAGCCGCTCGCGAGCGAGGTGCGAGCCCTCGTCACGGAGGCGGGCACGCACCTCGTCATCGAGGTCGCCGGCACGAGCGACGAGCCGCCGCTCCTGCTGCTCGGCCACTCCGACACGGTGTGGGACCACGGCGCACTGACCGGCGACGTGCCGTGGTCGGTCGACGGCGACGTCGTGCGCGGCCCGGGCGTCTTCGACATGAAGAGCGGGCTCGTGATCATGCTCACGGCGCTCGAGATCCTGCGGGATCGCCCGAGGCGCACGGTGCGGATCCTCGTCAACTGCGACGAGGAGGTCGGCTCGCCCACCTCGCAGGAGCTGGTGCGCACGGCGCTCGACGGCGTTGCCGGCGTCATCGGCTTCGAGTCGCCGCACCCCGACGGCGCATTCAAGGTCGGGCGCGCGGGCAGCACGCGGCTGCGGCTCGAGGTCGAGGGCAGGGCGGCGCACGCGGCGCTCGACCCCGAGATCGGCGTCTCGGCCATCGACGAACTCGTCGACCAGTTGCTCGTCGTACGCGAGATCGTCGCCGAGGCCTCCGCGACCAACCCGGTGCTCTGCAACGTGGGCACGATCAGCGGAGGCGCGAGGGCGAACGTCGTGCCCGACGCGGCCTCCGCCGAGATCGGGCTCCGCTTCGTCGACGGCGAATCGGAGCGCCACGTGCTCGACGCGCTCGCTCGGCTCGACCCGATCCGTTCGGGCGCGGTCGTGCGCGCGGTCGTGCTGACGAGCCGCCCGGCATGGCAGGCGGGCGCAGGCGACGAGGCACTGCTCGAGGAGGTGAGGCGCGCGGCATCCGCTCTCGGGCAGTCGGCGAGCGGCCGGCCCGCCGCCGGAGCCGGCGACACGAACCTCGTCGGCTCGCTCGGTGTCGCGACGATCGACGGATTCGGCCCGCGCGGCGGCGGCGCGCACGCGGTGACCGAGCATCTGCTGCTGTCGTCGCTGCGGGAGCGCATCGAGCTGCTCACGGCGGTGCTCGCCCGCTGAGTCCCGCTCACCAGCTGCGTTCCTCACCGGGCGCGGCCGGCAACGGCACGTCGGCGGGGCGCATCACGTAGACCACGCCGCCGCTGCCGCCGGTGCTCCGCACCCAGGCGCGTTCGAACGCCCCGCGCGGATAGCTCCGGCGAACAGCCGCCTTCTCAGGCGCCGCAGGGTCGTTCACGACGACGTCGCCGTCGACCGTGAACCCCGCGATGACGAGCAGGTGCCCCTCGGTGACGTAACCCGCCTCGGGGAGCTCGTCGCGAGTGAACCCGACCGAGGCGACGAGCGGGATGCCTGCGGCGATGAACCGTTCGGCCTCGTCGAGCGAGCGCAACCGGGTGACGAACGACTCGATCCCGTTCCGTGCGGCGAACGCGGCGTTGAACGACCAATTGCCCGTGCCGGCGTAGTCGTGGTCGTAGCATCCGGCGGCAGCCCAGACGACCTCGGGGTCGCCGTTCGGCGCCTCGATGCCGACCAGGGCCTCGCCCGAGGGCAGCCGGTCCCAGAAGCCGAGCACCATGGCGGTCGAGGTCGGCGAGCACCAGGCCTCGCCGCCCCCGCCGAGCTCGACCTGCGCCCCGCGGTGCAGCTGCTGCGAGAACCGCGGCACGTCGAGCGCGATGCCGCGGGCGCCGCCCCGGTCGGCGCCGTCGTGCTCGGGCTCGGGCGTCGAGTCGTCGATCGCCGAGACCATCGCCCCCACCATCACGAGCGAGGCATCGGCTTCGACGTCGTCACCGCGGGCGAAGGTCACGCGAAGCCGGTACGCCGTGAACGCCCGGCCCTCGGCGGCGACGAAGGTGTCGGCGTGCACGGATGCATCGGCGCCTCGCTGCCCGGACACCGTCGTGCGCCGGATGCCCCGCGCTGCATCGTCGCGCTCCGTCCACCGCGCGAGCACGAACCAGTCGGTCCACCCTCCGGCGTTCCGGGCGCTGAGCTCGAGTTCGATCCACGTGCCCGGCGGGGTGATCGCGTGCCACGACAGGATCGCCTCGGTCGACGGGAACGGCACCTCGACGGCATCGGAGCTCCACCGGCTCGGCGACGTCGACACCGACACCGACACCGACGAGTCGGCTTCATCAGCACGCGTCGGCCTCAGGCGTTCCGCGTCGTCGACGACGGTGCCCGCGTGGGTTCCCCGGGAGAACCCGGTCGCCCCGCGCACCGCGCTGAACTGCACGTGCCGTGCCATGAGATTCCCCGTCTCAGCCGTGCAGGAGATGGTCGCGGATGACGTCGCCGGCCTCGCGCATCGTCGCGAGCGCCTCGTCGCGATGATCGGAGCCCCGCTCCCAGTTCGCGAGCACCGAGTACGCCACTCGACGCTTCGGCGACATCGCCACGCCGACGTCGCCGCGCACGCGGCTCGTCGTGCCGGTCTTGTTCCACATCCAGATGTCCCGGTCGTAGAAGTAGTGCGCGAGCGGGTCGAGGCCCCACGCAGACGCCACCATCGAGCAGTCCATGCCCGCGCCGAGCCATCGGCGCAGGGTGTCGCACCCGGCCTCGGTCAGCACCTCGTTCTTCGCGACCCGAGCGACGAAGTCGGTGAGCTCCCGGGCGCTGCCCGTCGAGAGGTTCGGAGGAAAGCCCGTCGGGATCGGCCAGCGCACGATGTCGTCGAGCGAGGAGTCGGTGTAGCCGAGGGCCGCGGTCGACGCGTGCACCGCGTCGAGGCCGACCCGGCGGCACATCGTGTTCGTGGCCGCGTTGTCGCTCACCGCGCCGATGAGCGCGCAGAGGTCGTAGATGCTGAGCGTGTCGGCCTGCAACAGGTACCAGAGCCCCGAGTTGTCCATCCACTCGCTCGGGCGGCGGGTCACCGGCTCGTCGAGTCGCAGCTCGCCGCGCTGCTCGAGTTCGAGCAGCGCGTGCAGCAGGAACACCTTGCCGATGCTCGCCGTGTCGAGGGCGAGGTGCTCGCCCTGCTCGAAGAGCACCTGGCCCGAGTCGAGGTCGACCGCCTTGGCCGACCAGGTGATGCCCGATCCCGTCGCGAACTCCATGCGCTCCCCCGTTCCGCTCTGCGTCATGCCCGTGCCTCGGTCTCGAGCACGCGTCCGGCCGCGAAGGCACCGAGCTCCAAGGTCGTCGGCTCGCCGCGCCCCTGCACGATGATGCGGTCGTTCGCGAGATCGGCCACGGTCGTCGTGAAGGTCCAGAGGCCGGTCGAGCGGTTCAGCACGCCGTCGGACCGGAGCGCCGCGAACACCGACTCCGCGTCGAGCACGGCGCCCTGCCGGCCGGCCCGCCGTTCGTCGAGGTGCCCGCTCAGGCGTTCGCCACGGGTGCGGCTCTCGACGAGCGACTCGTCTCCCGCCGCCGGCTGCATGCCCGGCCCCGGCTCGCCGACGAACCGCAGGTGGTTCGTGTGCCAGAGACAGGGGGCGTCGGCCGAGGCATCCGTCGTCACGACGACGCCCGCGGCGTTCTCGATCATGACGGCCCGGCCGGTCCCGCGGTCGCCGATGTTGAACGAGAAGCCGCCGGCGCACGGCACGGACCGGACGCGGTCGATCGCCTCGCTGCCCGAGCGGCTCCGTTGCGCATGTCGGGCGACGAAGTGGCGTCCGGCGCCGTTCGCATCGGGATCGACGACGGGCAGGTGGTCGAGGCCCCACACCGTGCCCGCCTCCGTTGCCACGAAGGAGTTGGCGGGCAGGAAGCCCGGGTACCAGACGACCGTCATGCTCGGGTCGCCCTCGACGACGAGGGTGACGAGGCACACGTCATCGGCCGAGTCGCCTGCGCCATCCTCGTTGTGGCCGACGACGAGGGCATCGGATGTCGCGACGGACACGTCGCTGCATCCGGTGCCGTCCCGCCCGAGGTCGCCGCGGAGGTTGTAGACCCACAGGTCGAACGCGGGCACGCCCGCCCCCTCGGCGAGGAGGTCGAGCTCACGCGACTCCACCGGGCAGAGCCGGCGCGTGGACGCCTCGATGCGCCGCATGCGCTCGCCCACGACCTCCCGCTCGACGCGGGTCATGAGCGCCGACCACTGGGCGTCGGCGCGCGAGCGGATGTCGCGGATGCGCTCGGCGAAGTGCGCGCCGAGCTCGCGGAAGACCGTCTCGCGGTCACCCGTGACGACGACCCAGGGCAGGCCCGACACCGGGACGTTCTCGTGGACGGTCACTCGCGGATCACCGGGCCGTCTCGAGCACGCCCTCGCGGCCCACGATCTTCGGTGCCGCGGCGAGCAGCTTCCTCGTGTACTCGTGCTGCGGGTCGAGGAGCACCGTCTCGGTGGCACCCCGCTCGACGATCTCGCCGTGGTACATCACGGCGACGGTGTCGGCGATGTTCCATGCGAGACCGAGATCGTGCGTGATGACGAGCGCGGAGAGGCCGAGCTCGTCGCGCAGGCGGAGCAGGAGCGCGAGGATCTCGCCTCGTGCCGAGGCGTCGAGCGAGGCGACCGGCTCATCGGCGATGAGCATCTGCGGGTTCATCGCGAGGGCGCCCGCGATCACGACACGCTGGCGCTGCCCTCCCGAGAGCTCGTGGGGGATGGCCTCGAAGAAGTGCTCGGGCGGCATCAGCTCGGCGTTCTCGAGGCTCGCGGCGACCTGTGCGCGTTCGTCGCCCGGATAGCGCTGGATGCGGAGCCCCTCGGCGACCGACTCGTAGACGCTGAGCTTCGGGTTCAGGGCGGCCGACGGGTCCTGCAGGATGAGTTGCACCTGACGGCGGAACTCGCGCAGCCGCTTCGTCGAGCGCCCGAGCGGCTTGCCGCGGAAGAGCACCTGCCCGCCCTGGTCGGGCGCCTCGAGACCGAGGAGCGTGCGGGCGAGCGTGGTCTTGCCCGAGCCCGACTGCCCGACGAGCGCGACGATCTCGCCCTGACGGCACGCGAGGTCGACCCCGCGCACCGCCCGAACGCTCTTGCCTCGCGAACGGAACGTCACGCTGAGGTTGCGGGCCTCCAGCAGCACCTCGCCGGTCGCCCCTGCGCCGCTCTTCGTCGGTGCGGGCATGGGCGCCGAGGCATCCGCTGCGCCGATCGCGTCGATCGAGCCCGTCGCGACCGAGTCGGTGCGGCGCGTGACCGGCTTCAGCCGCGAGGCCGGGTCGCCGATCGTCGGAAAGGCGTCGGCGAGCTGCTTCGTGTACGCCTCGCGCGGTTCGGTGCAGATCTGCTGCGATTCGCCGACCTCGACGAGCTCGCCGTTGCGCATGACGGCGATGCGCTCGCACGCGGTGGCGAGCACCGAGAGGTCGTGGCTGATCATGAGGAGCGAGATGCCCCGACGGGTCACGAGGTCTTTCACCACCTCGAGGATCTGCCCCTGCACGATGACGTCGAGCGCGGTGGTCGGCTCGTCGGCGACGATGATGTCGGGCTCGCACGCGAGCGCCATCGCGATCATGATGCGCTGCTTCTGGCCGCCCGACAGCTCGTGCGGGTACGCGGCCGCCTTCGCGATCGGCAGGTCGACCTGGTCCATCAGTTCCGCGAGGCGCGCCTTGCGGGCCTCGGCGGTGCGCCACCCGTCCTTCACGTGCAGCTCGAGGGCCTCGATGATCTGCTGGCCGACGGTGCGCACGGGGTTCAGCGAGTGCATCGCCCCCTGGAAGACGATCGCCACCTCCGACCAGCGCAGGGCGCGCAGCTCGCCGAAGCTCAGTTCGGCGACGCTGCGGTCGCCGACGCGCACCTGGCCGTCGATCACGGCGTTGTCGGGAAGCAGGCGCAGCGCACTCATCGCGAGCGTCGACTTGCCGGAGCCCGACTCGCCGGCGATGCCGAGCGTGCCGCCGGCGGGCAGCGAGAGGCTCACGCCCCGCACGGCGGCGATGTCGCCGCGACCCCGCGACGCGGCCGTGCGATAGGTGATGGAAACGTCGTCGAAAACGAGATCGGGCATGCTCAACGGCTCCTGAGGGTCGGGTTCACGATGGCTTCGAACGCGCGCCCGACCAGGGTGAACGCGAGCACCACGAGCACGATCGCGAGGCCGGGGATGACGACGTACCACCAGTAGCCGCTCGTCGCGGCCGAGACGTCCATCGAGTCCTTCAGGATCGTGCCCCACGACTGCTGGGTGGGGTCGCCGAGGCCGAGGAAGGCGAGCGTCGATTCGGCGATGATCGCCGAGCCGACGGTGAGCGTCGTGTTGGCGAGCACGAGCGGCAGCACGGCGGGGAAGAGGTGCTTGCCGATGATGTGCCAGTGCCCGGCGCCGAGCACCTGGGAGCGCTCGACGTACGGACGCGCCTCGACCGCGAGCGTCTGGGCTCTCACGAGTCGGGCGGTGGCCGCCCATGAGGTCACGCCGATCGCGATCACGATCGTGAGCACGCCCCGGCTCAGCACCGACGACAGCACGATGGCGAGCACGAGCGAGGGCAGCACCAGGAAGAAGTCGACGAAGCGCATGATGATGCCGCCGGTGACCCCCGTGAAGTGACCCGCGGCCATGCCCACGAGGGTGCCGATGATCATCGACATCGCCGTGGCGGCGACGCCGACGAGGAGCGAGGTGCGAGCACCCCAGATCATGCGCACCCACAACTCGCGACCCTGGTGGTCGGTGCCCATCGGGTGCTCCCACGACGGCGGCGCGAAGCGCGGCTGATCGGTGAGCTGGGTGACGTCGAGCATCGAGCGGTCGGCGATGACCGGGGCGAGGATCGCGAGGAGGATCACGACGCCGAGGAAGATCAGCCCCGACATGCCCGAGGCGCTCGAGCGGAACTCGCGCCACAGCTTCGCGGCGGACGCCCGACGCCGGCGGCTCGCGACCTGCCGGGTCGTCATCTGGGCAACCGGCCGTGCCTGTTCGGTGGTGCTCATGCGCGCCTCACTCTCGGGTCGAGCTGCCGATAGATGAGGTCGGCGATGAGATTCATGACGATGATGATCGTCGAGAAGACGACGAAGGTGCCCTGCAGCAGGGGCATGTCGGGGCCGCTGATGGCCTCGTAGGTGAGCTTGCCGAGACCGGGCCAGGAGAAGACGGTCTCGACCGTGACCGCGCCGGCCACGAGACCGCCGATGTGCATGAAGACGAGGGTGACCGTGGGCAGCAGCGCGTTCGGCACCGCGTGCCGGCGCCGCACGAGGTCGTCGCGCAGGCCCTTCGCGCGGGCGGTCGTCAGGTAGTCGGACGACTTCTCCTCGAGGAGCGAGGCGCGCATGACCATGAGGTACTGGGCGAAGACGACCGCGACCATCGTGACCACGGGGAGCACCATGTGGCGGGCGACGTCGACGACGTAGTCGAAGGTGCCCGGCTCGACGCCGGGGCTGACCATGCCGCCCGTCGGGAACCAGCGCAGGGTGCCGCCGAAGATCATGAGGAGGATCAGCGCGAGCCAGAACGTGGGCACCGACCACAGGGTGAGCGAGGTGCCGGTGGCGATCTTGTCGAAGAGCGAGCCGCTGCGCCAGGCCGCGCGCTGGCCGAGCCACAGCCCGAGCGCGATCGCGATGATCGCGGAGGTGCCGGTGAGCAGGAGGGTCGGCCCGAGGTACTGCCCGATCAACTCGCTCACCGGGGTGCGGTACACGTAGCTCTCGCCGAGGTTGCCGCTGAAGATGTTGACGAGGTAGTCAAGGAACTGCTGCGTGACGGGCTTGTCGAGGCCGTACTGCCTGCGGAGCTCCGCGATCTGCTCGGGGCTCATCGGGCGTTCCTGCGCGATGCGCCGCACCGGGTCGCCCGGCAGCACTCGGAACGCGAAGAAGCCGAGCAGCACGACCATGACGAGGCTGATGAGCGCCCCGCCGAGCTTGGTGCCGAAGTAGCTCAGGAACGACGAACGCGTCGGCGATGCCTCCGCGAGCTTCTCGTCGTGCACCTCCGCGTTCACGGGGGTGATCGTGTCTGTCATTGCGCTCCGTCTCCTTCTTCCTGCGCCCGACGTCGGTCGCCCGGTCGGATGCCGCGGTGAGCGGCACCCGACCGGGCAGTGCGAGAACGCTACTCGCGGTCGCCCGCGGTCTTGCGCCGTCGCACGATCACGATCGCGACGACACCGGCGGCGACGACGAGCACGCCGAGGCCGATCCAGAGCGCGGCACCCGGACCGGACTGCTCAGCGGCCGACGAAGCCTCGTCGACGACGGGCTCCACCGTGTAGTAGCCCCAGTAGCCGGCCTGGTTCGCGATGATGCCGTTGTCGGCGGGCTGCGTGGTGAAGCCCGTGAAGCGGTCGGAGCGGTAGGCCTCGAGCGACTGGCCGTACCAGAGGGTGATCTGCGCGACGTCCTCGTAGTGCATGCGCAGCATGTCGTGCACGATCTCGGCGCGCTTGGCCTCGTCGAGCTCCGAGTGCTGCTCGGCGTAGAGGGCGTCGAACTCGGGGTTGCAGTAGCCGTCCTGGCTCGTGGCGCCGTTGCCCTCTGCGTCGGGACGCGAGGAGCACAGGTTGATGCCGAGCTGGTAGTCGGGGTCGGGGTTGACGCTCCACCCGGAGAAGTACATGTCGTAGTCGCTGACTGCCGTGCGGTCCGAGATGGTGTCGCTGTCGGTGGTCTCGAGCTTCAGCTCGACGCCGATGTCGGCCATCCAGGGCACGAGATACTCGGACGCCGACATCTCGACGATGTCCTCGGCGTCGGCGAGCAGGCGGATCGAGAGTCGGTTGCCGTCCTTCTCGCGGATGCCGTCAGCGCCGGCGACCCAGCCCGCGTCGTCGAGCTTGGCCATCGCGGCGTCGGGATCGAACGACACGATCGCCTCGTCGTCATCGGGCAGGTGCCACTTCTCGAACGCGATCGGGATGAAGCTCGTGGCGGGAGCGCCGTAGCCGCCCAGCACGTTCTTCAGCAGCGACTCCTGGTCGATGCCGAGGCGGATCGCCTCGCGCACGGCGGGCTCCTTGAGCGCGGGGCTGCCGGTGCCGTAGGCGACGCCCTCGGGCGTCTCGGCTCCGGCGTTCACGCTGAGCGAGGTGAAGCGACGGCCCGTGCCGGCGTGGGTCGTGATGCCCTCTTCGCCTTCGAGCGCCGTCATCTGGGTGTCGGTGAGCCCGGTGACGAGGTCGACCTCGCCGGCGCGCAGCGCCTGGATCTGGGCATCGGAGTTCGTGTAGTAGATGTACTGGATGCCGTCGATCTTGGGGGCGCCCCGCCAGAAGTTGGGGTTCGCCTTGAGGGTGATCGACTGGTTCGCGGAGTAGCTCTCGAGCGTGTACGGCCCGGAGCCCACGACGTCGGCGTCGTTGGTGAACGTCGTGGGGTCGTCGACTTCGGACCAGATGTGCTCGGGCAGCACGGGGATCTCGGTGCCGGGGTTCGGCGCCTGCGGCGTCTTGAGGTTGATGACGACGGTGAGGTCGTCGGGCGTCTCGACGCTCTCGAAGTTCGCCACGAGGTTGCCGTTGGCGGTGCCGAGCATCGGGTCGTTCATCATCGACTCGTACGTGTACTTGACGTCGGCGGAGGTGATCGGCTCGTCGTCGGACCACTTCATGCCCTCGTGCAGGGTGAAGGTCCAGGTCATGCCGTCGGGGCTGGCCTCCCACTTCTCCGCGAGGCCCTCGGTCGGGGAACCGTCTTCGGCGTCGTTCTGCACGAGGCTCTCGTAGACGTACCGGATGATGTTCGTCGGCGTCAGGTAGATCGAGATGAACGGGTTGAAGGTGTCGACGAAGCCGGCCGTCGCGATGCGCAACGTCTTGGCGTCGGCACTCTCCGACGCCGAGGGGCTCGCTTCAGCGACGACCGGTGCCGCGAACGCGGTCGCGGCCGGGCCGATCGCGAGACACGCCGCGAGGGAAACCGCGGCGACGGTGGACAACCGGCGTCGCGCCTTTCCGTTTCTGGGGGCTGGTGTAGCACGCATACGTTTCATATTCCTTCGCTGATGAGTCGGACATGTGATGCAGAACTCGGATCTCTAGCAAGGGAACATGATGAGGAGATGAATAGTCAACAACGAAGATACGATTCGTATCGGAATTTACCGAACGGCAACAATCCGCATGATCTGTTCCGGGTACGGCGATAATCCGAGATACACGCGCTCTCATCGGAAAATTGCCACTCTCATGGCATCACAATCAACCCGGAGCACATCTGCCGCGCATCGCGGAGGGGGCTGCTCGATCCTCAGGTCGGTCGAGCCGGGCTCCATTGCTCCAGGCTGAACATCTGAACCCTATCTCATGCGTCGAGCGAGACGAACCCGCCGAGGCCCTCGCCGGTTCCGAGCACTATCGTGGAGCGCATGAGCGACCCGGCCGCGACACCCCGTCTCGACAACGACATCGACCAGCGCATCGTCTCGGCGCTCGCCGCCGACGGACGGACGACGCTCTCGACGCTCGCGACGCTCACCGGCCTCTCGACCTCGGCCGTGCAGTCGCGCGTGCAGCGCCTCGAGCAGCGCGGCGTCATCACCGGCTACCGTGCGGTCGTCGACCCGGATGCGGTCGGGCTGCCGGTCTCCGCCTTCCTCGAGATCTCCGTGCTCGACCCCGCGACGGTCGGAGACCTCGGCGACCGACTCGGCGCCTACCCCGAGATCGAGTCCTGCTACGCGATCTCGGGCGACGCCGGCCACCTCGCGGTCGCCCGGGTGGCGACGACCGCCGACCTCGCCGACCTGCTCGTGCGCCTGCGCACCTCCCTCCCCGCACAGGTGCGCGCGACGATCGTGCTGCGCACCCTCTTCGAGGCCCGCCCGCTCATCCGCTCGGCCTGAGCCCCCACTCGCGGCGAGCGCCTCCCCCGCACGGTTGAGTCGGGAGCGGTGCGGCGTCCGAGAACCCGCCGCACGACGGATGCCGCGAGCGCGCGACATCCGTAGCGTGTGGGCATGCTCGAACTCCACGACGTCACCAAGCGCTACGGCGAGCGCCTCGCCCTCGACCACGTGAGCTTCACCGTCGGCGACGGCCGGCTCACCGGGTTCGTCGGCGGCAACGGCGCCGGCAAGACCACGACGATGCGCATCATCCTGGGCGTGCTCGCGTCCGACGGCGGCACCGTCGCACTCGGCGGCCAGGCGCTGACGAGCGCCGACCGGCGTCGCTTCGGCTACATGCCCGAGGAGCGCGGGCTCTACCCGAAGATGCGCGTGCTCGAGCAGACGGTCTACCTCGCCCGGCTGCACGGCTGGAGCGCGGCCGCCGCGCACCGCAACGCCCTCGAGCTGCTCGAGCGACTCGGCCTCGGCGAGCGCACGAACGACACGATCGAGTCGCTCTCCCTCGGCAACCAGCAGCGGGCCCAGATCGCGGCGGCGCTCGTGCACCGCCCCGAGGTGCTCGTGCTCGACGAGCCGTTCTCGGGCCTCGACCCGATGGCCGTCGAGACGGTGCAGGGCGTGCTGGCGGATGCCGCGGCATCCGGCGCCCCCGTGCTCTTCTCCTCGCACCAGCTCGACATCGTCGAGCGGCTCTGCGACGACCTCGTCATCATCGCGGGCGGGCGCATCGCCGCGGCCGGCAGTCGTGACTCCCTCCGTGCCGAGCACGGCTCCGACCGCTGGGAGCTGCTCACCTCTGGCGATCTCGGGTGGCTGCGCCAGCAGCCCGGCATCCGCGTCGCCGACTTCGACGGCGGCTGGGCCGTCTTCGAGGCCGAGTCGGATGCCGCGCGGCAGGCCGCCCTCGCCGAGGCCGTCGCCCGCGGCGACGTCATCAGCTTCACCCGCGAGCACACGACGCTCGCCCAGATCTTCACGGAGGTCGTGCAATGACTCTCGACACCAGCGCGTCGCGCACCAGCAGCACCGACGACGACCGCCGCGCACCCGGCTTCGTCGAGACCGTCAGGCTCATCTCGGGGCGCGAGATCACGATGCGCATGCGCAGCAAGGCGTTCCTCATCTCCACGGGCGTGCTCATGCTCGCCGTGCTCGCCTCGGTCGTGCTCGGCAGCATCTTCGGCTCCCAGTCCGAACTGCCGAAGGTGGCGGTGGTCGCCGGCGCGACCGACGTCGTCGAGGGCAACCCGGCGCTCGAGGCGGTGCCCGCCGCCGATCAGGACGCCGCGGAGCAGATGCTGCGCGACGGCGACGTCGAGGCGATCGTGGCCCCCGCGGCATCCGAACCGCTCGGCATCGTGGTGCTCGGGCTGGAGTCGACGCCGAACGAGGTCGTCTCGGCGCTCTCGGTGAGCCCGACGGTCGAACTGCTCGACCCGGCCGCGGTCGACCCGATGCTCGCGTACTTCGTGGCGTTCGGCTTCGGCATCGTGTTCTTCATGTCGGCGCTCACCTTCGGCACGACGATCGCGCAGTCGGTCGTCGAGGAGAAGCAGACCCGCGTCGTCGAGATCCTGCTCTCGACGGTGTCGGCGCGCGCGCTGCTCACGGGCAAGGTGATCGGCAACAGCCTGCTCGCATTCGGGCAGATCCTCGCGATCGCGGTGCTGGCACTGCTCGGGCTCATGCTCACCGGCCAGCGGGTGCTGCTCGGCGGGCTCGGCCCGTCGGTCATCTGGTTCATCGTGTTCTTCGCGATCGGCTTCGTGATGCTGGCCGCGCTCTTCGCGGCGACGGCGGCGCTCGTCTCGCGGGCCGAGGACATCGGCACGGTCACGACGCCCGTGACGATGCTCGTGATGATCCCGTACTTCCTCGTGATCTTCTTCAACGACAACCCGACGGTGCTCGCGATCATGAGCTACGTGCCGTTCTCGGCACCCGTCGGCATGCCGATGCGGGTCTTCCTCGGCACCGCGGAGTGGTGGGAGCCGTTCGTGTCGCTCGCGATCCTGCTCGCCACCGCGGCGCTCGCGGTCGTGATCGGCGAGCGCATCTACCGCAACTCGCTGCTGAAGACGGGCGCGCGCGTGCCGTGGGGCGAAGCACTGAAGGGGTGAGCACGGGGCTCTCCTCCTTCTTCACACGCACCACCCGCCCGCCCGCACGAGGCGCGAACGGACGCGTGTTGTCGGAATCCAGCACCCGATTCCGACAACACGCGTCGTCTCGAGCGCGCGACGCGGAGCATCCGCGGCAGTGCGAGGATGGTTCAGTGACTGAACAGCTCCACGACACCACCGTCCGCGGCTTCGCCTCCGACAACTACTCGGGCGTGCACCCCGAGGTGCTCGCGGCGATCGCCGCCGCCAACGACGGCCACCAGGTCGCCTACGGCGAAGACGTCTACACCGAGCGCCTGCAACAGGTCTTCGCGCGGCACTTCGGCGAGGGCGTCGAGGCGTTCCCCGTCTTCAACGGCACCGGCGCGAACGTCACCGGGCTGCAGTCGATGCTCCCCCGCTGGGGCGCCGTGATCTCGGCGAGCACCGCGCACATCAACTCCGACGAGGGCGGCGCGCCCGAGCGCGTCGGCGGCATCAAGCTGCTCACGGTTCCCGCACCCGACGGCAAGCTCACGATCGACCTCATCGACCGCGAGGCATGGGGCTGGGGCGACGAGCACCGCGCCCAGCCGCTCGTGGTGTCGATCACGCAGACCACCGAACTCGGCACGGCGTACACCGCCGACGAGGTGCGCGCGATCGCCGACCACGTGCACGAGCGCGGCATGGCCCTGCACATGGACGGCGCCCGCATCTCGAACGCCGCGGCATCCCTCGACCTCCCGCTCCGCGCCTTCACGCGCGACGCCGGGGTCGATGTGCTGAGCGTCGGCGGCACCAAGAACGGCGCGCTCGGCGCCGAGGCCATCGTGGTGCTGAACCCCGAGGCATCCGTGGGCCTCAAGTACCTGCGCAAGCTGAACATGCAGCTCGCGTCGAAGATGCGCTTCACCTCGGCCCAGCTCATCGCGCTCTACGAGGGCGACCTCTGGATCGACAGCGCCCGCCACGCGAACGCCATGGCCCGGCGCCTGCGCGACGCGCTCGACGCTGGCATCGCGGCCGGCGAGCTGCCCGGCCTCGGCTTCTCGCAGCAGACCCAGTCGAACGGCGTCTTCGCGACGCTGCCGGCGGGCGTCGCCGACCGGCTGCGCGAGCGGTTCCGCTTCTACGACTGGGATGCCGC
This sequence comes from Agromyces cerinus, assembly GCF_016907835.1. NCBI lineage: Bacteria > Bacillati > Actinomycetota > Actinomycetes > Micrococcales > Microbacteriaceae > Agromyces > Agromyces cerinus. The sequence continues at coordinate 3,585,742 of NZ_JAFBCT010000001.1, read as the reverse complement.
GCGCGGCGAGGTGCGCTGGATGTGCTCGTTCGACACGAGCGAGGCCGACATCGACGCGTTCGTCGCCGGCATCCGCGAGGAGCTCGCCACGGCGTAGCGCCTGGCTGGTAGCGCCTGGCGGGCCGAGCCGGTCGGGTCGCTCCGACCGGCTCGCCCCCGACGCTACTCGGGCGCGAGCACCTCGGTGTCGCGGTTGAGCGAGCGCTTCTGGAAGTAGTCGCGCGACCCCGGGAAGAGCGCCCACACGAACATCAGCACCACGCCGAGCAGGAGCGAGCCGATGCCGACGATGAAGGCGCCGCCGACGCCGGCGAGCTGCGAGTAGCCGTAGTCGGGGTCGAGCATGTCGATCGCCGACTGCACGAACGCCCACGCCATGAACAGTCCGCCGAGCAGCGGGAAGACGAGACGGTAGAACACGTTCCGCCGGCTGGCGAAGAGGGTGCGGCGGAAGTACCAGACGCACGCGAAGCTCGCGATGGCGTAGAAGAACGCGATGGCGAGACCCATCGAGAGCAGCGAGTCGGCGAGCACGTCAGTCGAGACGAGGTTCATGCCCGCGTAGTAGACGATCGCGATCACGCCGACGAGCGTCGTCGAGAACGTCGGCGTCTTCGATGCCTCGCTCACCTTCGCGAAGCGGGCGGGCAGCGCCTGGTAGACGCCCATGGCGAAGGTGCCACGGGCGGTCGGCAGGATCGTCGTCTGCGACGACGACAGCGCCGAGATCGCGACGGCGATCACGAGGAACCAGCCGAGCGGACCCATCGCCATGCCGGCGAGCACCGAGAACACGTCGTCGGCGTGCGCCTCGTTCGCGAGTCCCGTGCCGGTATCGCCGAGGCCGGCGTACATCATGGCGACAACGGTGATGCCCACGTAGGTGATGAGCAGAATGACCGTCGTGAGGGTCGCAGCGCGACCTGGCGTGCGACGCGGGTCCTTCGTCTCCTCGGTCAGGGCGAGGCAGGTGTCCCAGCCCCAGTAGATGAAGAGCGCGAGCAGGATCGCCTGCACCATGCCGGTGCCGTCGGCGAGGAACGGGTTGAACCAGTCGAGCGACACCGGGGTCGGGTCCGGGGCGCTGCCGTTGAAGAAGCCGATGAGGCAGCCGACGACGAACACGGCCATCGCGAGGTACTGGATCACGAGGAGCACCTGCTGCATGCGCTCGCCGATCTCGACGCCGCGCAGCGACACCCAGGTCATGGCCGCGATGATGACGCAGCCGAAGCCGGTGACGATGAGGCGGTTCTCGGCGAGCGAGCCGTCGCCGATCAGGGTGAGCAGGTACACCGATGCGATCTCGGCGAGGTTCGCCATGACGAGCACGCCCGCGACGGCGATGCTCCACCCCGCCATCCATCCGGTGCGCGGGCCGAACGCCTTCGCCGCCCAGGTGAACACCGTGCCGCAGTCGGGCACGTCGTTGTTGAGCTCGCGGTAGGCGAAGGCCGTGAACAGCATTGGCACGAAGGCGAGGATGAACGCGATGGGCGCCTGCGCACCGACGGCGATGATCACGTAACCGAGGGTCGCGGCGAGCGAGAACAGGGGCGCGGTCGAGGCGATGCCGATGACGGTCGAACCCCACAGTCCGAGCTTGCCGATCGCGAGGCCCTTCGTGGGCGCGGGATCGATGGCGGGTGCTGTGCCGACCGTTGGAGTGCTCATCAGGTACCTTCTCGCCCTCGAGGATGGAGACGCGTGCGGGCGGGGCCGACAGGCGCGAGGTCCAAGTGTACACAGACCGACCAGACGGTCGGTCACGGATGCGTCGTCACGATCGCGTTCGCGCGGGAGGACCTCTCAGGCCGCGTCGCCGCCCGACTGCATCGCCTCGAACGAGACGATCAGCTCCTCGACGTGCTCGACGGTGAGCACGTCCTCGCCCACCGGCAGGTCCATGAGCGCGTTGTGGTTCATGCCATCGCCCGCGAACAGCACCATGCGCGCGAGGCGCTCATCGCCCGTTGCAGCGGCGAGCACGTCGAGCCACCCGCGGCGGCACTCGCGGAGCACCTCGAGGGCCGCGTCGTCACCGGTCTGCGCGATGCGGTACGCGGCCTCGATGAGAAGCTCGAGCTCGCTGTCGCGGTCGAGCGACGACACGATGTAGTACCGCACCACGCCCTCCGGCGCGGTGCGCATCTCGTCGGCGTCTCGGCGGGCCTGCGCGCGCAGCTCGATGAACAGCGCCGCCTGCAGGGCGCTCACCGAGGCGAAGTGGTGCAGCGCGCCCGACTTCGAGAGGCCGGCCCGACTCGCCACGCCCTCGAGGGTCGCACCGCGGATGCCGCGCTCGACCATGAGATGCGTGTAGGCCGAGAGCACTCGGGCGGCCGGACCCTCGAGGGTGATCATCCGCCCATCGTACGAGGGCGGCGACGCGTGCCGATCCAGCCCGAGCGCCCGGCCCTGACCGGTGACCGCGTCATCGGGGGACTTTCTGGGAATGCCTCACAGGTCTATGCGTTGCAATGGACTGGGACGACGGCGCCCCGTTCCTGTTCCCCCTCTCGAAAGCTGGCGCACCATGACGCTCGTCACCGAACTCACATCCCGCAAGGCCGACACGACCGCCCCGCTCATCGACCCGCTGGTCGACCGCTGGAGCCCCCGCGCCTTCGACCCGAACGCGGTCGTCGACGCAGAGACCCTGCGCACCGTGCTCGAGGCGGCCCGCTGGGCGCCGTCGGCGAACAATTCGCAGCCCTGGCGCTTCATCGTCGCCCGCCGCGGAACCCCCGCGTTCACGACCGCGCACGACGCGATGCAGGGCTTCAACCAGGTCTGGGCCGACTCCGCGGCCGCACTCGTGCTCAACATCGCCGAGACCGCGGACGCCGAGGGCAAGCCCCGCCCGTGGGCACGCTACGACCTCGGCCAGGCCGTCGCGCACCTCACCGTTCAGGCGCAGCACGAGGGTCTGCACACCCACCAGATGGGCGGCTTCGACGCCGCCGCGCTGCACGCCGCGTTCGACCTCGCCGACAACCTCGAGGTCGTCTCGATCACCACGATCGGCGTGCTCGGCGACGTCGACGCGCTGCCCGAGGGGCTCCGCGAGCGCGAGAGCGCCCCGCGCCTGCGCAAGCCCCTCTCGGAGCTCGTGCTCGTCGGCGAGTAGCACCGAAGATCCTCGGCCCGAGCGCCGCGAGTCGAGATCACGACTCGCGGCGCTCGATCGTGCGGCGGCCGGATCGCGTCGGGTCGTCGAGTACGCGGGTGAGCCCGGTCCCCCGCCGAAACGATCTTGACACCCCGCGTGCCCCCGGGTTAGCCTTCCCGCAACCGTTCTGACAGCGTTGTCATGCAGAGTTGTACCGACATGACTCCTGTCGATCCACACGTGGCACCCCGAAGGCCGCTGAATCCAGGAGACACCATGGCCCGCTCCGCCCCCACGCCCGCTCGCCACGCGACGACGCCCCGACGGCGCCGCGCCGTCGGCCTCGCACTGGCGGCGGCCCTCGCCGCACCGCTCGCCGCCCTCGCACCCGCCGCCCTCGCACCCGCAGCCCAAGCATCCGCCGCTCCCGTCGTGCAGACCGCCTTCGGCGCCCCAGACGAGATCGCGGCCGACTACTACGCCGCTCTGCTGCGCCACACGCGCTGGGTCAACACGGTATGGGACCCGGCGATCAACGCGTACCAGTTCAAGGACTTCAACTTCGCGGTCGTGCTCGGCAACGCCGTGATCGTCACGCACGGCGAATACGACGCCGAGATCACCGGTATCTCGAAGGACCAGCTCACTCAGCGCACGATCGACACGATCCGCTACTACGCCGCCAAGAACCGCTTCGTCGACCCGAACGGCACCTGGGGCAAGAAGATGTTCTGGGACTCCACGTTCCAGTCCTACTTCCTCGACGCGGGACGCGTGCTGTGGGATCAGCTCGACGCCACGACGCAGGAGAACCTCGAGACGATCGCCGTCGGGCAGTCGGCCTACACGTCCGACCTCGACTACGGCAACGACCCGCTGTCGGGCTCGTGGACAGCCGACTGGCCCACCGGCAAGCACGAGGGCGACACCGCGCAGGAGGAGGCAGGCGTGTACACGCAGGCGCTCGCGCCCGGTCTCGCCTGGGCACCCGGCCATGCCGATGCTGCTCGCTGGAACAAGCAGCTCGGCGACTGGGCGCGCAACGCCGCCGGCCAGCCCACCGCCGACCTCAACAACCCCGCCGTCGTCGCCGGGAAGCCGGTGTCGACGAACACGCTGCAGACGATCTACGACACGTACCTCGTCGAGAACCACGGGTCGTTCGGCCCGCACTACCAGTCCGACATCTGGCGCTCGGGCGGGCGCAACGCGATCCAGTTCATCCTGAACGATCAGCCGATCCCCGAGTACCTGAAGCACCAGCCGAACTCGGCCGAGCTCTGGCGGTCGATCAAGATGGTGATGTCGAATCAGGGCGAACCGTTCATGCCGATGGTCAACGACCGCGAGTACCTCTATGGCCGCGACGTGATCCCGATGGCCTTCCTCGGCCAGGTGCTGCGCGACCCCGACGCCGTGCGCGCCGAGGCGAACATGGCCGCGTCGCTCGAGGCCTACCAGGCGTACGCGCCGGTCGACCGGCTCGCCAAGTTCTCGGGAGAGCCGAAGTACGAACCCGAGGCGCGCGCCGAGATCGCGATCTCGTATCTGCTGCACGTCGAGGCCGCCGAATCGGCGGAGGGGGTCGTTCAGGCTGCACCGCAGGACGAGTTCTTCGCCCGTCTCGCCGGCGTGCGCGACTTCGGCGCCGGCCCCGGCCTCACGGTGCAGCAGTCCTCGAACGCGTGGGCGGCGGCATCCAGCAAGAAGGGCTTCCTGAAGTTCCCCTGGGTTCCGGGCCATGACTCGTGGCTGTTCGCGCTGTCAGGCGCGACGCCGTACCTGTACCCGAACTCCGCAGCGACGGTCGCCGACCGGCACACGAGCACCTATACCGGCCCGCGCGACGGCTTCGAGGGCACGGCATCCGTCTTCCGGATCGGCGACGGCTACGCGGGCCAGGTGACGCTGCCGAGCGGCGCGGCGCTGTACGCCTCGACCGGCGCCGGCTGGCAGGACGGCACCGTCTCGGTGCGCAACCTCGACCTCGGCGGCTACAACGGCCTCGACGGGTCGCGCACGTATTACACGGCCGAGGGGTCGGCCACCGACACCCTGCCCGTCGTGACGCCGCCGAACCCGGCCGATGCGAACGCCGCCCGCATCGACGACCTGTCGTTCGACCCGGTGTCGGCGCGTTTCGTGCGCATCCAGGGCCAGCAGGGCAACGCCCGCTACGGCTACTCGCTGTACTCGGTGCACGCGTATGGCACGGATGACGAGGCCACGACGGACCTGGCCGCCGGGCGCCCCGCGACCGCATCGAGCGAGGACCCGGCCCGCCGGGCCTCGACGGTCACCGACGCCGACCCCGCCACTCGCTGGGCCGTCGCCATCGCCGAGCGCACGCGTGCGGACTCGTGGATCCAGGTCGATCTGGGCGCAGAGAAGACCATCGGTTCGGTGCGTCTGGCCTGGGAGGCGAGCGCCGGTGAGCGCTATCTCGTGCAGACCTCGTCGGACGGCCAGACCTGGACCACGCAGACCGCTTACACCGGCAGTGCCGACGCCAACGTCGCACGCCTCGACACGGTCGACCTGACGCCGGCGGGCGCGACCGCCCCGGCTCCGGTCGAGGCGAGATTCGTGCGCATGCAGGGCGTGCAGGGCGACCCCGCCTACGGTTACTCGCTCTACACGATGCGCGCGCTGACGGCGACCGGCGTCGACGCCGCCGCGGGCAAGCCTGCGACGGCATCGAGCTCGGACTCGGGGCGCGCCCCGTCGAGCGTGACCGACAGCGACCCCGCCTCGCGCTGGGCCGTGTCGCGTGCCGACCGCACCCGGGCCGACTCGTGGATCCAGGTCGACCTCGGCGCTCCCACCGCGATCACGCAGGTGCAGCTGGGCTGGGAGGCATCGGCCGGTCGCGAGTACCGCATCCAGGTGTCGGCCGACGCTGAGACCTGGCAGGATGCCGCGAGCTTCCGCTACACCGGGGACCAGGTCACCACGACCGAGGGGTCGTGGCTCAACGTCGAGGGCACGGCCGGCTACGTCGTGCGCGGCGGGCAGGCCCCGATCACCGTGTCGAGCGAGAAGGAGGGGCTCAACACCGTCCGCCTCGGCGGCGGCGACCGTCCGATGCTCGTCGAGATGGTGCCGGGCGACGCCGAAGCGACGGCCGCGCAGGATGCCGCGCCGCATCCGAGCGCCGATGGGCTGCTCGTGAGCTCGCTCGACGGCTACCTCACCGCCTTCAACCTCACCGGCGCCGACGTCACGACCGACGTCACGGTTCCCTACGAGGGCGACACCGTGGCGCTGTACGCCGGCGATCAGGTGCTCGGACGGGATGCCTCCCACCTCACCGTCACGGTGCCTGCGGGCGACGCCGTCGTGCTGGCTCCGCGCGCCACGGTTCCGACCGCGGCCGCGCAGGCGGCCGGCGTCTCGGTATCGGTGCTCGACGGCCGCACGCTGCGTGTCGCGAGGCTCGACGGCGGGGATGCCCGCGGCGAGGCAGCCGGCATCGCCGCCGCGCGGACGCTCGATGTGACGAACGTCGAGACCGGCGAGACGCGGACGCTGCCCGTGGGCAAGCCGAAGGTCGCGGCCGCCGCGTCGTTCCCGGGTGCGACGCCGTTCCCGGTGCCCGACCTGGCGCTGAGCACGCTCACGTTCCCGGCGTCCGTGCTGCCCGAGGGCATGAACTCGCCGCAGCGCGCCGTCGACAACGACACCCGCACCGCGTGGACCCCGGGGGCGAACGGCCGCATGGTCACCGACCTCGGTTCGGCGCAGCCGATCGGCACGGTCACCACGCAGTGGAACGGCGATGGCGCCCCGGCGGCGACCGTGTCGGTGAGCGACGACGGCATCACGTTCCGCGATGTCGGGTCGATCAAGGCCGGCGCGACACGCGGTTCCGTGGTCGTCGAGGCGACCGCGCGGTACGTGGCGCTGACCACCGAGTGGGCCGAGGGCGGCCCGAGTCTGATCGCGCTGCGCGTGCTCGTCCCGGGGGCCAAGTGAGCCGGTGAGCTCGCGGGCGAACGGCGACAGGAGCGCCGCGAGTCGAGATCACGACTCGCGGCGCTCGGTCGTGCGGCGGCCGGATCGCTCAGGCGTCGACCGGGTCGACGATCGAGATCGGCCGCGTCGGCGGCTCGTGCCGCACCGGCGGCATCGCCGCGATCACGCGCTTCAGGCGCCACGCGGCGAAGACCGCGAGCACGCTGAGGGCGAGGTGCATGCCGAGGAACACGTCGCCGAGTCCGGCGCCGAGCAGCACCCCGGCGACGAGGGGTCCCGCCGCGGTGAACGCCGTCTGCAGGGCCGACATCGCGCCGAGCGTGCTGCCGACCATGCCCTTGCGTGCGAGCGAGGCGATGAGCGGGTTCAGCACCGGACTGTAGATCGTCTCGCCGACCGCGAAGATGCCGTAGGTCATGACGAACATCGCCGATGCGACGCCGGGCGCGAGCTGCGCACTCGCGAGCACGAGCCACGCGACCACCCAGATGCCGCCGACCGCCATGAGCAGGGCTGGCGCGCTGACCTTCGCCGTGAGCCGCACGACCACGACCTGCAGGGCCACGATCACGATGCAGTTCACGGCTGCCGCGGTGCCGACCGCCACGGGGTCGACCTCGAGCACGGTGATGCCGAATGCGGGGATGCCCGACTCGAACTGCGCGTAGAACCCGAGCGCGAGCGCGATCATGATGACCGAGGTCCAGCGGAGCGCGGGGTTCGCGAGCACCAGGCGGAAGGCACCGGGGCGTCGCTCATCGCTCAGGCCCGCGACCGCCTCTGCGCCGAACTCCGAACCGCGGCGCGCCCCCCGACCGGCGAGCGCGATGATCGCCGACGACACCGCGAAGCCGGCGGCGGCCATGAGGAAGCCGACATCGAGTCCGTCGTGCCTGCCGAGGTCGATGATCTGCCCTGCCAGGAACGCGCCGGCGGCCATGCCGAGCGCCTCTCCGGTGAACTTGTACGCGAAGACCTTGCGTCGGTCGTCGGTCGACGACCACTCGAGCGCGAGCACCTGCTTGGCGGGAACCGCGGCGGCCAGGCCCAGGCCGAAGAGGAGCATGCCGCCGAGGAAGACCGCGGGGCCGTCGGCGAAGATGAGCGAGGCGGCGCCGACGGCACCGAGCAGCTGCGCGACGACGGCGACGTGCACCGGGTTGTACCGGTCTGCCAGCCTGCCCGCGATCGGCGCGGCGACGAGCGCGCCCACCGAGAAGAGCGACGATGCGGCCGCCGCGACGAGGGCGCCCCAGCCGCGCGTGTCGGCCGCGTAGGCGTACTGGTACGGGAGCACGGCGCCCCAGCCGAGCATGCCGATGCTCGATGCGAGAATGAGCAGTTTCGCGCGCATGGGCACGCCACCTTTCCGGGAGTCGAGGGTCTCGAGTGAGACGGATGCCTCGCCTGCGCGTCGTCGGAGGGGAAGCGATGATTCGAACACGAACTATTCGATATCGAAATATTAGCACTCGAAATAGCGTGCGAGAATGCCCTATGGCCAAACGCACCCCGTCAGCGCAGGAACTGCACCGCCGCGCCGTCGCCACCTACGTCGCCGCGGGCGGCGAGGAGTCCGTGCAGCGGGTCATCACCGCCGTGCAGGGGCTCACGAAGAAGCTCGACCAGTGGTACGTCAGGCAGCTCACCGACCTCGACGTGAGCTCGGGCGAATGGGCTGTCGTCACGTCGCTCGCCAAGGCCGGAGAGGCCCTCACCCCGAGCCAGCTCGCCGAACTCACGAACGTCGCGCCGTCGTCGATGACGCATCGCCTCGACAAGCTCGCCGAGCGCGGCCTCGTCGAGCGCGCGGCCGATCCCGACAACCGCACCCGCATCCTCGTGAGCCTCACCGAGGAGGGCTGGGGTCTGTTCAGTCAGGCGATCCGCGACTCCGACGTCGTCGAGTCCGACGTGCTGCAGGATCTCGGCGACGCCGAACGTGCCGAGCTCGCACGCCTGCTCGAGGTCGTCATCGCGCGCCTCGACGACATCGACGCCTGACCAACCCGCACGGAGATGCCGTAGCCGGCATCACCGACTCGTCAGTCGCCGACCCGGTCCCGCAGATGCGCACGCAACTGCTCGACGACGAGTTCGTGATCGGCCAGCTCGGGCAGCCCCGATACGCCGACGGCGCCGATGACCCCGACCTCGCGGATGCGGATCGGCACGACCCCGCCGTGCGCCGCGAACTCGCGCGGGTCGAGGCGGGCGTGCACGTCGAAGTCCTCGCCCTTCGCGCGGAACTCCTCGCCGACGAGCATCGAAGCCTGCCCGTACCGCTCGACGACCCGGTGCTTGCGATCGAGCCAGGCGTCGTTGTCGGCGGTCGCGCCCGGCAGGGCGGCATGGAACACCCGCTGCGAGCCGAACCAGATCGCGATCGCGACCGGATGCCCCGCCTCGGCGGCGGCAGCTCGCAGCTTCCCTCCGACCACCCAGGCGTCGTCGAGGGTGAACCGGTCGAACTGCAGTTCGGAGGCTTCGGCGACGAGCCGTTCGAGGAGCTCGCTCATGGCCGCAGCAGCACCTTCGTCGCGCGTCGCTCGTCCATCGCGGCGTACGCCTCCGCGGCCTCGGCGAGCGGCAGCTCCAGGTCGAACACGAGCCCGGGCTCGATCGCCCCCGACCGCACATCGGGCAGCAGCTCCTCGATGTAGCCGCGCACGGGCGCGACCCCGCCGTTGACGCCGACGTTGCGGTTGAAGAGCGGGCGCACCGGCAGCTCGGGCCCGCCGTTCGGCGCACCGACGTACCCGACCATGCCGCCGGGGCGGGTGGAACGGATCGCCTGGTCCATCGACTCCTTCGTGCCGACGCACTCGAGCACCCGGTCGGCGCCGATGGCCCCGGTGAGTTCCTGCACCCGGGCCACGCCCTCGGCCCCGCGCTCCTCGACGATGTGCGTCGCGCCGAACCGGCGGGCGAGCGCCTGCCGCTCCGGATGCCGCGACATCGCGATGATCGTCGTGGCGCCGAGTCGCTTCGACGCGATGATCGCGCAGAGGCCGACCGCGCCGTCACCCACGACGGCGACCGAGTCGCCCGCCGAGACGCCTGCAGAGACTGCGGCGTGGTGGCCGGTGCCCATGACATCGGCGAGGCTCAGCAGACCCGGCACCTCGTCGTCACCGACCGGGCCGGGCACGACCACGAGCGTGCCGTCGGCGAGCGGCACGCGCACGCGCTCGCCCTGGCCGCCGTCGGCGAAGCCGCCGACGCGGTCGTCGGAGCCCCACCATCCGCCGTTCAGGCACGAGGTCGAGACGCCGTTGCGGCAGTTCGCGCACGTGTTGTCGCACACGTAGAAGGGGGCGATCACGAAGTCGCCGACGGCGACCACCGCGACCTCCTCGCCGATCGCCTCGACCACGCCGATGAACTCGTGCCCGATGCGATGCGGCTCGTGCGTGGGCGTCACGCCCCGGTACGGCCAGAGGTCGGAGCCGCAGACGCACGCGGCGACGACCTTCACGATGGCGTCGGCACCGGTGGAGAGCACCGGGTCGGGCACGGTTTCGACACGGATGTCGCGGGGCGCGTGGATGACGGTGGCGAGCATGCTCCGAGCCTACGCGCGCTGCCCCCGGCTGCGGCGGTCGAACCTGCCCGGACTCACACGTGCGGCACGAACTCCTGCCAGGCGAGCCGCTTCTCGCGCCTCGGGTCGAGCTCGATGCGGTCGAGCCGGTCGAAGACGAGGGTGCGCCTGACCACCTCGTCGTAGCGCGGCCAGTCGTCGAGCGGGGCGCCGGATGCCGCGAGCGCGACCCAGTGCGCCTGCATGCGCCGCCCGACCGAACGGAACATGCGACGCCCGCCGAGCAGCGTCAGCCCCGCACCGGTCAGCGTGTCGAACTTCTCGAAGAGCGCGAAGAGCTCGAGGCCGTGGGTCGCGTCGAGACCGAGGAGCCGCGGCATCCGCGGGGCCGCGTCGAATCGGTACATGTGCGTCGGCGCGTACCGCGCATGCCGCTCGGCCACCTTCACCGACGGGAACCAGAACGTGAAGTCGCCGGCGAAGTCGGCCGCCGGCCGCCGCTCGGGAAGCCCCGGATACTGGCGCTTGATGGCCTTGCGCGACTTCTTCCTCGTGTTCGCGAAGATCGCGCGGATGCGCGGCTTCGTCGTGGGCAGGATGCTGATGCGCCCCTCGAAGAGCGAGCCCTCGCGATCGTTGGTGCCGATGATGAGCGGCACCCGGTGCGCGAGCCCGTCCCTGAATGCGTCGAGCGGGCGGTGCGGCAGGAACTCGCCGTCGATGACGGGCGCGAGGCTGATCGTGCCGGGATTCTCGTCGGGGGTGCGGATCGTGAGTGCGGTCGTCGCCTCGGCGAGCTGCATGGCGTCTGCGCCGCACAGCATCGCCGCGGCATCCTCGACCGATTCGCTCTCGAGGTCGTCGTCGTCGACCACCCGGCTCAGCAGCTGCACGTACTCGCCGGCCCACCTCGCCGTCGTCTCGGGCAGGTAGACGGCGTTCGCGGGCGAACTCTGCGCGATCGCGCGGGCGAAGAGCCCCTCGGCCGCGGGCACGGTGAGCAGCGTGGTCACCGAGTTCGCCCCGGCCGACTCGCCGAAGAGGGTCACGCGGTCGGGGTCGCCGCCGAACGAGCGGATGTTGGTGCGCACCCATTCGAGGGCGGCGACCTGGTCGCGGAGTCCGAGATTCGCCTCGATCGGGCGCTCGGGCGTCGAGTAGGCGCGGAAGTCGAGCCAGCCGAGGGCTCCGAGCCGGTAGTTCATGCTGACGTAGACGATGCCGTGCTCGCGCACGAGCCGTTCGCCCTGACGGGGGTACTCCCCCGAGGAGCCGACGCTGTAGGCGCCGCCGTGGATGAACACCATGACCGGGCGACCGGGCGACCCGACCGTCTCGGCCGCCTCGTCGGGCGCGATCACGTTGACGCTCAGGCAGTCCTCGCTGCGCACGAGGCCCGGCGCCGCGCCGATGAACTGGCCCTTCCGCTTCTGCGGCGCCACCGGGCCGAACTCGGCGGCGTCGCGCACGCCGTCCCAGCCCGACGCCGCCCGAGGGGCACGGAAGCGGGCATCGCCGCCCGTCGACGCCGCATACGGGATGCCCCGCCAGCAGCGCACGCCGTGCCGGCGCACTCCTCGCACCGCGCCCGTCTCGGTCTCGACGACGAGCGCGCGCTCGGTTCCCACTCCAGCCCCCACCAGCATGTGCCGGAGCCTACGCCCGCCTCATGAACGGACGGGGCGGTCTCAGGCCGCTGCGGGCGGAGCCGTGGCCCTCGCCGACGTTCGCGCGGGCGATGGCACGAGCATGCGCAGCGCCCAACCGAAGAGCACGAAGATCACGCCGACCCCCGCTGCGAAGAGCGCGACACCGAACGAGACGACCGAGGTGAAGAGCGAGGCCCGCAGGAACGACGCGTTCATGACGGTGTCGCGCACCGGGTCGTCCTGGTCGAGCTCGGCGTAGGTCTTGCCGCCGCTCGCCTCGAGGGCGTGCGCATTGATGACGCCTGCCTGGATGAAGGCGTCGATCGGTCCGTCGACGGTCTTGCCCGCGAAGTACGGGGAGTCGTCGGGGATCGTGATGTTCTCGGCTCGGAGCTGGTTCGAGACCCCGATCCAGGCGAGGATCGCAACGACGATCAACAGGATGCCGCCGATCACGCCGGCCAATCCGATCAATCGGATGCCTCGTCGCTGGCCGTGCGTCAGCACGACCTCGCCGATGTCGTCTCCGTTCACTGCAGACATGTCGCCTCCCCCGGGATCGAACTGCTGTCGCCACAGTAGCGCTGCGAGTGGCGGCGGCGGAAGAGCCGGCCCGGGCGATTGGCGGAATGTCGGCCGTCTCCAACAGAATGCTGAAGTGATCAGCGCGAAGACGTTCTGGGGTGCCCTGCCCACCGAGGGCCGGTGGCTGCTGTCGACCGTCGCCATCCAGACGCTCGGCCGGGGGCTCACGCTGCCGTTCACGATCATCTACCTGCACGAGGTGCGGGGCTTCGACCTCGGCCTGTCGGGCGCGCTCATGAGCCTCATCGCGGTCGTCGGGCTCATCGTCACCGGCCCCGGCGGAACGCTCATCGACCGCTTCGGCGCGAAGGCCGTGCTGCTCGCCGGCCTCGTCTCGATGATCGCCGGCTGCACGCTGCTCGCGTTCGCGACGCATCCGGCCGTCGCCGCCGTCGCCCTCGTGCTCATCGGCGTGAACTTCGGCGTCTCCTGGCCCGGGTTCAACGCGCTCATCGCGGCGGTCGTCTCGGGCGACCTCCGGCAGCAGTACTTCGGCGTGAACTTCGCGCTCGTGAACCTCGGCATCGGCGTGGGCGGCATCATCGGCGGGTTCTACGTCGACGTCGACTCCCCCGAGACGTTCACCGTGATCCTCCTCATCGACGCTGCCAGCGCGCTGATCCCCATGGCGCTGCTCCTCGGCCCGCTCCGCCATGTGCGCACCCAGGCCGAGCCGACCGAGGAGTCGGCCGCGGCGGGCGGCTATCGCGAGATCCTCCGTCAGCCCGCCGTGCTGTGGCTCACGCTCCTCACGTTCATCGCCATGTTCATCGGCTACGGCCAGATGGAGGCCGGCTTCCCGGCCTACGCTCGGCAGGTGGCCGAGGTCTCGACCCGCGTGATCGGGCTCTCGTTCGCGGTCAACACCGCGGTCATCGTGCTGCTGCAGTTCACCGTGCTCGCGAAGATCAGCGGCAAGCGGCGCACGCGGGTGATGTGGGTCATGGCCGGCGTCTGGGCGCTGTCGTGGCTGATCCTCGGCGCAGCGGGGCTCCTGCCCGACACCCTCGCCGCGGCGATCGGCGTGCTCGCGTTCATGGGCGTCTTCGCGTTCGGCGAGACCCTGCTGCAGCCGACCGTGCCGGCGATCTACAACGACCTCGCCTCCGACCACAACCGCGGCCGCTACAACGCGATCAACTCGGCGGCCTTCCAGGGCGGAGCCATCGCCGGGCCGATCGCCGCCGGCCTGCTGCTCGACCACGATCTCGACGCCGTCTACATCGCCGTGATGGTCATCGGCTGCCTCGGCATCGGCGCGCTGGCACTCGCCCTCGAGCGACGCATCCCCGCGAGCGCGAACGGCGTGCGAGCTCCCCAGCCCGAGAGCGACGTCGCCGTCGAGTGACAGCAGAACGCGGCATCCGCTCGATGTTTCGAACGGATGCCGCGTGGTGTTCGCTTAGTCGACCGGGACCTCGGCTCGCGCCACCGAGAGCGAGTCGCCGTCAACGGCGAGCCCGACCACGACGGTGTCGCCGTCGCGCACCTCGCCCGTGAGCAGCGCCCGGGCGAGCCGGTCGTCGATCTCGTGCTGCATGAGCCGGCGCAGCGGCCGCGCGCCGTACAGCGGGTCGTACCCGCGTTCGGCGAGCCACGCCCTGGCGTCGGGAGTGACGCCGAGCTGCAGTCGCCGCTCGTGCAGACGCGCCGAGAGCCGGTCGATGTAGAGGTTCACGATCTCGCCGAGCTCGGCCTCGCTGAGCGCGGAGAACACGACGATGTCGTCGAGCCGGTTCACGAACTCGGGCTTGAACGCCTGCCGCACGGTCTGCAGCACGGCCTGCTCCTTCTCGTCCCAGCTGAGGCTCGGGTCGACGAGATACTGCGAGCCGAGGTTCGACGTGAGGATCAGGATGGTGTTCCTGAAGTCGACCGTGCGGCCCTGGCCGTCGGTGAGACGCCCGTCGTCGAGCACCTGCAGCAGCACGTCGAAGACCTCGGGGTGCGCCTTCTCGACCTCGTCGAAGAGGATCACCGAGTAGGGGCGCCGACGCACGGCCTCGGTGAGCTGGCCGCCCTGGTCGTAGCCGACGTATCCGGGCGGCGCGCCGACGAGTCGGGAGACCGAGAACTTCTCGCCGTACTCCGACATGTCGATTCGCACCATGGCGTGCTCGTCGTCGAAGAGGAACTCGGCGAGCGCCTTCGCGAGCTCGGTCTTGCCGACGCCCGTCGGGCCGAGGAACAGGAAGGACCCGGTCGGCCGGTTGGGGTCGCTGATGCCGGCGCGCGAGCGGCGCACCGAGTCGGCGACCGCCGCGACGGCGCGCTTCTGCCCGATGAGGCGCTTGCCCAGCTCCTGCTCGAGGTGCAGCAGCTTCTCGGTCTCGCCCTGCAGGAGCCGGCCGACGGGAATGCCGGTCCACGCGGCGATCACCTGGGCGATGTCCTCCTCGGTGACCTGCTCGTTGACCATGCGGGGCTCGTCGGGAGCCTGCTCGGCCTGCTCGGCCGCCTCGAGGTCGCGCTGCAGCTTGGCGATCGTCTCGTACTCGAGCTTCGATGCCTTCGCGTAGTCGGCCTCGCGCATGGCGCGGTCGCGCTGGGTGATCGCGTCGTCGAGCTGCTTCTTCAGGTCGCCGACGCGGTTCAGCGACATCCGCTCGCGCGCCCAGCGGGCCTCGAGGCCTGCGAGTTCGCGCTCCTGCTCGACGAGCGTCTCGCGCAGCTTCGCGAGCCGTTCCTTCGACGCGTCGTCCTTCTCCTTCTTGAGGGCGAGCTCCTCGAGCTTCATGCGGTCGACCTGGCGCTTCAGCTGGTCGATCTCGACGGGGCTCGAGTCGATCTCCATCTTGAGGCGCGACATGGCCTCGTCGACGAGGTCGATCGCCTTGTCGGGCAGTTGCCGGGCCGAGATGTAGCGGTTCGACAGGGATGCCGCCGCGACGAGCGCCGCATCGGAGATGGTCACCCCGTGATGCGCCTCGTAGCGCCCCTTGAGGCCGCGGAGGATCGCGATCGTGTCTTCGACGCTCGGTTCGCCGACGTACACCTGCTGGAAGCGGCGTTCGAGCGCGGCATCCTTCTCGATGTATTCGCGGTACTCGTTGAGCGTGGTCGCGCCGATGAGCCGCAGCTCACCGCGGGCGAGCATGGGCTTCAACATGTTGGAGGCCGCGACGGAGCCCTCGCCGCCGCCCGCACCCATGAGCAGGTGCAGCTCGTCGACGAAGGTGATGATCTCGCCCTCGGCGTCGTTGATCTCCTTGAGCACGGCCTTCAGCCGCTCCTCGAACTGGCCGCGGTACATCGCACCTGCGACGAGCGCGGAGATGTCGAGCGAGATGAGCTGCTTGCCCTTCAGCGACTCGGCGACGTCGCCCGCGACGATGCGCTGGGCGAGTCCCTCGACGACGGCGGTCTTGCCGACGCCGGGCTCGCCGATGAGCACGGGGTTGTTCTTCGTGCGTCGCGTGAGCACCTGGCTGACGCGGCGGATCTCGGAGTCGCGCCCGATCACGGGGTCGAGCTTGCCCGCCTTCGCGATCTCGGTGAGGTTGACGCCGTACTGTTCGAGCGCCGACTTCTGCTCTTCCTGCGTGCTCGGCGCACCCTGCATGTTGGCCACAGGCTCTCCCTTCGTTCAAAACTTGAGTGTACTTAACTCAACTTTGGCGAGAGGGCTGGTATTCCGGCTTCCGCGCCGAATCTCCCCACCGATCACGCTAGACGGATGCCGCGTGGCGCGCCAGCAGCGGGTGGTGCCAATCTGCTCGACCGGCCCGCGTGGACCTAGCGCCGGCGAACGAGCGCACGGATGGTGATCGCGATGCCGACGGCGCACCACGCGATGAGCACCACGAGGTCTCGGCCGCTGGCCTCGAAGCTGTCGGCTGAGAGCCCTGCCCGCAGCAGGTCGGCCCCGGGGCGCAGCGGAAGGAAGTCGTGCACCGTCTGGAACCACTCGGGAAGCTGGCTCGCGGCGAACGTGATCGGCGAGAACAGCAGCACGAAGAACACGAGCACCTGGGAGACCAGCTGCGCCAGCATCGGCTGGAGGCTCACGGCGATCGCGTAGCCGACCGCGGTCGCCATGACCGTGATGAGCACCGCCGCCGCGATGAGCAGCGGCCAGTTGAACGAGAAGTCGAGGTCGTACCTGAGCCACCCCACGACGATGGCGACGGCGACACTCGGCAGCGCGATGATGAGCCACACGGTGAGATCGGCGACGAACAGGAGCGGGCGAGCAAGCGGCAGCGCGCGCATGTAGTCGAACGTGCCGTCGGCACGAGCACGGGAGACCCCCTGAGGCACGATCACGAGCCCGATGGTCAGGAGCAGGACGGTGGGCGCACCCGTGGCGAGGAACATCGCCGTCGCCGAGTCGATGTCGGGGATGAGGAAACCGAACCCGATGATGATGCCCGCGGCGAGGAGGGCCTGGATGATGATGACGAGCGGCAGCAGGCTGCCGATCTGCGCCAGCGTCCAGCGCAGCAGCGTGATGTAGCTGGTCCAAAGGCTCACGTTCACGCGCTCGGGTATCGACCGCCGTGCCGGGTCGAGTTCGGCGGACGCCGTGTCGATGCGCAGCTCAGACATTCGGGGCCTCCTGTGGGGCGGGAGTGGTCATGGCGTGTGGCGCGGCGACGTCGCTCTCGTGCGAGGTGAGGGCGAGGTACGCGTCCTCGAGGGTGGTCGGCCCGAGCGAGTAGCCATCGAGCCGGTTCTGGGCCCGCAACGCCGTCGCCCACGTGACGGCCGGAGCCGCTTCGCTCGCGGGAACCGTCAACAGCACCCGCCGGCCCGTGCGCACGAGACGCAGCGGGGTGATCGGAAGGCCGCGGCCATCCCCGGTGGGGTCGGACCCGCCGAGCGGAAGCTCGAGTTCGAGGCGGAGGTCGCCGTCATGCGAGCCACGGAGCTGCGCGGGCGACCCGGAGGCGATCACCTTGCCGCGGTTCAGGATGACGAGGTCGTCGACGATCCGCTCGGCCTCGACGACATTGTGGGTGACGAGCAGCACGCCGGCGCCCTCGTCGCCCCGCCGGCGAACGGCGTTCCAGAGCAGGCGTCGCCGCGAGGCGTCGATGTCGTTGGTCGGCTCATCCAAGACGAGCAGCGGAATGGGGGCGACGACGGTCATCGCGAAGGCCGTCAGGCGCCGGATGCCTCCTGACAGGCCCCGACCCTCGGGCAATGCACGCTGATCGAGCCACTGCACGATGTCCAGCTCCTCGGCCAGCCCGGTCGCGGCGGCTCGTGCGTCCCGATTCGACAGGCCGCGAATGCGGCCGGCGATCTCGATCGCCGTTCGCGGTGTCAGTCCGTCGATCGGGGCTTGTGCCTGGGGCTGCATCGCGACGTGACGTCGCACGGCGGCCGGGTCGGCGACCGCGTCAGTGCCGACGACGCGGATGGTGCCGGCATCCGGCCGGAGCAGTCCCACGATCTGCGAGACGAGGGTGGTCTTTCCGGCACCGTTGTGGCCGAGCATGCCGACGACTTCGCCGGGCCGCACTCGCAACGACACATCGTCGTTCGCGACGGCGGTGCCGAACCGGCGGGTGAGGCCGGCGACGTGCAGGACATCTTGGTCCATGAGTTCTCCAAAATACTGTCAGTATCTGAATACCGATGGTATTCAGATACCCAAAGGATGTCAATCCTTCGGTCGCGCCGTATGATCTGTGCATGGCCGCCCCTGCTTCCCCCCGCTCCCGGCAGGAGAGCCAGCGACACACGCGCGACGCACTGGTGCTCGCGGCGCGCGCGGTGTTCGCCCGCGACGGATACCACGGCGCGAACCTCGAGCTCATCGCTCGTGAGGCAGGCTTCTCCAAGGGCGCGGTGTACTCGAACTTCGACGGCAAGGCCACGCTCTTCCTCGCGGTGATGGATGCGAACCTGGAGACGGCGCTCGCCGACGGCTCGTGGGATCTCTTCGAGCAGCCCGACGACCCCGACTCCGGCCGTTACGGGAGCGACGAGGTCGTCGAGGCGATCCGCGGCTTCGCACTCGCGACGCTCGAGTTCATCGCGACAGCCGCACGCGACGAGCGCCTCGCGACCGAGCTGGCGAAGCGAATGGCGCTCCTGACCGACGCCTACATCGTGATCGCCCGGGAGTCCCGCCCCGATGACGAGGTCCTGTCCTCGAACGAGGTCGGAGCGTTGCTCGCGGCGCTCGACCAGGGTGCGGCGCTGCTCACCCTCAGCGGCAGCGCCGCACTCGACCAGCGTGTGGCCCGCGCCGGCATGCGGCGCCTGCTCGACCCGAGCCGCGCGGGCGGATACGAAGACGACGGCACCGCGACCGGACCTGCTTTGCACGACCGGGTCATCCAGCGCAGGATCGCCGACTCGATCGAAGATCAGCTGTCGTCCGAGGAGCGGCGAGAATAGACACCCTTCGCCGTCTCGCCAACCCGCCGTGCGGGCGCACCCGGAGTGGCGTCGTCAGCGCACGACCTCGACGGCGACCACCGTCGTGCGCACGACCCCGGCGGGCGTCGGCGACTCGAAACGCACCGGCATGCCCGGATACGCCCGGGCGAACCAGAAGGTCTCGACCGCGGCATCCGTCTCATCGGGGTCGCGGGTGTCGTAGCGCAGGCATTCGAGCCGCCCGATCGGCAGCTCGAGCGTCTCGTCGCTCAGCATCGTGGTGTCCGCCGGGAAGGCTGCATGACCCTGCAGCTCGAGCCAGGTCACCCGGCCGCTCACGACGTCGCCGTCGACCCCTCCGCCGGGCGCGACGCGCCAGCGTTCGAGCGTCGCGCCCTCGTCGTCGCACCGACTGAACCGGTTGATGCGCTCGAACGTGACGCCGTCGGGTTCCTCGACTCGGATGCGGATCGTCTTGCCGGAGCCGCTCGCGTCGCGGATCTCGTCGGCGGTGAACGGCGTCGGCAGCACGCCCGGCCCGAGCACGTGGGGGTCGCTCATGCACGACATTCTGCGTCATCGACCGTCATCTCGACAGCGTCGCAGCCGATTCAATGCGTACTCATACGTTGATCCGGCATGCTCGAAGTCCGACCCCGAGGAGCAGCAGTGCAGAAGCGCACGAAGATCATCACCGTCTCGATCGTCGCCGGCGTGCTCGTGCTCGGCGCGACCGCCGCCATCGCAGGACCGATCGTCTACCGCGACCTCATCGTCGGCGAGGCCGAGTCGGCACCGTCGGTGACGGCGGCGCCGTCCGCGACGGCCGAGGCGGGCACCGAGGCATCCGATCTCACCGGCGAGTGGATCGTGGCGGACGGGTCATTCGCGGGCTACCGCGTCGACGAGGTGCTGAACGGCACCGACGTGACGGTGACCGGGCGCACCTCCGACGTGACGGGCTCCTTCACGGTCGACGGGCTGAGCCTGACCTCCGCCTCGCTCGAGGTCGACGTCGCGTCGATCGCGACCGACTCGGGCAACCGCGACGAGTACTTCCGCTCGACCGCCCTGCGCGTCGACGAGTTCCCGACCGCAACCTTCGTGCTGACCGAGCCGATCACGGTCGACGCGGCGCCCGTCGTCGGAGAGGTGCAGACGGTGCAGGCGACCGGCGAGCTCACCCTCGCGGGCGTCACGCGGGCGGTCACCGTCGACCTCGACGCGGTCTGGAACGGCAGCGACGGCCAGGTCGCCGGCAGCATCCCGATCACCTTCGCCGACTTCGGCGTCGAGGCGCCGAACCTCGGCTTCGTCTCGGTCGAGCCCGAAGGGTCGATCGAGTTCTCGCTGGTGCTCGCGCGGGGCTGAGTGATTCAGGACGCGAACGCGACCCCGCATCGGCGCCACGTCGGCGCCACGCTCATCGCACCCACGGCGGGGCGACCGGGGCCGCGTCGCTGCCCGGAATCGAGGCCAGGGCGCTCGGGCTCCCGCAGACCAGGAACTCGCAGTCGCTCGACGCGATGACGGTGCGCACGACATCGGCCGGCACGATGACGGTGTCACCGGCAGTGACGGCGAACTGGTCGGACTCGGAGTGGAACGATGCTTCGCCGGTCAGCACGGTCCAGATCTGCTCGGAGTCGATGATGTGCCGTGGACCCGGTTGACCCGCGGACATCCGGACTCGCCACAGGCTCGTGCGGTTGCTTCCACCCACGGTCGGGGATGCCAGGGTCTCCATCGCCGAGGTCGCGGTTCCCGATGAACGAGTTTCGGTCGAAGCCACTCGAGTGATCGACATGGGACGCCTCCTTAGACAACATCGTTGTCTAGATGGTAAACGTCGTTGTCCAACATCCGCAAGTGCGAGAGAATCGGCTCATGGCGCAACACCCTCCCGGCGAATTGCCGATCCTCCTCATCGGGTCGTTTCGCGAGGTCATCGACGAGCTGCACGAGCAGCTCCGAGAGCTCGGCTTCGAAGACCTCCGGCCGCTCCATGGGTTCGCGTTGCAGTCGATCGCCGAAGGCGGTGTGTCGATCAGCGAGTTCGCGCGGCGACTCGGCGTGACGAAGCAGGCCGCGGCCAGGACGGCCGCCTCGATGGAGTCGCTCGGTCTGGTCGACCGCCACGTCGATCCCGATGACGCACGGGCATCCGTCATCACTCGCACCCCGCGTGCGAACGACTTCCTCGCGGCGAGCGGACGCCTCCTCGGCGAACGGGAGACGGAGTGGCGGCGGCAGCTCGGCGCCGACCGTTACGACACCATGATCAGCTGCCTCCAGCAGTTGCGCGCCGCAGAGCCGTTCACGGCCATCCCGGGATGGCTCGGTCGGACGACGCGGATCTGAGCGCACGATTGGGAACCTGAATGCACCGATGCGGCACGGCTCATTCCGGTCGCGGAGCACGATCGGCGGCGGACACTACGCTCGACTCCATGGAATTCCACCGGGATGCTGCGACTGAGGCAGAGACCGCTCGGTGGCAGGGGCATCCTCAGGGGAGACCCGGCTGGACCCCGACGAGGGACGGCAGACGCCTCTTCTTCCAGGCCGTCGACGGCCCTGGGCCGACCGTCGTCTTCGAGGCCGGCATCGCATCGACTCGTTCGATCTGGGGACTCGTTCAACCGGCCGTCGGAGGCGACGCACGGTCCGTCGTCTACGACCGCGCCGGACTCGGCCTGAGCCCGCGGGCCACGGGATCGCGCCGGCTCCACGAGCTCGCTGATGACCTCAACGATCTGCTCGATCATCTCGACGGAGAACGCGAGAGCGATGCCGGCTTCGTGCTCGTCGGACACAGCTGGGGCGGCCCGATCGTGCGCCTCGCCGCATCCGTTCGGCCCGAGCGCATCCGCGCTCTCGTGCTGGTCGATCCGGCGGATGAGGACTGCGAGCTCTACTACTCGCCGGCCACCGAACGGGCTACTCGGATTCAGAACGCCCTGTTTCCCGGGCTCGCCCGCATCGGTCTCCTGAGATGGGTGTACGGGCTGACGGCCGGCTCCCTCCCGTCGCAGATCCGGGCGGATGTGCGACGGGAGATGTACACGCCCGGGGCGGTCGCAACCCAGATCGCCGAATCGACATCGATGTCGGACGACCTCCGGGAGCTGCGGGCGGCATCCATCGACGTTCCCGCGATACCGCTGACGATCATCTCGGGAGGGAAGAGCGCCGGCGTGGGAGCGGAGGGGCGTCGCCAGCTCATTGCCGCGCATCGTGCTCGTGCGGAACGCGCCGAACACGGCCGGCATGTGATCGCCTCGCGTTCCGGCCACGTCGTCATGCTCAGCGAGCCTGAGGTCGTCGCGGCCGAGATCCAGCAGGTTCTGCGCGCATCATCGCGATGACGAGACCGCGCCGGCGGCATCCATGCACAGGAATAGACCCCGCCGCCCGGTCGTTCCACCTGACGTGCAACGCTTCGGAACGCTCTCATTCGGACACTACGGCCCGCTCGGCGGCGGCCGCGAACTCTCGGCCGCCGACTCCATGCTGCAGGCGATCGACCTCGCCCAGGGCATGGACGAGCTCGGCGTGAACGGCGCGTACTTCCGCGTGCACCACTTCGCCCGCCAACAGGCGTCGCCGATGCCGCTGCTCGCGGCGATCGCAGCGCGCACGCAGCACATCGAGGTCGGCACGGGCGTCGTCGACATGCGCTACGAGAACCCGCTGCACCTCGCCGAGGAGGCGGCGGCCGTCGACCTCATCTCGGGCGGCCGGCTCGCGCTCGGCGTCAGCCGGGGATCACCCGAGACGGTCGTGCGCGGCTACGAGGCGTTCGGCTACACCGGCTCGGAGGACCCGCGCGGCGCCGACATCGCCCGCGCGCACTTCGACCGGTTCCTCGAGGCCGTCGAAGGCGCGGGCATCGCCGAAGCGGATGCCTCGTCGCCGTTCGGCGGCGGCGCGAGCGGCCTGCAGCGCATCGAGCCGTACTCCCCTGGCCTGCGTTCGCGCATCTGGTGGGGCGCCGGCAACAGCGATTCGGCCGAGTGGGCCGGGCGCCGCGGCGTGAACCTCATGTCGTCGACGCTGCTCACCGAAGACCGCGGCCTGCCGTTCGACGAGTTGCAGGCGCAGCAGATCCAGACGTTCCGTGCAGCCTGGCGCGAAGCCGGCCACCCCGGCGAGCCGCGCACCTCGGTGAGCCGTTCGATCTTCCCGATCACGACCGCGGAAGACGAGCTCTACTTCGGCGGCCGCCAGGACGGCGACGGCGTCGGCTACATCGACGGCATGCGCTCGACGTTCGGCAAGACCTATGCCGGCACCCCCGACAAGCTCGTCGAGCAGTTGCTGCGCGACGCGGCGATCCGCGAGGCGGACACCCTCATGCTCACGATCCCGAGCCAGCTGGGCGTCGAGTTCAACCTGCGACTCATCTCCGCCTTCGCCGAGCACGTCGCGCCGAGCCTCGGCTGGGAACCCGCCAACCGCTGACCGAACCGTGACGGCGGCACTCAGCCGAGCCTGCCGAAGTCCGTGGCGAACCAGCGGCCGATCGAGGCATCCGGGAACTCCCGCCGCCGATACGTGCCCGGCACGCGCTCGACGCCGGAGATGCGGTCGAAGCGGAATGTGCGCCACTCGTCGCGGTCGAGATCGAAGCCGACGAGATACCAGCGTCCCGCTCTGAGCACGTGCCGATACGGGTCGACGAGTCGTGCAGACGAGGCCGCGTTCCCGTCGAGGTAGGCGAACCGGATGCGTCCGGCCGCCGCCACGGCGTCGGCGACGATGCCGACGTCCTGCGCCGCGACGGCGTGGTCCTCTTCGAGCACCTCGGTGGCGAGGTCGATCGCGTCGGCGCGACGGCGGAGCCCGGGCGGCAGCACCTGCTCGAGCTTCGCGAGGGCGACCTGGGCGCTCTCGTCCCCCTGCAGTCGCGGCGCGATCAGACGCAGGCCCGCGACGATCGCCGCGATCTCGTCGGCGGTGAAGAGCAGCGGTGGAATCGTCGCGCCCGCGCCGAGCCGATACACGCTCCCGGGCCCGGGCTTCGCCGTGATCGCGTAGCCCAGCCCGCGGAGCCGATCGACGTCTCGCCGCACGGTTCGCGCGCTGATGCCGAGTCGCTCGGCGAGCGTGGCCGCACTCCAGTCGGCACCTGTCTGGAGCACCGACAGCAGGGTCAGGGCGCGCGCGGTCGGATCGCTCTCCATTCCTCCATTCTGCGGGCAATGGCGGACATGATCCGTCCGCCACCGTCGCTACCTTGGGTCGATCATGTACGACGAAGGGACTCGAATCATGCGAATCGCCGTCACCACCCCGACCGGCAATGTCGGCCGCCACGTCGTCGCCATGCTCGTTCGGGCGGGAGTGCGACCCGTCGTGCTGGCACGCGATCCCGAGCGGCTCGACCCCGAGATCCGGCCGCTGGTGGACGCGGTGGCGGTCGACCAGTTCGATGCCGGGTCCGTGAGCGCAGCGACATCCGATGTCGACGCGCTCTACTGGGTCGACCCGCCCGCGGCGAGCGCCGATCCGCTCGACGACTACCGCCGCGCCACGGCGAGCGCGGTGCGCGCGGTCGGGGACAACGGCATCGCGCGGGTGGTCTTCCAGAGCAGCGTCGGAGCCGAGAAGCGCCGCGGAGCCGGCGAGATCGACGGCCTCGCCACTACCGAGATCGCGCTGGATGCCACCGGAGCCGATGTCACCCATCTGCGCTGCGGGTACTTCTTCAGCAACCTGGAACTCCAGCTCGACCAGGTGCGGTCGGGCAGCCTGCAGATCGTCCTTCCCGTCGATCATCCGATGGCCTGGGTCGCGCCGCGCGACATCGCCGAGGTCGCGGTCACCCGACTGCTCTCGACGGAGTGGCACGGCCGGCACGTCCAGGCCGTGCACGGACCGGAAGACCTCTCCTGGCGACGGGTCGCCGAGATCGTGTCGGCTGCGACCGGTCGGTCGCTCCACGTCGAACGGATCCCAGATGAGGCGATGCGCGACGGGATGCTCGGCGCCGGGATGCCCGACACCCTCGTCGACGCACTCATCGGCATGTCCACCGGGCTCCGCGACGGCTTCGTCGCCGAGCAGCCGCGATCCGTGCAGAGCACCACGCCGACGACGCTGGCCTGCTGGGCCTACGACGTGCTGCGGCCGCGGCTCCGACGAGCGGCCGGTGGCGAGCTGGGTGCACGCTGACGGCCCGCGCGAACCATCTCAGCCCGAGGTCGGCCTCGTTCCGTCCGCGATCAACCGTCGCACAGCCGAGACCGCGTCGGCGTCGGCGAGCGCCCGCGCGCCCATCGGGAGCAGCACGAGGTGGTGATACGCCTCTGAGCCGCGGGAGAGCCGCCCGGCGATGAGCGCTCGCTCCCATACGAGCACGCACTGGAGGAAGACGGGGTCGAGCGTGTAGCGCGCCCTCGGCGTCGTGAGGGTGCCGCGCACGGTCATGCCGGGCACCTCGTCGACGCCCGAGAGCCGCTGCAGTGCGCCGAGCACGCCTCCGGCCGAACGTGCGACGACTGGCCGACGGCGAACACGCGGAGGAAGAGCTGCGTCGCGAGTTCGCCCGCGTCGGCCGATTCCAGGCCGGCCAGACCCGGGTAGAGCGGCGGTTCGGTCGGTGCCGCCTCCGCGCGAGTGAAGATCCCCATGAGCCGACGATAGTCAACGATCGCGCCGCGCGGGCGTGGCGCGCGAAGCGCAGAACGGGAAGCCCTGGGAGGCGCGGGTACCGTGCCGGAACCCCGCCGTCGGGCTTGCGACGACGGCGAGGCCCGGGGATCGGTCGACGCGACCTAGCCGACGCCCTCGAGCGCGTCGGTCTCGGTGTTGCCGATGTTCGCGATCACGTCGGGGCGGCGCTTGGCGAGGTGCAGGTACCAGGCGAGCGCGGCGATCATGGTGATGAGGAACAGGTAGGGGATGACGTTGAGCGGCCACGCCGGCACCGGCCACACGTTCGCGAAGAACACGTAGACCATGGCGACGACGGCGACCGTGGCGCACACCCAGACCAGGCCGTTGCGCATCTGCTCGCGGCGCGTGTAGACGACGCACGCGATCGCGACGAGGGCGTAGGCGACCATGTAGCCGTAGGTGCCGTAGGTGTCGACCCACACGACGATGTCCATCGGGTGCACGCCGATCGCGAGCAGCAGCACGTCGAGCACGATCGCGGCGGGGCCGGCGACGAGCAGCACGCGGTGCGGCGTGAGGTGGCGCTCGTGGGTGCGGCCGAAGCGCTCGGCGACGACGCCCTCCTTGCCCATCACGTAGATGATGCGGCCGACGACGTTGAGCGGGGCCACGACGACGGCGAAGAACGAGGCGCCGACGCCGAAGGTGAGCACGGGGCCGAACCAGGCCGGCATGCCGATCTGCGCCGAGATCGCCTCGAGGGGGCTCGCGACCGTTGCCAGGTCGTCGCCGAGGATCGCGATCTGCGTGTAGGCCGAGAAGACGTAGAGCACGCCGACGCCGAGGGCGCTCCACATGATCGCCCTTGGGATCGCCTTGTACGGGTTCTTCGCCTCACGGCCGAGGGCATCGGCCGACGAGAAGCCGACGAAGCCCAGGATGCCGAGCACCATGCCCGCGGCGACGCCCTGGAAGGGCACGCCTTCGAGCGAGAACTGCGCCGGGTCCCAGGCGTTCGGGCCGGCCCACACGAGGGCGAGCACGAGCAGCACGAGGATGATCGCGACCGAGACGAGCTCGAGCACGAGCGAGACGCGTGCCGAGAGGCGGATGCCGCGGATCGTGAAGAGCGTCGCGAGCCCGCCGAGCACGATCGCGAGCGTGATCTGCGCGAACACGCCCTCGAACGGCACGCCGATGAGCAGCAGGAACTGGTTGAAGTACGAGACCGACCCGCCGAGCGAGCCGGCGGCGATGCCCCAGCAGCCGATGAGCAGCGCGACGCCCGCGAGGTAGGCGCCGAACGGGCCGAGGCCCTTCGCGACGTAGGTGTAGAGCGAACCCGCCGACGCGTGCTTCTTGGCGAACACCGCGACGCAGTAGCCGACCGCGAGGATCACGATCGTGGCGAGCACGAACGAGAGCATCGTGCCGTTGCCGGCGCCGATGAAGATGCCGGCCGCGGTGAACGCGATGACCGCGCTCGGAGCGATGTTGGCGATGGCCTGCGCCGCGAGCTCGGGCCCGCTCATGACGCCGCGGCGGAGCCCGGCGTCGGTGGGGGCGTTGGCCCGGGCGGCCGGCGCTTCGGTGGTGGGGGTGGTCATGGGGGAACTCTCCAGTGAGTCGGGTGCTGCAGCGGTCAGGGGATGAGGAGCGTGCGGAGCGCTTCGCCGGATTCGAGGTCGTCGAACGCCTCGGCGGCCTCGGCGAGCGGGCGGCGCGCCGAGATCAGCGGGTCGAGCTTCAGCTGGCCGTCCATGTACCGGTCGACGAGCGCGGGGATGTCGATGGAGGGACGCACCGAGCCGTAGTTCGAGCCGAGGATGCGCTGGTCTGCTTCGGCGAGCACGAGCGGCTCGAAGGAGGCCTTGGCGCCGGTCGGCGGCAGGCCCACGATCACGGCAGCGCCGCCGAGGCCGAGCATGCGGATCGCCTGCTCGGTCGTCGAGGTGCGCCCGATCGCGTCGAACGCGTAGTCGACGCCGTCGGGGATGAGGGTGAAGAGCGCCTCGACCGCGTCGACCTGCGAGGCGTCGATCTGGTCCGTCGCGCCGAACTGCACGGCGAGCGCGGTCTTGTCGGCGCGCACGTCGATGGCGACGATCCGCTCGGCGCCCGCGAGACGGGCGCCCTGCACGACGTTCAGGCCGACCCCGCCGCATCCGATGACGACGACCGTCGAGCCGGGCTCGACGGCGGCGGTGTTGAGCACCGCGCCCACGCCGGTCGCGACAGCGCAGCCGACGACGGCGACGACGTCGAGCGGGGCGTCGTCGCGCACCTTCACGGCACCGGATGCAGGCACGACGACCTCCTCGGCGAACGACGAGACGCCGAGGTAGTGGTGCAGCGGCTCCTCGCCCTGCGAGAGGCGCGAGGTGCCGTCGAAGAGCACGCCCTTCGGCGCGACGACCGTGGCGACCTTCTGGCAGCGGGCCTCGTGGCCCGAGCGGCAGTATCGGCACTCGCCGCACGGCGGCACCCACGAGAGCACCACGTGGTCGCCGACGGCGAGCGACGTGACGCCCTCGCCGAGTTCGACGACCACGCCCGACCCCTCGTGACCCATGACGAGCGGAGCCGGGGCGTCCCATTCCCCTCGCTTCACGTGCAGGTCGGAGTGGCAGACGCCCGCCGCCGCGATCTTGACGCGGACCTCGCCGGCCTTGGGGGCGGCGAGCTCGACATCGGCGACCTCGATCGGCGTCTCCGGTGCGCGGAAGACGATGGCTTTCATGATGCTCCCTTGGATCAGTGCTGGGGGTACGCCCGATGCTAGGCAGGCTCGACGCCTCGAGTCACTGCGAAGAATGTCGAGTGACGAGCGGATGCCGCGGCATTTCGTACACTCGAAGGCATGGCCCGTGACGTGCTCTCGATCGCCCGCGTGCTCGGTGGCGAGCTCATCGGCGACGCCATCGCGCCCGCGACGCCCGTCGACGCCGCCCTTCGACTCGAGGAGTTCAGCGTCGTCGGGCATCCCGGCTTCGCGACCCTCGTCGTCGCCGGCGCCGAACCGCTCGCGTCGGCGCTCACCGCCGCAGGGCCGCGCTCCGACGCGCTGCGCGGTGCTGTTCTCGTCAGCCACGGGGCGACGCGGGTGCTCCGGCGCGCGGTCGAGTCGACAGGCGCCACGGCGATCGTCGGTGCCGAGGCATCCGACGCCGTGCTGCATCCGCTGCTCGTCGCCCTGCTCGCGACCGACCAGGCGGCGGAGGACCGGCTCGTCACCACGGGAACGAAGGTGCTCACCCAGGTCGCGCGGCGCGGCGGCGTGGGCGCCGTGGTCGCCGAACTCGCCCGGCGCATCGACGGCTGGGCGGTGCTGCTCGACCCGCACGGACAGGTCATCTCGACCGCCGGCGCGGGCGGGCTCCACGTGCAGGACGCGGTCGCCGTCGCGTTCAGCCGGCCGGTGAGAGTGCGGCATCCGGGACTGCAGGTGCACCCCGTCGGCACGGGCGAAGACCTCAGCGCCTACCTCGTCATCTCCTCGCGTGAGGCGTCGATGAGCCGCGGCCGCGACCTCGCCTCGCAGGCGGCGGCCCTGCTCGACCTCGTCCTGCGCACGCACGACCGCACGACGACCGAGCGGCTCGGGCGCGAGGTGATGATCGACACCCTGCTCGATGGCGGCCCGGCCGCCGCGGCGCTGCTCCGCCGCTGGGGCGTGCACGAGAGCTCCCTCACCGGGTTCGCGCTCACGGCCCGCTCGAAGTCGGTCGACCTGGAACGGCTCGTGACGCGTTGGCTCGACGAGCTCGGCGGCGTGCACCTCATCACTGAAGAGCCGGGTCACCTGCTCGGCTTCCTCCGCGACGACCGCATCGACGACCTCGTGCGCCGAGTCGAGGACGTCACGGCCGATGCCCGCACACCGCTGCGCCTCGGGCTCGGCTCACCCGCGGCATCCGATGCCCTCGCCCGTACCGCCGCCGAGGCGAGGCAGGCACTCGACGTCGCCGTCACCGATGGCCGCACGGTCTCGCGCTATCGTGCGCTGCCGACCGTGGCCCTCGTGCTCGACCGGCTCGACGCCGACGACACCGCCCACCTCGCCGAAGTGCTCGATCCGTTGCGGGGCGACGACGGCCTGCACGGAGAGCTCACCCGCACCCTGCGCGCCTACCTCGCCGAGCACGGCTCGTGGGGCGTGGCCGCCGAGCAGCTCGGCGTGCACCGGCAGACCCTCACGAACCGCATCCACCGCGTCGAGGAGCTCACCGGCCTCTCGATGGGCAACCCCGACGATCGCACCGCCGCGTGGCTCGCGATCCGGGCGCTCGACCGCTGATCCGGCGTGGCGCCGGGTTATCGTCGAGGGGACATCGAGGAGGATCCATGCCACTGGAAGGCGAGTACGAGCCGGGCACGTCAGCTTGGGCGCGCAAGCAGGCCGAGGCGTTCGAGGCGTCGAACGGCCAGACGTCGAACACCCTCAGGGGCATGCCGATCATCGTGCTCACCACGGTCGGGGCGAAGTCGGGCAAGCTCCGCAAGACCGCCCTCATGCGCGTCGAGCACGACGGCGAGTATGCGGCGGTCGCCTCGCTCGGCGGGGCGCCGAAGCATCCGGTCTGGTACTGGAACGTGAAGAAGCACCCGCACGTCGAACTGCAGGACGGCGACGAGAAGCACGACTACGAGGCGCGCGAGCTCGAGGGCGAGGAGCGCGAGGTCTGGTGGTCGCGCGCCGTCGAGGCCTACCCGCCCTACGCCGACTACCAGGTGAAGACCGAGCGCCTGATCCCGGTGTTCAGGCTCACTCGCGTCGTGCTCTGAACGCTCCTCCCGCACCCACCGCCCGACGCTGGAGGACGACTTGCGCGTCAGAGGTCACGCGCGAGGCGTCCTCTAACGCGCAAGTCGTCCTCCAGCGCGAGACGGCATCGAGCGAGGCGAGCGGATGCCTCGGCTACAGCCAGCGCATCGTGAACGCCCGCGCGAGCACCGCACGCAGGGGCGGCACGGCGAGCGTGCGCACGGCGGCGTTGCGCACCCGCAGCCGCGCACCCGCCGCCGGCGCGCCCATCCGCATGTTGAACGCCGCCTGACGGATCGCCCGCGACGCCGATGACCGACGTTCGCGCTCGTAGCGCTCGAACGCCTCGTAGGGCGCGCCCGACTCCAGCGCGTGTTCGAGCTCGCGGTCGAGCAGCAGCGCGTCGAGCCATCCGAGGTTCATGCCCTGCCCGCCGATCGGGCTGATCTCGTGCGCCGCGTCGCCGGCGAGGGCGACCCGGCCGCGATGCATCCGCTCGGCCAGGTGCTGCCGCGCCTCGAAGACGCTCGGCTCGGCGGCGGCCTCGGCGTCGAACCGGCCGTCGACGCGCGAGGCGACGATCGTGGCCAGCTGCGCCGGCCCGGCCTCGCGCGGCGGTCGACGCACCCACGCGACCCACCGTCGACGCCCGCCCGGCAGCGGGAACGACTCGACCACGCCCGCCGGCTCGAAGTGCAGCAGCGCGGTCGCCGGCTCCCCGGTGTCGTCGCGGGTATCGCCCATCACGTAATGCGCACGGCCCGGCTTCGACGCCCAGCCGATGCCCACCAGATCGCGGATGCCGCTGCGCACGCCGTCGGCCCCGACCACGTAGCGGGCGAGCACGGCGACGGTCTCACCGGCCCGGTCGCCCGTCACTTCGACGTGCGTGCCGAGGTCGCGGAGCCCGCCCACCGTGACGCCGTGCGCGAGCGCGCCGGGCGCGAGCTCTGCGAGCCGGCGCTCGAGCAACGCCTCGGTCTCGAGCTGCGGCAGCGACCACACCGACCCCGCCCGCGCGAACGACATCGAGCCGAGCACCCGGCCCTCGCACGTGACGCGTCCGTCGCGGATCTCGACGCCCGACTCGCGCACCTCGGCCTCGAGGCCGACCCGGCTGAGCGCACGCAGCCCGGGCGGGTGGATGCCGATCGCGCGCGAGCGCCCCGACCGCTCTGTGCGCCGCTCGAGCACCGCGACATCACGACCGCGCTGCGCGAGCAGGCACGCGAGCAGCAGCCCGACCGGGCCGCCGCCCACGATGACGACGTCGTGCATGACGTCATGCACGCGGTCGGGCTCCGGGCCTGCGGATGCCTCAGGCATCCGCTCCCCAGACCACCTCGAGCCGCGAGGGGAATGCCCGGCGCACCGCCCAACCGTCGGGCAGCACAGGCGCGAGTTCGCCCGCGGTGTGGCTGCGGCGGATCGAGGTGAGGCCGTCGGGGCGGATGTAGGAGCCCGCGAGCAGGTTGCCCGCGAACGGCAGCGTGCCGAGCCAGAAGCCCGCGTAGCCGAGCCGGGTGCGCTCGATGTCGCCGTGCACCGCGAGGCCGCCCGAGCCGAGCAGCAGTTCGCTGTCGCGCAGCAGCGCCCCGAACTCGCGGCCGTCGAGGTGGTGCAGCACATGGTTCGAGACGACGAGGTCGAAGTGCTCGCCCTCGTCGACGAGGTCGCCGCTCATCGCCCGGCGGAGCGTCAGGCCTGGCGTCGAAGGCAGCGCCGACGCCCAGGCCATCGCCCGCGCGTCGGGGTCGATGGCGGTGATCTCGAGGCGCAGGCCGTCTTCGTCGGCCCAGCGCAGCAGGCGCCGCGGCAGGTCGGCGCTGCCCGAGCCGATGTCGAGCAGGCGAGTTCGCCAGACCGGCGAGAGCCGCGGCCGCACCCATCGCAGGTACACGGCGCGCTCCCCCGACACGACGGCGTTCACGAGCCGGAACCGCTCGTACGTCTTCGCGAGCATCACGGGGTCGGCGTCGGCCCCGTCCATGAGCTCCTGCACCTCGGCGTCGCGCGCCCGGAGCGACCTCATCCCGGCCCGCCGAGGAACACGACCGTCACACCCGAACAGTCAGGAGTGCCGACTCGACTGTCAGCCCCGGCCCGAACGCCATCGCGGCGACCCGGTCGCCGTCGGCGGCGGCATCCGAGTGCAGGATGTTGCGCAGCACGAACAGCACCGTCGCGCTCGACATGTTGCCGTAGTCGCGAAGGGTCTCGCGCGCCGGCACGAGCTGCGCCTCGGTGAGCACGAGCCGCGACTCGACCTTGTCGAGGATGCTGCGCCCGCCCGGGTGGATCGCCCAGTGCTCCACGGCGTCGGAGGCACCGTCGCTCGCGAGCGCCGACGCGAGCGCGTCGTCGTGCGCGAAGAGCGGCTCGAGCGCCCCCGTGATGTGGTCGTCGATGATCGCCGGGATGGCGTTCGAGAGCACCATCTCGAAGCCGTGGTCGCCGATCTTCCACGCCATGTCGCCCTCGCCGACCGGCGTGATGCGGGTGGCGAATCGGTCGAGGTCGAAGGCGCGCTCGCCCGGTTCGGTCGGCCGGGCCGTCACGATGCCCGAGCCCGCGCCATCGGCGAAGAGCGACGACGCCACGATCGTGTCGGGGTCGTTCGACGCGCGCAGGTGCAGCGTGCAGAGCTCGACCGAGACGACGAGCACGACCGCCGAGGCATCCGCCTTCGCCAGCTGCGACGCGATGCGCAGCGCTGGAATCGACGCGTAGCAGCCCATGAACCCGAGGTGGTACCGCTCGACGCCGGGGTTGAGCCCGAGGTCACGGGCGATCATGAAGTCGGGGCCGGGCGCGTAGAAGCCCGTGCACGAGACGGTGATGACATGCGTGACATCGGATGCCTCGATGCCCGGTGTCGCCTCGATGGCGGCGCGACCCGCCTCGACGTAGAGGCGCGTCGCGTGCTCGGCGTAGAGCTCGTTGCGCACCTTGGTGCCCGGCAGCAGCAGCTCTCCCGACTCGGCGTCGAAGAACACCGGGTCGTCGGGGTGCGCGTCCCAGCGCAGCTCGTCGAGCACCGAGTGCCGGCGCTCGATGCCCGAGACGTTGAACGAGGTGGCGACGATCCGCTGGCCCAGCCGGCCGAGGCCGGGCTGGGCCGCGAACACGTCGCGCACCTCGTCTTGCACGAGCACCGTCGCCGGTACCGCGGTGGACAGTCCCCTCAGGGTGACGGTCATGACTCAGCGCCGGCAGCCGAGCGGATGCCGTGACAGGACTCGCATGAGGCTCGCAGTCCCTCGCCGGTCAGGAGAGCAGCTTCGCCTTGGCGGCAGCGAACTCCTCGGGCGTGAGGATGCCCTGCTGCTGCAGCGCGGCGAGCTTCTGCAGCTCGGCGACGACGTCGACGCCGCCGGCCGGCGCCGCGGGAGCAGCCGGTGCTGCCGCCTGCTGCTGCGCGACGGCCTGCTGGGCCGCTGCATTCATCTGCGCCTGCTGCTGCTGCGCCTCGTACTGCTGCTGCTCGTACTGGTCTTGGGCCTTCGCCTGCTGGTGTCGCTGCACGCTGCCGCTGACTGCGGTGGCGGTGCCGGCGACGACGGCGGTGCGAGCGGCCATGCCGATCAGTCCCGGGCGTCCCATTCTTCTGAGCGGCATCTTCCTACTCCTCTTCTGCTTCGGCGAGCGCGGCGTTCACGACGGGCGCCGGGATTCGTTCGGTCTGCAACACGATGCCGCCCGACTGGGCGAACTTCGACGCGAGCCGCTTCGCCCACACGAGCTCGATCGCAAGCAGTGCGCCCGAGGTGCCGGGCGGAATGCCCTGGCCGAGTTCGTGGGCGTCTTCTTCGGCCACGAGGCCGATCGCCTCGAGCTCGACGGTGCCGAACCCGTACTCGTCGCTCACCTGATCGAATTCGGTGATCAGCACCGAGCCGTCGAGTTCGCGCGAGATCACGAGGAAGTCGAGCAACCGGATCTCACCGCCCTCGACCAGTTCGCCGATCGCCTCGAGGGTGCCCGGGTCTGGGCGGTCGCCCTCGAACCCCACCAGATACAGCTCTACCGGGCCGTATTCGAACTCCGCCATGATCTCCCCAATCTCACGTGGTTGCAGACTACGCGCGCGCAGGCCTCGAACGCCAGAGCGGCGCGGTGAATCCCCGCGGAACGTCAGGTTCGCTCCGGATGCGGGTCTCCCGACAGCCGTCGCAGCGGCCCCGAGCGTTCGTCGGGTTCGAGCAGCAGCGCCCGCACGAGCAGCGTCAGCGGGATGCAGAGGATCGCCCCGATGGGCCCGATCACGAGCGTCCAGAACACGACGGAGAAGAAGGTCAGCGTGAGGCTGAGCCCCACCGCGTCGCTCACGAACTTCGGCTGCACGAGCACCTGCAGCACGACGTTGATGACGCAGTACGCGGCCACCACGGCGAGGGCGAGCGGCCACCCGCCGACCACGAGCGCGAGCACCGCCGGCGGAATCAGGCCGATCACGAAGCCGATGTTCGGGATGAAGTTCGTGACGAACGCGAGGATCGCCCACACGATCGGGATCGGCACGCCGATCCACCAGAGGAACAGGCCGTCGAGCACGGCGACCACGAGCCCGAAGCTCGCGTTCACGACGTAGTAGCGGCGCACGCCCGAGAAGTAGCGGGCGCCGATCCGGTCGCCAGCCGGGGTGCCGAAGACCCGGTCGCCGCGGCTGAGGCTCGAGGCATCCGCCGCCATGAAGATGACGTAGGCCAGCACGAAGAAGAACGCGGTCGCGGCGCCGAGCACCGCATCGGCGACGCCTGCAGCGAAGGTGAGCAGCGTCTTCGGGTCGATCGCGGCGGCCGCCGAGCTGGCCGCCTCGCTCGTCATGCCGAGCGACGTGAGCCAGTCGTACACGGCCTGCACGGTCGTCGCCAGCTCGTCGGCGTAGTCGGGCAGCATGCCGATGAACTGAGCGGAGGCCACGACGAGCAGCGTGCCGAGGATCGCGAGGATCAGGTACGCGACGACGATCACCGCGGTCGTCGCGAGCCAGCTCGGCCAGCCCCGACGCTCGAGCGGCCGGCGCACCGGGTGGGCGATGATCACCACGACCGCGGCGACCGCGGCGGGGGCGAGGATGTCGCGGGCGAACCAGACCCCGGCGAAGACGATGCATGCGGCGGCGATCGTGATGAGCACTCGGGTGCCGTGGGCGAGGCCGCCCGCGGTGGCACGGGCCGGCGGCGAGGGCGGCTCGGCCGCGGGAGGCCGCGCCTGCACGGGCTCGGCGACGTCCGTGGCCGTCGGCGCTGCCGGTGCCCCGCTCAGGGCTTCGGCCGGGGCTTCGGCCGGCTCCCCGACCGGCGCCTCGGTGGCGGAGGGGTTCGGCCCCGCGGCATCCGTCATCAGAAGCTTCCGATGCCCTTGCCGATCATCACGACGCCGATCACGAGGAGCAGCACCGCCATGACGGTCGCATTGTTCTGCACGAGCCAGCCGCGGAGCGACTCGAGCGGGCCCGCCATCTTCTCGGAGGCGAGGAGGTACGCGATCACGGGCACGGCGACCGAGCATGCGGCGATGATCACGAAGATCACGATGACGAGCGTGATCTCGCCGCCGTTCAGGCCCGCGGTGCCGATCAGCACGCCCGCGCCCGCCGCCATGAGGAGGTTCTTCGGGTTGACGGCCGAGAGCAGGAAGCCGAGCACCGCTCCGCGCATCGTGGTCATCGAGTCGATCGCCGACATCCACTTCGGCAGCGCCGCCGCCTCGCCGTCCTTCGGTCGCCCGCGCCACTGCTTCAGAGCGAGGAAGAGCAGGCCCGCGCCGAGGAGGAGCTTGATCACGCCGGCGATCGGCTTCGAGGCATCGGGGTCCGCCGCGGGGATGATCGAGGCGAGCAGGGTGAACACGACGACCGCGACGACGATGCCGAGCACCCAGCCGAGCATGAAGCCGACGCTCGTGCCCTTCGCCTTCGGCGAGAGCAGCATGAGGATCGCCGCGATGATCGGGATCGGGCTGATCGCGATGCCGAGTGCGAGCGGCAGGATGCCGCCGATGACCTCGCCCATGTGTGTACTCCTGTCTGGCGGCGATGCCGCCGTCGTCTACTGCTGCTGCGGTGCGCTCGAGAGCACCGCGATCGCGGCTCGGTTGGTGTCGAAGATGCGGCGGTCGCCGAGCAGGCCGAGATCGGTCAGCCGCTCCCTGGCGTCGGGCCGCACGCGGCTGAACCCGAGCTCGATGCTGCGGGCGTCGAGCCAGGCGACGAGCGCCGTGAAGCTCTCGGCACCCGTCACGTCGACGTCGGTGACGGCCTCCATGTCGATGACGACGTGCTGCACCGTACCCTCGGGCACGGCCTTCACGGCCTTCTTCACGGCGTCGTCGAAGACCGAGCCGTTCGCGAAGAACAGCGGCGCAGCGAGGCGGATGACGATCACGCCCGGCGCCGTCATGGTGCCGGGGGGCGCCTCGCCGAGGAGCGACTGCGTGGGCGAGTCGCCGGCGGCGAGCACGTCGATCGGCGGGTTCGCCGCCCGCTTCGCGAGGTTGATGAGCGCCAGCACGAACGCGACGAGGATGCCGGGGATCGATCCGACGAAGAGCGTCACGAGGAAGCAGACGGCGGCGACCGCGAACTCGAAGCGGTCGACCCTCCACAGCATGCGGAAGTCCTTGATGCCGAGCAGCGGCAGGATCGCGACGCCGACGATGGCGCCGATCGCGGGCGACGGGATGTCGGCGAGCAGGGCGGTGCCGAAGAGCAGCAGCAGGAGCGTGCCGACGGCGAGCACGAGTGACGGCAGCTGCGTGCGCGAACCCGCCTGGTCCATCGCCGCCGTGCGCGAGGTCGACGATCCCATGGCGAAGCTGCCGCTCGCGCCGGCGGCGATGTTGCCGAGGCCGAAGGCGAAGAGGTCGCGGTTCGGCCGCGTCGAGTAGTTGCGCTTCTCGCCATAGGAACGGGAGACGAGCAGGCCCTCGGCCGTCGTCACCATCGTGAGCGCGATCGCCGACGGCACGAGCATGAGCCACATCGACCAGTCGATGACGGGCCAGGTGAACGCGGGCGGACCTGCCGGCACCTCGCCCAGAACGTCGACACCGGCGTCGTCGAGATCGGCGAGCACGACCGCGATCGTCGCGACGACGAGCACGATGAGCGCCCACGGCACGAGCCGCAGGTATCGCTGGCCGACGATGAGCACCGCGACCGAGAGCGCCGCGATGACGAGCGACCACGGGTTGGTCGTGCCGAGTCCGGTCACGAGCCCGCCGACCTTGTCGACGAACTCGCCGCCCGAGTCGATCTTCACGCCCAGCATCTTCGCGATCTGGCTCACGAGGATGTCGAGCGCGAGACCGCCGACGAAGCCGACGAGGATCGGCTTCGACAGGAAGTTCGCGATGAAGCCGAGCTTGAAGACCGACATGAACACGAAGAGGATGCCGCAGATGATCGCCTGCGCGAGCGCCAGTGTCGAGTAGTCGGCGCTGCCGGCGGTCGCGAGCCCGCCGAGGGACGAGGCGACGAGGGCGGCGGCCGCGGCATCCGGTGACACGACCAGCTGTCGCGACGAGACCACCAGCGCGTAGATGACGGTCGGCACGATGAGCGCGTACAGGCCGGCGGTCGGCGGCAGACCGGCGATCTGCGCGTAGCCGATGTTCAGCGGGATCGCGATCGCGAGCAGGGTGACGCCCGCGGTCAGTTCGCGTACGACGTTCCTCCTGCTGAGTCCTGCCAGCGGTTTCTGCACCGGTCCCCCTCCGTTTGCTCACAACGACACTAGCGAGCGGATGCCTCCCGGCGCCGCTCGCCTCGCACCGCGTCGTGTCAGCGCCGTCAGTCGGCGCCGGCGGGCGCCGAGGGGGTCGGTGCGGCCTCAGGGTCCTTCTTCGGCGGCAGGATCCGGAACTCCGGCGCGCCCGTGACGAGGAGCCAGGCCGGCAGCACGATCACGCAGAGCATCGGCAGGATCGTGATGTCGCCGGCGACGGCGACGCCCACGAAGATCGCGATCCAGCCGTCGCGGGTCACGACGAGCAGCACGCCGACGATCGCGCAGCCGACGGCGAGGCCGAGCGGAAGCGACGGGATCAGCGCGTGCCCGAGCATGCCGAGCGCCACCGCGATGAACGTGGCGGGGAACACGCGACCGCCGCGGAACAGGGAGCTCGCCGCGATGAGCAGCGCGAGGATCTTGATGCCCGCGATCGCGGCGAGTTGCGGCGCGTCGTAGGCGGTCGGGTCCTCGAGCAGGTCGCCGATCTCCTCCAGCCCCTTGAACATCGTGATCGGGCCGCCGAGCAGGCCCAGGAGTCCGAGGAGCAACCCGCCGGCCGTGGCGATGAGCACCGGATGCCGGAGCGAGTGCATCGCCCGGTAGATGATCGGGAACGCCGCGAGCATCGCGAGCCCGATGACCGCGGCTGCGGTCGCGACGATCGCGCCGGTGAGGAGGTCGAGCGCCTGCGGCGCACCGTAGGGCGGAAGGGAGAACGAGAAGATCGGCGCGCCGACGAGACGCATCGTGAACGCACCGGCGCCGGCGGCGACGAGTGGAAGGAACAGGCGGTCCCACAGCGCCCCGCCCGACTTCAGCGCCGCGACGATGCCGGTGAAGACGAGTGCGGCGGCCACCGGTGTTCCGAAGAGAGCGCCGATCGTGGCCGACGCGGCGAGCAGCACCGTGAGCTGCTTCGGCACCGACGGGATGAGTCGTGCAATGAGCGCCACCATGAGCGCGGTGTTGACGGCGATGATCGGGTTCTCTGGGCCGAGGCTCACACCTCCGGCGAGGGCGAGCACCGTCACGATGAGCAGGCCGGGCAGGTTCTTGAGCGGCTGCGGCTCCTCGACGAGCTCGGTGGTCGCCGAGTCGGGGCCGCCGTGCCCCGGCACGAACCGCAGCACGAGCCCCACCGCGAGCCCGGTGAGCGTCAGGACGAGCACGATCCACCAGCCCGACGGGTCGACGCCGAGTGCATCGGGCAACGCATCCCAGAGCGCCGACTGCAGCACGGCGGCGAGCCGGTCGAGCCCGAAGAGGATGAGCGCGGAGATCACGCCGATCGCGAGCGCCGGAATGGCGAGGAGGAGCAGGCGCTTGGGGGTGACCGCGGGGTCGCGCGGCGGGGTGGCGAGGCTCACGATCAGATCCTGTCTGCGGGGGTGAGGGGCGTGGCGGGCACGTCGCTCGTCACCACGGCGTCGAACGAATGGGAGGCCAGCGCGTCGGCGACGGCATCGACGACCGCGGAGCGCACGGCGACGCCGTGCAGGGGGTGGTGCCAGACCTGGAGGTGGAGCACCGTGCGCGTCGGGGTGCGCGCGATGGTGCGCACGACGAGCGGCTCGTGGCGGTGCACGCCCGTGGCGGCGGCGGCGGCGTCGATCGCGACGGCGCAGACCTCGTCGAGAGAGGGCGTCGCGGTTCCGGTCGCGACGCGCACCTCGACGGTGCTGCGGCGAGCGCCGTGGGCGGAGTTGTTGACGAGCGGGTTCTGGAGCACCTCGGCGTTCGGCAGGTGCACCGTCTGCCCGTCGACCGTGCGCACCACGACCGCGCGGCCGTTGAGCTCCTGCACGATCCCGACCGTGCCGTCGCTCTCGATCTCGTCGCCGATCGCGATCGGCCGGCGGGTCTGCAGCACCACGCCCGCGGCGAAGTTGTCGGCGATGCCGCGCAGCACCAGCACGAGCACGACGCCGACGATGAGCGCGACGGCGATGAGCGGCTGGATCGACGCACCGAAGAAACTGAGCGCGATGCCGACACCGAGCAGGATGATGCCGTAGTTCACAACTCGCACGATGAGCGTCTGCACCGCCGGAGTGAGCGCGGGCACCTTGGCGAGGAGGCTGCGGGTGCCCTTGCGGGCGAGCACGGCGAGCACCCAGGTCGCGATCGCCGTGAGCAGGGCGAAGCCGAGGCTCCATCCATCGATGTCGAGCGATGCCACCCAGTCCGCCACGTTCCCCTCCCGATGCGAGAGTACCGGCGCGGGTGCCTCGCCGCAGGGATGCACGCCGTCGATGCCGGCCGACACCCGCGCGAGCGACCGCCCGCGCGCCATCTGGACGCGCGACCGTGCCGCGCGATAGGTTCGCCTCAGCGGCGCTCTATGGGGGGCGTTCATTCACAGTGAAAGGCTGCACACGCACATGAGTTTTTGGGAAAATTTCTGGGAGCTGATCTGGTGGTTCATCTGGGCGTTCGCGTTCATCGCCTACCTCTTCGCGCTCTTCGCGATCATCGGCGACCTGTTCCGCGACCAGAAGCTCAACGGCTGGTGGAAGGCGGTGTGGATCATCTTCCTGATCTTCGTGCCGTTCATCACCGCGCTGGTGTACCTGATCGCCCGCGGCAACAGCATGGCCGAGCGCTCGCAGAAGGAGTACAAGCAGGCGCAGGCCGCGACCGACGCGTACATCCGTCAGACCGCCGGCTCCGCCAGCCCGTCCGATGAGATCGCGAAGGCCAAGGCCCTGCTCGACTCCGGCAGCATCACCCAGCAGGAGTTCGACCTCCTGAAGGCCAAGGCGCTCGCGCACCCCACGCAGACCGTCTGATTCCAGACCTGCAGCTGAGAGGGTCGGATGCTTCGGCATCCGACCCTCTTCGCGTCCGCAGCGCCTCGTGCGGCGAGCTTCGGATACCGGACGAGAACTGACCGGATGGGTCCGTAGGGTCGGTGGCATGACTCACGACAGCACCGAGATCCGGCCCTTCCGCATCGACATCCCCCAGGCGCAGCTCGACGAGTTGAACCGCCGTCTCGCCGACACGCGCTGGCCCGACGAGCTGCCGGGCGTCGGTTGGTCGTACGGTACGCCGACCGGCTACCTGCAGGGGCTCGCCGACCACTGGCGAACCACGTACGACTGGCGCGAGCACGAAGCGGCGCTCAACGGGTTCCCGCAGTTCACGACGACGATCGACGGCCAGAACGTGCACTTCCTGCACGTGCGCTCCCCCGAGCCCGATGCCATGCCGCTCCTCATCACGCACGGGTGGCCGGGTTCGATCGTCGAGTTCATGCAGATCATCGGACCGCTCACCGACCCGCGCGCCCACGGCGGCGACCCCGCCGACGCCTTCCACGTCGTGGCCCCGTCGATGCCCGGGTTCGCCTTCTCGGGCCCGACCCACGAGACCGGCTGGGACATGTCGCGGATCGCCCGCGCGTGGGTCGAGCTCATGGAACGGCTCGGCTACGAGCGCTACGGCGCCCAGGGCGGCGACACCGGCGCGGTGATCTCGCCGATGCTCGGAAGGCTCGCACCGGAGCACGTCATCGGCGTGCACGTGAACGGCGGTCTCGGCTTCCCCTCGGGGGATCCTGCGGAGTTCGCGGCGATGAGCGACGCCGAGCAGGCCCGGCTCGCCGCCATGCAGCGTCAGCTGGAGGAGGGCGCCGGCTACGCGATCATCCAGTCGACGCGGCCGCAGACGATCGGAGTCGGGCTCTCGGATTCGCCCGCCGCTCAGCTCGCGTGGATCGTCGAGCGATTCGCGGAGTGGACCGACCCCGCAGCCGAGCTGCCCGAGGACGCCGTCGACCTCGACCAGCTGCTCACGAACGTGAGCGTCTACTGGCTCACGGGCACCGCGACGTCGGCCGCCCGGCTCTACCGCGAGGGGCGCGCCAGTTGGGGACAGGAGACCCCGCCGAGCCGTGTCCCCTCAGGGGTCGCGGTGTTCCCGGGAGACTTCGGAATCCGCGGGGTCGCCGAGCGCGAGAACAACGTGGTGCACTGGTCCGAGTTCGAGTGCGGGGGCCACTTCCCGGCGATGGAGGTCCCCGACCTGCTCGTCGGCGACATCCGCACCTTCTTCCGCGGGCTCCGCTGAGCGGGCTCCGCAGAGCGCGGCGGCGCCTACGGCTGCGGCGACACCACCCGCGACTTCTCCGGGATCGGCGTCGCCGCGGCATCCGTCGTCGACTGCCCGTGCATGGCGCCGGTGTTGCGGAGGAAGACGATGATCCAGCTGAAGATCAGCACCGCCGCGACGAGCTCGACCGCGGTGAGGTTGTAGTACCCCGTCGCGAAGAAGACGGCGAGCACGACGATCACGCCGACGTAGACGTAGCCGAGCAGGATGAACACCTTCGGCATCGACGGGATGAACCAGCGCAGTCCGATCACGAGCACCGCGAAGGCGATCGCCATGCCGGTGGCGACCGTGTTGTGGATTTCGAAGAACCGGTCGACCGGGAAGATGCCGACGCAGGCCAGGAAGATGCCGATCAGGATCAGGCCCACGCGCACGACATTGCGACCGCGCAGCTCGGCGCGCGTCGTCGTCGGCACCGCGGCCGTCGCATAGCGCGCGATCGTCGTGACGATCACGCCGGCGATGATGAGGGTCAGGTTGAACGCGAGCGCCGAGATGTCGTTGGTCATGCCGAGCGCGCTCAGGTTCATCTGCCACCAGAGCGGATCGCTCGAGCTCAGCATGCTCGCCAGCGCACCCACCACGAGGAAGAGGGCGAGCACGAACGAGAGCAGCATCGGCGTGAGGTGCGCCGCGGAGAGGAACACTGCGTAGGCGGTGACGGCCATGCCGACGCCCGCGAGCACGGCGCCGGGGATCGTGAAGACGACCGCGCCCTGGAAGCTCTGCTCGAGCAGGTCGGCGAGGCCGATCCAGCCGAGCAGCGCGATGAAGGCGTGGGCCAGTGCGATGGCGGTGAGGTCGAACCAGTGGATGCGCGCGCCGGGCGCGTCGAGGCCCGGCAGCACGGCATCGGCGAAGCCCGCGGCGCTGCGCGTGCGCAGCGCGAGACGGCCGAGGAGGAAGGCGATGAGGGTGGCGACCGCCGAGCCGAACGCGACGAACTCGCCGAGCGAGCCCTGGCCGGCGATCGGCAGGTCCTTGCCCATGAACACCAACCAGGCGACCGATCCACCGATGACGAAGACCGCCGCGCCGATGAGCAGTGCGATCGACTCGAGCGACTCGGCGTTCGCCGCCGGATGCCGCAGCACCCGCCCGATCGACGTCGGGGCGATCGTGATCGACGCCGGCTGCGGCGGCGGCGCGATGGTCGCGGTGTTTCGGCTCACTGGCACTCCTCGAGATGCGCACCGCGTGCGGTTCCGGCTGTGCCGACGACGACGGTGATTCGGCATCAGCATGCCAGCGATCGGGGTCGCCGCCCAAGCACGACCCGCCGACGGCGCCGCTCAGCCCTTGATGGGGTCGAGCACCTCGAGCATCGAGCCCTGCACGAACCCGGCCCACTCGTAGGCCGCGCGCAGGTAGTCGTCGCGCGTCTCGTCGGCATCGGCCTCGTCTTCGTCGACGATGCCGACCCGCTCGGCGAGGATGAGCCGCAGGTCGGTGAGGAAGGTCAGCCAGCCCCACGCCTCGGACTGGTCGAGCTCGATCTGCACGACACCGCCGTGCTCCTCGACCGCGGTGGCGTCGCGCACCCGCTGGGCGGCCTGGCGCTTGCCGTCGACGAGGCTGTCGCGCGTGTAGCGGGTGTAGTCGTGCGCGGCATCGTGATCGTCGGGGTACGCGTT
Organism: Agromyces cerinus; assembly: GCF_016907835.1. Taxonomy (NCBI): domain Bacteria; kingdom Bacillati; phylum Actinomycetota; class Actinomycetes; order Micrococcales; family Microbacteriaceae; genus Agromyces; species Agromyces cerinus. The sequence continues at coordinate 3,541,672 of NZ_JAFBCT010000001.1, read as the reverse complement.
CGGCAGCAGCCGGCCGAGGGCAGGGTCGTCGGCCTCGCCGAGCAGCAGCACCGAGTCGACCTGGTCGGCGAGCTCCGAGAGCAGCATCGCCTCTTCGGTCTCGAGCACGATGCGCACGCCCTCGCCGCCCCCGAGCCCCGCGACGATCACGGCTCGACCCGTTCGACGGTGGCCTGCAGGCCGTAGCCGTGCATCGCCTGGGCGTGGCGCTCCATGGCCTCCCGGTTGCCGGTCGCCACGTAAGCGCGGCCCTCGGTGTGCACGAGCAGCATGAGCCGCTCGGCTTCGGCACGCGGGAACCCGAAGTAGCTGCGGAAGACGTAGCTCACGTAGGTCATGAGGTTCACGGGGTCGTCCCACACGACCGTGCGCCAGGGCAGCTCGACCGAAGCGCGCACGGCGTCTTCGGTGTCGAGTTGCTCGAGCGTCGAGGTCATGCTCCAAGCCTGACACGATGTGCGCCCGCCCGCACCCCGTCGGCGTCGGCGTCGGCGTCGGCCGATGCCGGCGGGCGGGGCGGGTACACGAGCGTGACCAGCACCACCGAGATGATCATCAGCAGGAACCAGGACACGAGCTTCGACGGCGACACGAGGTGCCAGCCGTCGAGCTGGTCGGGGTAGAGCCAGGCACCCGCCCACGTGCCGATGTTCTCGGCGAACCAGATGAAGAGGGCGACGAGCACGAAGCTCAGGAGCACCGGCATGCGCGGGGTGCGCCGCCAGACCCGGAAGTGCATGACGGTCGGCCACCACACCACGACCACCGCCGCGACGAGCACCCAGCGCAGGTCGATGATGAAGTGGTGCGTGAAGAAGTTCGCGTAGATCGCCGCTGCGACGACGACCGTGAGCCAGCGCCGCGGGTACCGCGTGAACCCGAGGTCGAAGAGCCGGTAGACCCGCACCATGTACGACCCGACGGCCGCGTACATGAAGCCCGTGAAGAGCGGCACGCCGGCGATGCGCAGCACGCCGTCTCCGTCGTACGACCACGAGCCGACGTCGGTCTTGAAGATCTCCATGACCGTGCCCGTGATGTGGAACAGCACGATGACCCAGAGCTCGCGCCCCGACTCGAGCCGCGTCGCGACCATCACGACCTGGATCACGACGGCGGCGATCGTGAGGGCGTCATTGCGCGCGAGCGCCGCGTCGTCGGGGTACCAGAGCCGGGCGGCGACGATCACGGCGAGCAGGGCGGCGCCGAAGACGCAGGCCCAGGCCTGCTTCGCGCCGAACACGAGGAACTCGATGAGCCCGGCACGGATGCCGCGTTCCGACGCTCCCGCGAGCAGGCGATGCGCGCCGCGGTCGAGGGCCCGCTCGACCGTGGTGAGCTGCCGCTCGTGCTCCCGGCCGGCCCCTCCGGGCTGACCGGTCACGACAGGTGCCTCCTCGGTCATGTCGCGGCCCTCCGTGAGGCCGTGACCGTGAACTTCGGGTTCCGGGCGATCTGCCGGGTGCGCCCGACGACCCGCTCGAGGAGCGGCCGATAGGCGAGGTGCGAGTTCCAGACGCACCAGAGCTCGCCGCCGGGGGCGAGCACGCGCGCCGCGTCGGCGAAGAGGTGCGCGGCGATGCCGGTCGAGATCGCCGCGTCGCTGTGGAACGGCGGGTTCAGCACGATGAGGCGCTCGCTCGCGTCGGCGAGCCCTTCGAGGCCGTCGGCCCGGGTGACGTGCACGCGGTCGGCGACCCCGTTGGCCGCCGCAGTCAGTCGAGCGGATGCCGCAGCCGATGCCGAACGATCGGTCGCGGTGACCTGCAGCCCGGGTCGCGTTCGCGCGAGCCACGACGCCACGACGCCCGTGCCGCACGCGAGGTCGACGGCGGTGTCAGCATCGGGAACCGCGTCGCCCAGTTGTGCGAGCAGGAACCGGGTGCCGATGTCGACCCCGGTCCCGGCGAAGACGCCGCCGTGCGCGACGACCGTCAGGCCGAGGTCGTCGTGTCGCGTGCTGCGCGGCCAGCCGGGTGCCGTCTCGGCCGTCTGGGGCGTCGTGCCGCCCGGATCACGCGCAAGCAGCACGCGCGACTTCTGTCGGGCGCGGCTCACGTCGACCCGCCCGAAGCGGCGACCGAGCACGTCGTTCATCGCGAGCGACATGTGCTTGATCCGGCCGCCCGCGACGACCACGACCGCGGGGTCCGCGTGCGCCGCGATGAGCTCCGCCACCTCGTCGAGCCGGTCGAGCGAGCGCGGCAGGCGCATGAGCACGAGCCGAGCGCCCGTGACGAGCTCGGGGCCGAGCGGAAGCGAGCGCACCTCGCCCTCGAGGCCGAACCGGCCCGCGTTGGCGGCGAGCGCCCGCTCCCCCGTCACGAGGTCCTGGTGCACGCGGATGCCTCGCGCGCCGGCGTCGGCTGCGGCGAGCGCGAGCGCCCCGTACGAGTCGTCGATCACGACGATCTCCCCCGGCCCCGCCTCGCCGATCAGCGCAGCGGCCTCGTCGAGGATCAACCGGTCCGCGGCATCCGATGCCTCGAGCCCCGGACCTTCGACATCGGGGTGACGCCGCAGGGCGTCGAGGTCGATCGGCATCCCCCAAGGGTACGACGCGTCGAATCGATGTCATCTTCCTCTCCCGTTCGCAGCATCCGCCGGACTAGCCTGTCGAATGTCGACATGACTTCTGGGGGTCCGCCTTGACCATCGAAACTCAGCACAGCGCGCCGCAGGAGCACGCCGTCGAATGGTGGGCGCTCGCCCCCGACGACGTGATCGCGCAGGCGAAGACCGAACCGTCACGCGGGCTCCCCGCGGCAGAGGCGGCGAAGCGCCTGGCGGAGGCCGGGCCCAACGCGCTGCACAGCGCACCGCCGCCGAACGTCTGGCGCATCGCGCTCAGCCAGGTGCTCGAGCTCATGACGCTCATGCTCATCGCGGTGACGATCGTGTCGCTGCTCATCGGGCAGGTCACGACGGCGATCATCGTGGCGGTCCTGGTGCTGTTCAACGTCATCACCGGCACCCAGCAGGAGGTGAAGGCCCGCCGCAGCGTCGACGCGCTCGCGAAGCTGCAGACGCCGAAGGCACGGGTCATCCGCGATGGCGTCCTGCTCCAGATCGACGCGACGGGGCTCGTGCCCGGCGACATCGTCGAGCTGGAATCCGGTGATCTCGTGCCCGCCGACGGACGGATCCTCCGGTCGGCGAACCTCGAGACGCAGGAGTCCTCGCTCACCGGCGAGTCCCTGCCCATTCCGAAGGGTCCGGCCGAGAACACCGCGGGCACCGCGCTCGCCGACCGCACGTCGATGGTGTTCCAGAACACCTCCGTCACCCGCGGCACGGCGCGCATCGTCGTCGTCGAGACCGGCATGCGCACCCAGATGGGTCGCATCGCCTCCTTGCTCACGCAGGTCGGCGACAAGAAGTCGCCCCTGCAGCTCGAGCTCGACGGACTCACGAAGGTGCTCGGCATCATCGCGTGGAGCGCCGTGCTCGTCATCGTCATCATCGGCTTCGCCCGCGGGCAGAGCCTCGACGAGCTGCTCTTCCTCGCCACGGCCGTCGCGATCTCCGCGATCCCGACCGGCCTGCCGGTGTTCGTGCAGAGCCTGCTCGCGTGGGGCGCCTCGAAGCTCGCGAAGGAGCGTGCGATCGTCACGTCGCTGAACGACGTCGAGACGCTCGGCGCGACGAGCGCGATCTGCTCCGACAAGACGGGCACCCTCACCCTCAACAAGATGACGGTGCGCACCGCGTGGCTCGGCGGCAGCACCTACCGGGTCACCGGCGAGGGCTACTCGTTCGAGGGCAGCGTGCTCGGCACGTCCGACGAACCGCTCGACGCGCCGACGCTCGGGCTCGCGATCGGCCTGCCGAACGACGCGACGGTGTCGGCCGACGGCGAGGTCGTGGGCGACCCCACCGAGGCCGCGCTCGTGGTGCTCGCCGCGAGGCTCGGCATCGACGCCGATCAGGCGCGCAAGGACTACCCCCGGCTCGCCGAGGTGCCGTTCGACTCCGACTACAAGTTCATGGCGACCCTGCAGCGCATCCCCTTCCGCGGCGAGCAGCGGCTCGTGCTCATCGTGAAGGGCGCACCCGACGTGGTGCTCGGCCGCTGCACGACGATGCTCGACGAGAAGCGCGAGGTCGTGCCCGTGGCATCCGACTCGGCCACCACGGAGCTCGAGCGCATGTCGGCCACCGGCCTCCGCACGCTCGCGATCGCCGCACGGTTCCTCGACGACGGCGATGAGGGCCGCATCGCGGCCGACCCGATGAGCTGGGTCTCCGACCTGGTGCTCATCGGCATCGTCGGCATCGTCGACCCGCTGCGCACCGAGGCGAAGGACGCGGTCGCGGTGGCGCACAACGCCGGCATCGACGTGCGCATGATCACCGGCGACCACGCCGTGACCGCCGGGGCGATCGGCGCGGAGCTCGGACTCGGCACCGGGGCCGTGAGCGGCGCCGACCTCAAGCAGATGGACGACGTCGAGCTGGCGGGTCGCCTGCCCGACCTGCACGTGTTCGGCCGGGTCACGCCCGACGACAAGCTGCGGCTGGTGCGCCTCCTGCAGGCCGACGGCGCCATCGTCGCGATGACCGGCGACGCCGTGAACGACGCGGCGGCGATCAAGCAGGCCAACATCGGCGTCGCGATGGGATCCGGATCCGAGGTGACGAAGCAGGCCGCGAAGCTCGTGCTCACCGACGACAACTTCGCGACCCTGGTGCACGCCGTCGAGATCGGCCGCATCGTCTACTCGAAGATCACTGCGTACCTGCGCTTCCAGATGACGCAGCTCCTCAGCCTGATCATGCTGTTCCTCGCCGCGAGCGCGTTCTCGATCGCCGAGGGCGTCGCGCTGTTCCCCGCCCAGGTGCTGTTCATCAACTTCTTCGTGGCCCTGTTCGCGGTGTTCGCGATCGCCGCCGACGCGAACCCGCCGGGCATCATGAACCACCCGCCGCGCGATCCGAAGGTCGGCGTCGTGAACCCCGTGTCGCTCGTGGAATGGCTCGTCTACGGCGCCGTCATCTTCCTGATCGCCCTCGTGCCGCTGCTCTGGGGGCCCGACGCCCCGAGCCCGGTCGAGCCGACCGCGTCGATGACGATGGCCTACGTCGTGCTCGGCTTCGCCACCGTGCTGAGCGCCCTGCTCATGCGCCGCACGCCCGAGTCGGGCCTGCTGGCGCCCATCGCGGCCGTGGCGAAGATCCTGGTCTGGCCGGTCCTGCTCATCATCGCGTCGACCGAGATCGGCGTGCTCCAGCGGATGCTCGGCACGGTGTCGCTGACGGGCTGGCAGTGGCTGGAGTGCATCGGGCTGACGCTGATCCTCCTGGTCGTCGTCGAGGGCGACAAGTGGTTCCGGCGTCGCCGGCTCGCGCGGCGCTTGGCCGGGTCTCCCGTCGCCGCGACCACCGGCATCCGCTGAGTTCGGCGGCACCGTGGTCGGTCGGCTGGCGGCACTGCAGTGCTCGAGCCGCGACCTCCCGCCGTTTCCTCGCTGGGTGCGGCTCCCTGCTGGGTTTGCTACCCTCGGTGCCGCATGCAGGACGCACGGGCCGGGGGACGACGGGCGGCGCGACATGAGGTCGCGACGCCCGTGACGCGTCCCCGGCGATCGACGGCGAGAAGCGCGCGTCCGCGCCGCCGATCGCTCACCGCAGCCGCCACGCTCTCGGTGCTCGGCCTGCTCGCCGGGCTCGCCCTCGCACCGTTGCCGCAGCCCGGCGGCCTGTTGCCGTTCGCCGCGGCGGATGCACCGCACCTCGGCGAGGTGCAAGACCTCAGGGTCGCGTCGGATGTCTCCGCCCCGACCGTCTCGCACGAGTCGTACGTCGCGACCACCGGCGCGCAGACGCTCGTCGCCGGCGGCACGAACGTCGACTGGGCCAAGCTCGTGCTCGTCGAGGGCGAGTGGCCGCTGACTGAAGAGAACGTCACCTTCATGATGCGGTGGATGCGTCAGGAGAACGGCGCCGACAACTGGTGGAACCGCAACAACCCGCTGAACAACGGGCAGGGCTCCGGCGGCGGATCTGGTCTCGGCAGTTACCCGACCCTCGTCGAGGCCGCGTACTACGCCGCCGAGAACCTGCAGTCGGGTCGCTACCCCGAGGTCGATGCGGCGCTCGCCAGCGGCGACTCGGCCGATGCCACCGCGCAGGCGATCTGGGCATCGGCGTGGGCGTCGAGCCATTACGGCTACGGCACCCACTGGAGCTCGCGCCCCTACGAGGTCATCGAGGCGCCGGCCTCCGCCTGGGGTCGCTGAGCAGCCGTCCGACGGCCGAACGCCCGCCCGAAGAGCGACCAGAGCAGCCAGCCGAGCCCGGCGGTCGCGACGATCGCGAGGAGCACGAAGATCGTGAGCGGCACGGGCTCGCCGCCGAAGAAGACGAGGCCGACCGGTCCGGGGCCGATCAGCAACGCCACGACGAGCACGGCGAAGTAGACGGCTCCGTTGACGAGGAGCTGGAGCACGAGACCGATGGCCGCCGCAGACCAGGTCACCGCGTTCGGTGCCGGGATGCCGCGGCGGCGCAGTGCCGTCACGCTGCCGATGATGCCCGCGGTGAATGCGGCGACGCCGATGAGCATCGGCAGGATGACGAGCCACGGCTGCTCAGCGAGCACACCGCCTCCGACGAGCGTCGCGAGGAAGCCGACGAGTGCGGCGCCGCCGAGGCCGCCCGTGACGAGGCCGACGGCAGTGAAGACGACGAGCACGCCGACGAAGACGAGCGCGGGCAGCACGCCGATCACGAAGCCGAGGGTGATGAGCGGCAGCGCCCAGACGCCGACCGGTCCCGCGGACCGCGCGACTGCCGCGGAGGGAGGAGCCGCCGGAGCGGCGATCACTCGCGTTCCAGCGGGCGCCACACGACGACCGCGTTCTCACGGCGCACGCGGGTGCCGGCCTTCATCGAGATGACCTCGCCGGCCGAACCGGCCGCGAAGACGCGACGGCCCGGGCGGTTCAGCATCTCGTCGGCGAGCGCGCCCTCGAGTTCGCGCACGCGGGCGCGCAGGGTCGCGACCTCGTCTTCGAGGCCGAGTACCCGGCGGATGCCTTCGAGGCTCACGCCCTCGCTCGAGAGCTGGGCGATCTCGCGGAGCTGCACGACGTCGTGCATCGAGTAGCGCCGCGACTTGCCCGCGGTGCGGGTCGGCGAGACGAGCCCGAGCCGGTCGTACTGCCGCAGCGTCTGCGGGTGCATGCCCGCGAGCTCGGCCGCAACGGAGATGACGAAGAGCGGGCTCCTCTCGTTCATCTCCACGGCCTAGCCCTTCGCCTTCGCGAGCAGGTCGTCGCGGGGGTTCTCGTCGGGCAGCAGCGCGGCGAACTCCTCGAGCTTCGCCTCCGCCTCCTTCGAGAGGTGCGAGGGAACGGCGACCTGCACGACCGCGAGGAGGTCTCCGGTGCCCTTCGACGTCTTCACGCCGCGGCCCTTGACCCGCAGCACCCGGCCGCTCGGCGTACCGGGAGCGACCCGCACCTTCACGGGGTCGCCACCGAGCGTCGGCACCTCGACGGTCGCGCCGAGCGCCGCCTCGGTGAACGTGACGGGCACGGTGACCCTGAGATTCAGGCCATCGCGCTCGAAGACCGGATGCTTGCGCACCGTCACCGTCAGCACGATGTCGCCGGGCTCACCGCCGTCAGGCGAGGGCTGGCCCTTGCCCCGCAGGCGGATCTTCTGCCCGTCGGCGACACCCGCCGGGATGCGCACCGTGATCGGCTTGCCCTCGGCGGTCTGCAGGGTGATCTGGTCGCCCTTGGTGGCGGTGACGAAGTCGAGCGTCGTCGTCGCCGTGACATCCCGCCCCTTGGTGGGGCCGCCGGCGCCGCGGTAGCCGCCCGTCGGCTGGCCGAAGCGGCCGCCGCCGAAGAGCCCGCCGAGCAGGTCGTCGTAGTCGCCACCCTGCTGGAACGTGTACGACTGGCCGCGGCCTCCGCCGCCCTGGCCGAACATGCCGCCGAAGACGTCTTCGAAGCCGCCGTTGCCGCCGGCGCCGCCGGGCGCGGTGAATCGAGCGCCGGAGCCCATGGCCCGCACGGCGTCGTACTCCTTGCGCTGCTCGGGGTCGGCGAGCACGGAGTGCGCCTCGCTGATCTCCTTGAACTTCGCCTCGGCGGCAGCGTCACCGGGGTTGGAGTCGGGGTGGTACTTGCGTGCGAGCTTGCGGTACGTCTTCTTGAGTTCCGCGTCGCTCACGTCTTTGGAGACGCCGAGCACCTTGTAGAAGTCCTTGTCGAACCAATCCTGACTGGCCACCGGCACCTCCTCTCTCGTATCTGTCTGAAGTCTGTCTTGAGTCTGTCTGAAAACCGTGTCGGCCGGTCCGCGACATCCGCGAACGGATGCCGCGGGCCGGCCGAGTCGGGTCTACTGCGGGGTCTTCACGACGACCTTCGCTGCGCGGAGCAGCGTGCCGCCGAGGGTGTACCCGGTCTCGACGACGTCGGCGATCGTGTCGATCTCGACGTCGGCCGACGGCTGCTGGAAGATCGCCTCGTGCCGCTGCGGGTCGAACGGCTCGCCGACCTCGCCGAACGACGAGAGGCCGAGCTTCTCGACCGAGCCGCGCAGCTTCGCCGCGATGGTCGCGAACGGAGCGTCGCCCTCGAGGTCTCCGTGCTTCTCGGCACGGTCGAGGTCGTCGAGCACGGGCAGCAGCACGGCCACTGCCGCGCCGACTGCGCGCTCGCGCTCGAGCTCGCGGTTCGCCTCGGTGCGCTTGCGGTAGTTGGCGTACTCCGCAGTGATGCGCTTGAGGTCGGCCAGGTGCTCGTCGCTCGGATCCTGCACCTCGGCGTTCGCCGCGTTCAGGATGTCGTCGACCGTGAGCACCTCGTCGTCGTCGGCCTCAGGGGCCTGCCCCTCGGGGGTGACGGATGCCGCGGCATCCGTCACCTCGTCGGTGGCACCGGCGTCGGGGTCGGGGACTTCGGGAGTCTCCTTCTCGTCTGCCATGGCTACTTCTTCTCTTCCTCGTCGTCGATGACCTCGGCGTCGACCACGTCTTCGTCGGAGGACTGGTCGCCCTCTGCACCCGACGCGTTCGCGTCTTCGCCGGCCGCGGCTGCGGCATCGGCCTGCTGGCTCTGCGCGTAGATCGCCTCGCCGAGCTTGCCCTGCGATGCGTTGAGCTTCTCGAAGGCCGACTTCACGGCCTCGTCGTCGTCGCCCGCGAGCGCGGTCTTCAGCGCGTCGACGTCGCCCTGCACCTCGGACTTGACGTCAGCGGGGAGCTTGTCTTCGTTGTCCTTGATGAGCTTCTCGATCGAGTAGACGAGCTGCTCGGCCTGGTTGCGGGTCTCAGCCGACTCGCGACGCGCCTTGTCTTCGGCGGCGTGCTCCTCGGCCTCGCGCACCATGCGCTCGATGTCGTCCTTCGGGAGGCTCGAGCCGCCCGAGATCGTCATGCGCTGCTCCTTGCCGGTGCCCTTGTCCTTCGCGGACACGTGCACGATGCCGTTGGCGTCGATGTCGAACGTGACCTCGATCTGCGGGATGCCCCGCGGCGCCGGCGCGATGCCGGTGAGCTCGAAGGTGCCGAGCGGCTTGTTGTCGCGGGTGAACTCGCGCTCGCCCTGGAAGACCTGGATCGCGACCGACGGCTGGTTGTCGTCGGCGGTCGTGAAGGTCTCGCTGCGCTTGGTCGGGATGGCCGTGTTGCGCTCGATGAGCTTCGTCATGATGCCGCCCTTGGTCTCGATGCCGAGGCTGAGGGGGGTGACGTCGATGAGGAGGACATCCTTGCGCTCGCCCTTGAGGACGCCCGCCTGGAGGGCGGCGCCGACGGCGACGACCTCATCGGGGTTGACGCCCTTGTTGGGCTCCTGGCCGGTCTCCTTCTTCACGAGCTCGCTGACCGCGGGCATGCGCGTCGATCCACCGACGAGCACGACGTGCGCGATGTCGGAGAGCTTGACGCCCGCCTCGCGGATGACGTCTTCGAACGGCTTCTTGGTGCGGTCGAGCAGGTCGCTCGTCATGTTCTCGAACTCGGCGCGGGTGAGCGTCTCGTCGAGGTTCGCGGGGCCGTTCTCGGTGAGCGAGAGGTAGGGCAGCTGGATGGACGCCTTCAGGTTCGAGGACAGTTCCTTCTTGGCCTGCTCAGCGGCCTCCTTCAGGCGCTGCTTGGCGATCTTGTCGTTCGAGACGTCGACGCCGGTCGACTCCTTGAACTTCTTGATGAGCCAGTCGACGATGCGCTGGTCCCAGTCGTCGCCGCCGAGGCGATTGTCGCCGGCGGTCGCGCGCACCTGGATCGTCGAGAAGTCGTCGTCCTTGCCCACCTCGAGGAGGGACACGTCGAACGTGCCGCCGCCGAGGTCGAAGACCAGGATGAGCTCGTCTTCCTTGCCCTTGTCGAGGCCGTACGCGAGTGCGGCCGCGGTGGGCTCGTTGATGATGCGGAGCACGTTGAGGCCCGCGATCTCGCCGGCCTCCTTCGTGGCCTGGCGCTCGGCGTCGTTGAAGTACGCGGGAACGGTGATGACGGCGTCGGTGACGGTGTCGCCGAGGTACTGCTCGGCGTCTCGCTTCAGCTTCTGCAGGATGCGCGCCGAGATCTCCTGGGGCGTGTACTGCTTGCCGTCGATCTCGTCGGTCTTCCAGTCGGTGCCCATGTGGCGCTTGACCGACGCGATGGTGCGGTCGACGTTGGTGACGGCCTGGCGCTTCGCGGTCTCGCCGACGAGCACCTCGCCGTCTTTCGTGAATGCGACGACCGACGGAGTGGTGCGCAGACCCTCCGCGTTCGCGATGACCGTGGGCTCGCCGCCCTCGAGGACCGCGACGACCGAGTTGGTGGTGCCGAGGTCGATTCCTACTGCACGTGACATGTGTTTCTCCTTCTCCCCGCCCGTGTGCCCGGGCCGCGCGGGAGCACCGCACGACGCATCGAACAACGAGCCGGATACCGGTCCGACCCTTGCTGGCCCGCAACCGAAGTACCTGAGGCAAGACTTGAGCCTTGCCGACTCAAGCTTCTCAACACCCCGTGAACGTGTCAAGTCGAGGCGGTGAAACTTGAGTGTACTTGACTCAACTCACAGCCGAAGCCCAGTATTCCCGGCCGGGGGCTACCGGAGCGGTTCGCCCGTCCCTAGAGTTTCGCGCAGGCGTTCCACGTGGAGACGACGAGGGGAAGCGATCGTGAACCGGAGACGAATGCAACTGGTGGGCGGCCTGACGGTCGCACTCGCGGTGGTCGGGGGCCTCGGTGCGACTGGGGCCGTCGCGGCGCCCGGATCACCGAACGGGCCGCGCTACACCGCGGGCGCGCAGGGTGCGGGCGACGCGTACTTCCCGAACGCCGGCAACGGCGGCTACGACGTGCAGCACTACGACCTCGGCGTCACCTACACGCCGCCCGCAGCCTCTCCTGCGCCGCTCGTCGGGCAGTTCGAGGGCACCGCCACGATCGACCTCGTCGCCACGCAGGACCTCGACCGATTCAACCTCGACCTCCGCGGCATGACGGTCAGCTCGCTGACGGTGAACGGCAAGCCCGCGACATCCGTCACGCCGCCGGCGACCGGGGCCGTCGTCGACGGGGCCGCGTACTGGCACGTGCAGAACGACGAGGAACGCGTCTGGGAGCTCACCGTGCAGCCCCGTCCGAAGCTCAAGGCGGGCCAGACCGCCCGTGTGGTCGTGGAGTACGGAGGCCCGACGACGCGGCCGCTCGACATCGAGGAGGCGCTCTACGGCTGGGTGACCACGCGCGACGGCGCCATGGTCGTCAGCGAGCCAGAGGGCTCGATGACCTGGTACCCCGTCAGCGACCACCAGACCGACAAGGCCAGCTACAGCTTCGAGATCACCGTGCCCGAGGGCAAGGCCGCCGTGGCGAACGGCGTGCAGCCGAAGCCCGAAGTGACGGCCGACGGCTGGACCACCTGGTTCTGGGACGCGCCCGACCAGCAGGCCAGCTACCTCACGACCGCGTCGGTGGGCGACTTCGACGTGCGGGACACCTACTTCTCGGCGAGCGGTGTGCCGATCATCGACGCGGTCGACACGAAGCTGACCGCCGCTCGGCTCGCCACCACGAACGCCAGCCTGTCGCGCCAAGTCGAGATGATCGACTTCTACGAGCAGTACTTCGGGGGCTACCCGTTCGTTGCCTACGGTTCGATCGTCGACGACGACACCGTCTTCTACGCACTCGAGACGCAGACCCGTCCGGTCTACTCGCGCTCGGCGAACGAGGGCACCGTGGCGCACGAACTCGCCCACCAGTGGTTCGGCAACACGGTCAGCCCGGAACGCTGGCAGGACATCTGGCTCAACGAGGGCTGGGCGACGTACGCGTCCTGGATGTGGGACGAGAGCGACGGCGGCGCGACCGTGCAGGAGTCGTACGACGACTGGTACGAGTCCGAGGATCCCGGCGACGAGTACTGGGACCTCCAGATCGGCGACCCGGGCCCGCTCGGTCTGTTCCAGGGCCCGGTCTACGACCGCGGCGCCGGCACCCTGCACGCGCTCCGCGTCGAGCTCGGCGACGACACCTTCTTCGCCGGCACGCGGCTCTGGCTCGAGCGCTACGACGACTCGGCGGGCACGGCCGAGGACTTCCAGGCGGTCTTCGAGGAGGTCTCGGGCACAGACCTCGACGACTTCTTCCAGACCTGGCTGTACAAGCAGGCGAAGCCGCCCGCCACCTGGACCACTCCGTAGGGGGATGCCTCGCACGAGCACGAATAGGGTGGGACTCGTGCGAAGAGCTTCCGGGATGGTGCTGGCGTCGAGGGCGGTCGCGGCCGTCGGACTCGTGAGCGTCGGCGTGCTGCATGCCATCTGGGCGAGCGGCGCGAGCTGGCCCGCGAAGAGCCGAGCCGAGCTGGCGGACGCGACGGTCGGATCGACCTCCGCCCAGCCTGCGCCCGTCGCGACCGCGGCGGTGGCGGCGACGGCGACCGTGGCCGGCATCGTCGCCGGCGGAGCGCTCGGCGATCGCCCGATCGCCGTGCTCGCCCGGCGCGTTGCGGGGGTGGCACTCCTCTCCCGAGCCGCGGCCGGTGGCGTCCTCGCCGGCAAGGCGCTCGGCCTGCCGGACCCGAGCGAACGGTTCCGCACGCTCGACGCACGCTTCTACCGGCCGCTCTGCCTCGTGCTCGGGGCCGCGGCGCTGGTGGGCGCTCGTCGGCGCTCGTCGGGCTGACGGCGACGACGAGACCCGAGTTCACGCGGTGATCAGCCGAGCGCTGCACCCTCGGCCGACGCCGAGGGCTTCGGGTCGGGGAGCCGCCGCATCCGCAGCGCGTTCGCGATGCCGAGGAGGCCGGCGAGGATCGGCACGAGCAGGGCGATCTGCAGGGCGATGAAGCGGGAATCGGTGTTGATGCGCAGGATCTCCGCCTGCACCTCGGGCGTCTGACCGACGAGGAGCTCCTCGAGCCCGGTGTTCGTCATGATCTCGGCATCCTCCTCGAGCACCGACGAGACCTGCTGCTGCTCGTCGGGGCTGAGCACCGAGCTCGCCTCTGCGCTCGCGGTGAACGTGAAGGCGAGCGTCGCGAGCATGATCGCGCCGGCGAAGGCGAGCCCGAACGAGAGGCCGAAGGAGCCCGCAGCAGAGTTCACGCCGGCAGCCTCGCTGACCCGTTCGTCGGAGATCGGCGAAAGCGTGTAGTTGTTCAGCTGGGAGACGAGCAGGCCCAGTCCGCAACCGGCGATGATGAGCGGGATCGTCAGATACCAACCCGAGTCGGCGATCGGCACGATCGGCACGAGGATGACGATGCCCACGACGACGAGGGCGAATCCCCAGAGGATGATGTTCGCCGGGCGCCGCTTGAGTCCGCGACCCGCGAGCAGCGCCACGACGAACATGCTGAGCGACAGTGGCGCGATCGACAGCCCCGCCTGCAGTGCGTTGTACTCGAAGACCATCTGCAGGTAGATGGGCAGCACGATCATCGTGCCGCCGAGGGCGATCTGCTGCAGCAGCTGCCCGCTCGCACCCGACCTGAACATCTTCGACTCGAAGAGCGTCGGGTCGAGCAGGGTCGGCTTGCCGCGGCGTTTGCGACTGCGCAGCCAGAACACGAGCAGGCCGAGTCCGAGCACGCCGATGCCGATGATCAGACCGACGTACCCGCCGCCCTCCTGCCACACGAGGATGCCGGTGACGACGCCGCCCATGCCCACGATCGACAGCATCGCCCCGACGAGGTCGATCGAACGGTCGCCGTGGTACGGCACGTCCTTCACGAGGCCGATGCCGGCGAGCACGACCGCGATGATCACCGCTTCGAGTGCGAAGCCGACCCGCCAGGAGAGGAAGGTCGTGATGAACCCGCCGAGGAGCGGTCCGACGGCGGCGGCGATGGCGGCGGATGCCCCCACCAGCGCGTACACCCGGGTCTGGTGCGCGCCCTCGAAGTTGCCGTGGATGAGCGACTGCATCGCGGGCAGCAGCAGTGACGCACCGATGCCGCCGATGAACGCCCAGAAGATGATGATCGCCGTGAGGTCCTGCGCGAAGACCATCGCGATCGCGCCGATCGCGTAGCCGAGCAGACCGAGGATGTAGGCGAGCTTGCGCCCGATCAGGTCGCCGGTCTTGCCGCCGATCAGGATGAACGCGGCCGAGACGAGTGCTTCGAGCGCGATCGCGCCCTGCACGCCGCTCACCGTGGTGTCGAGATCGCGCACGACTGCCGAGATCGACACGTTCATGAGCGAAGTGTCGACGACCAGCACGAACATGGCCATCGCGAGCAATATGGCGAGACGCCCGTTGAACCGCCCCCCGGGGGCCCCGTTCGGTTCCATGGCTCACTGAATCACATCGTGGCTCCCAGCGGAAGAGCCCGTTCACGACCCGTTCCCTTTCAGGAGCTACGATGCGGCCATGTTGAAGCCGTCCTCCGACGACACCGCCGGCCGTGTCGTGCACCTGCTCGAACGATTCGACACCGCGGAGAACGCACCGGAGGCGCTGTGGTTCCCGAAGCGGATGCGCACCCCCGGCCGGGTGATGTTCGCACTCGCCGGCCTGGTCGCGACGGCGGCCGCCGCCGTCGCTCTCGTGCTGCTCTGGACCGACGAGACACCGGGTTGGTGGTTCAACCTGATCTTCACCGTCATGATCAGCGGTATTCCGATCACCCTGTGGGCGATCCTGATCGGCTCGATCCAGGAGGCCGGCACCGAGCGTGCGATGCAGGAGACCTGGCAGGAGCACCGGCACCACGCTCGAGCCGAGCAGGGCAGCGTGACGGATCGGCGGATCGCGCTCTCCGACGACGGCTCGGTCTCCTCCTTCGACCTCGTCGTGGCGCTCGGCAACGCGGGAACACTGCGCGGGACCTGGCGGCCGCGCACCTCATCGGGCCGCCCGTTGCTGCAGACGCAGGTGCCGGGGGTCGGCACGGAAGTGCGGGTCTGGCGCATCGCCGATGCCGGCGCCGATCCGAGCGCGAGCCCGGTGGTCATCGAGGTCGCCGACCCGACGGTCGTCGTGCCGCGCTGAGCCCGAGGACGTCGCCGGAATCCGGGTACCGCGTCGGCGAGAGTGCCGACGCAGCGCAGCGGCCGGTCAGCGGTGCGTCGCTGACGCCGCCTTCGACGTCGTCTCCCGCTCGACCGCGGTCTCGATGAGCGCCCGCATCGCCGCCGGGATGCGGGACTCGTCGAGGGCGTCGATCATGAGCGGTGCGAACCGCGCCTTGCGCCCGGCGTGGGTGCCGAGGAACCGGCGGAGCTGCGCATCAGTGGCCCGCCCGCGCTGTGCGGGCTGATGCTGGAACCCGCGGAAGCGCGCGATCTCGCCGTGCTCGGCGAGCAGTTGCTGCATGCGGTCGACGCCGAGCGCACGGATCAGCTCGCCCTCGAGGTCGGGGTCGCACGCGAAGAATCCGAGCCCGGCGAGCTCGTCGAGCGTGGCCGCCGAGCCGAGGTCGGCATCATCGACGGCGCGTCGCACGTACCCGATCTCTGCCGCGTCGAACAGCCCGAGCACGCGCGGCCGTGTTCGTCGACCGGCGATCTCCCCGAGGTGGTGGTGCAGATTCGTCACGCCGTCCATCGAGACGACTCGCACACCCGCCGAGGCGAGATCGTGCCCGAGCCGCGCCGCGAGCGCCGCGACCGCGAGCCGGTCGCTGTTGCCTTCGACCAGCACCACGGTGACGGATGCCTCGTGCCCCACGTCGCCCTGCATGGCGCCGACCCTACCGCGGCCCACGGGAGGACGGGCGTTCGACGACCCGGGCGGGACCGAACACTGGACGCGACGGACGAAAGGCCCTAAGCTGCCGAAGCTGCCGTTTCGCGCAGCACCCGCTCCGGTGCATCCGGTGAAGAAAGGAGTCGATCATGGCTGTCGTTGTCGTGAACCTCCACGTTCCCTTCACTTGCGAGGCCTCCACCCGCTAAGCGGCCCGGTGGCCTCCGCGACCTTCGGAGATCCACCTTGCACATCACCTCGTCTCTCGACGAATCCGCCGTCGTGCGTGCGCACGCGGCATCCCCTGCCTTCACGACCCCGCGATTCGACGCGGGCGACCTCGCCTTCCAGACCACTGAGCCGGGCGAGGGCCAACGCTGGTCGACCTGGCCGGCCACCACTCCGCTCGAACGCGGCCCGCAGCCGCGACCCGATTGGCTCGTCACGGATGCCGCGGCGATCGACACCGAACTCGGTGTCGTCAAGACCGGCAAGGAGGCCGACCTCTACCTCATCGAACGCGCGGTTCCCGATGCCGAGCCCGGCACCCTCGGCAGGCACGTGCTGCTCGCCGCCAAGCGGTACCGCGGCAGCGAGCACAGCGACTTCCACCGCTCGACCGTCTACACCGAGGGCCGCAGCACCCGCCGCAGTCGCGACGCCCGCGCGCTCGCGAAGGGCACGACGTTCGGCCGCGCAGTCGCTCGCGTGCAGTGGGCCGCCGCCGAGTTCGAGGCTCTGTCGCGACTCACCGAGCTCGGGGCATCCGTGCCCTACCCGGTGCAGGTGAGCGGCACCGAGGTGCTCATGGAGTTCATCGGCGACGGTCGTGTCGCAGCCCCGCGCCTCGCGCAGGTTCGCGCCACCCCCGACGAGCTGCGCGAGCTGTTCCACCAGGTCGTCGAGTTCATGCGCACGCTCGCTCGCTCTGGGCTCGCGCATGGCGACCTCTCGCCGTACAACCTGCTCGTGCACGACGGCCGCATGGTCGCGATCGACCTGCCACAGGTCGTCGACGTGGTGTCGAATCCGCAGGGCTTCGACCTGCTGCATCGCGACTGCCGCAACGTCTGCGACTGGTTCACGCGGCAGCGCCTCGAGTGCGACGCCGAGCAGTTGTTCGGCGAGCTGATCGCGGAGGTCTACAGCTGAGCCGCGGGCGTTCGGGGCTCGTCCTCTCAGGGCTACCCCTGAACGCGGGTCACGATTCGAGCACACCCGTTGCGAATGGGAAGATATGTTCCTATTCTCTGGATCATGGCATCTCGAACCGAAATCCTCGCGGCGATCGCCGCCGGCGCACTCGCCCTCGTCCTGACCGGGTGCGGCGCGAGCGCACCCGAAACCTCCGCCTCCGGCGCCGCCGCAGAGACCGTGGCGAGCGTCGAACCGTCGGCACCTGCGGCCGAGACGCCGGTCGACCCTCCGGCCGCCGGGCCGAGCTGCGACACCGTGTTCACCGACGCCGAGTACACGCGCCTCGCCGAAGACGGTCTCAGCCTCAAGGAGGAGGACCCGTACCTGCTCGGCCCCGTCATGGAGCGCATGGCCGACGAGGGCGCACTCATCTGCGTGTGGACGAAGCCGAACAGCGATGTCTCGGTCTGGTATGCGCGACTCGAGGTGGGAGACCAGGGCCAGGCCTGGCTCGACGAGCTTCAGGCCGAAGGCTGGCTCGAGGACACCCACCAGGGCGACGGCAGCTACCAGGCCCCGGCAGACTACGACGCGAACTACCAGCCCTCGGTGATGCTCCAATCCGGCGTGCTGCACTTCGGCAGCTACAACCCGATCCTCCGAGAGGTGCTCGAACTGCAGTAGCCGACTCACGGCTCGCGGCCGCTCAGGCCGCGAGCCGTGAGCGGTGGGGTGCGATGCAGCGATACAGTGCCCACGGGTCGATGAGGACCCCGGCTCGTGCGAGCGTGCCGACCGGGCAACGCCCGGCGGCGGCATCCGCCACCCGCTGTTCACCTGAGAGAACGAGACTGCAGCCATGACCGACCCCGACGCGCCGCGCTCGCCCGAAGCGCCCCGCAACTTCCCGCCGTCGCATCTCACCCCTGCCGACGGCGCCGCGGCGACGATCGGCGTCGCGACCGGGCAGGTCGAGGCGGTGGCCGAGGCCGGCGCCCGCAAAGGCCGCATCTTCGCGTGGGGCCTCTGGGACTGGGGATCGGCGGCGTTCAACGCGGTCGTCACGACGTTCGTGTTCACGGTCTACCTCACGAGCGAGTCGTTCGGACCGAAGGGCACCGTCGAGGCGCAGCTCGGCTGGGCGCTCGCGATCGCCGGCCTGCTCATCGCGCTGCTCGCACCGATCACCGGTCAGCGCTCCGACACGAGCGGTCGCCGCAAGTTCTGGCTCGCGGTCAACACCTACATCGTCGTGGCCATCACCGTCGCGATGTTCTTCGTGCAGCCCGGCCCCGAGTACCTGATGCTCGGCCTGTTCCTGGTGGCCGCCGGCAACGTCTTCTTCGAGTTCGCGGGCGTCAACTACAACGCGATGCTCGTGCAGGTCTCGACGCCGCGCTCGATCGGCAAGGTCTCGGGGTTCGGCTGGGGCATGGGCTACGTCGGCGGCATCGTGCTGCTGCTCGTCGTCTACTTCGGCTTCATCCAGCCCGAGGTCGGCCTCTTCGGCGTCACCGGCGACAACGGCATGGACGTGCGCGTGACGATGCTCGTCTCCGCCCTGTGGTTCGGCCTGTTCGCCCTGCCCGTGCTCTTCGCGGTGCCCGAGTACCGCAACCCCGCCGCCGTCGAGCGCGAGAAGATCGGCTTCTTCGCCTCGTACGCCCGCCTCGGCCGCGACATCAAGCGGCTCTGGAAGGAGCAGCGCAACACGGTCTGGTTCCTGCTGGCGAGCGCGGTGTTCCGCGACGGGCTCGCGGGCGTCTTCACGTTCGGCGGCGTGCTCGCGGCATCCGTCTTCGGGTTCTCGGCCGGCGAGGTCATCATCTTCGCGATCGCGGCCAACGTCGTCGCGGGCATCTCGACGATCGCGGTCGGCGCGCTCGACGACAAGCTCGGCGCGAAGCCCGTGATCATGGCAGCCCTCATCGGGCTGGTGGTGAGCGGGCTGCTCGTCTTCTTCCTGCACGACGGCGGCCAGATCGTGTTCTGGACCGCGGGGCTCGCGCTCTGCCTCTTCGTCGGCCCGGCCCAGTCGGCGAGCCGCACGTTCCTCGCCCGGCTGATCCCCGCCGGCCGCGAGGGCGAGGTCTTCGGCCTCTACGCGACGACCGGACGCGCGGTGAGCTTCCTCGCGCCGACCGCCTTCGCGCTCTTCGTCACGATCGGCGGCGAGCCGTACTACGGCATCCTCGGCATCGTGCTCGTGATCGCGCTGGGCCTCGGGCTGCTCATCCCCGTGAAGGCGAACGCGCCGACGAGGTAGCGATCAGTCGCCCGCCCGCGCACGCAGGCGGGCGACGATCTCGTCGAGCATGCGGCTCACGATGCGGGTCATGTCGACGGCGTCGGGGTTCAGGAGCCACTGCACCTGCAGGCCGTCCATGACGGCGATCAGGGCGGAGGCCGAGTCGGAGAGGTCGTCGGGATCGGTGTTGCCGGTCACCTCGCCGAGCACGCCCGCGATCTTCTCGCGCAGCACGTCGAGGCGCACCTGGAAGTACTCGTGCGCCGGATGCCCGTCGGTGACCGACTCCCCCGAGAGCACGGAGTAGGCCTGCACGACGCCGCGGCGGTGCGTGTTCTCCTCGACCGTGTCGACGAGGTGCTGCAGGAACGCCGGGCCCTCGGTCTGCGCTCGGGCCGGCACGCCGGCGACCTCCTCGCCGTCGCGGTACTTCAGCATCGCGACGAGCAGCCCCTCCTTGCTGCCGAAGTGGTGCAGCACGCCGGCGTGGGTCATGCCGGCCTGCTCGGCCACCTCGACGAGCGCGCCCTTGTTGTACCCGCGAGCGCCGAAGACGTTCATCGCGGCCTTCAGCACGGCTTCGCGGCGCTCGGTGGTGCGGGCCTGCGGGCGAAGGGCGCGCTCGGCGGCCGGCTTGCCGCGCACGTCGTCATGGGCTGTGGCCACGGGGTTCCCTCCTGTGCGGATGCCTCGCAGCCCCGCGTCTCGCTCGATTGCAGCATTCCACGGCGGAGCCGGCGCTGCACGCGCTCTGATGCGCCGACTGGCCGCGCCTAGTCGCGCGGCCAGTCGGCGATGAAGCGGGAGAGCAGGCGTGCGAACTCGGCGGTCTCCTCGGGGGTGAACGCGGCGAGCGCGGTCTCGACGGCCCCGCGGCGCGTGTCGCGCGCGCTCTCGAGGAGCTTCCGGCCGGAGGCCGTGAGCACGAGGGCGCTGCGGCGGGCATCGGATGGGTCCGCCTCGCGGCGCACATGCCCCGCCTCGACGGCCGCCTGCACGAGCCGGCTCGCCCGCGGCTGATCGACGCCGATCGCCTCGGCGAGCTCGCTCACCGACGGCGGGTGCTCCGCACCCTCGAGGGCATCGAGCAGGCGGAAGCGAGCCGCGTGTGCGAGCGCGTGCCGGCCGGGGCCGCCACCCGGGCCGCGGCCGCGACCTCGGCCGCCCCAGCCCTCCGGGCCTCCGCGCCCGCCACCGCGGCGGCCTCGATGACCGTCGTGCTCGGCGTTCTCGTCGTGCTCGTCGTGCTCGTCGTGCTCGTGGGGATCGTGGTCGGGGTGCCGGGGGCGCTCCCCCGACCAGGGCCCGCCGTGCCCGTGCCCGTGCCCGTGGTCGCCGCCGTGCCCGTCATGGCCCTCCTGGCCGAAGTGCTCGGCCCGCCGCTGCAGCCGCCGCCGCTCCTGGTCGCGCCGCATCGTGACGAGGGCCTGCTCGATCGACGTGATCGGGTCGTTCGGGGCGGAGCCCGCGGCATCCGACCCTGAGTGTTCTCCGGGAGGGACTTGACTCGATGCGTTCATGTATGTCAGTGTACATATGCATGCTACAGTGCATGCAATTGATCGGGTGCTCCACCCGGGTCGCAGCGAACGCCGACTGAGGCGACGCCGCCCGAGCGCACCCGCCCCCTGCGGGCGAGCCTCCAGCGCCGCCTGCGACACCGACGCGCTCCGCGTCACGAAAGGAACACCCATGACCACCCCCGACAACACTCAGAACACCGACGACAACTCCGCGAGCCCCCGCCCCTTCGGCTTCTGGCTCCGGGTCATCGACCGCCGCCTCGACGAGGCCATGCGCGACCTCTTCGCCGAAGAGGGCATCACGCGGCGCGACTGGCGCCGACTCAACCTGATCGCCGGCACCGTCGCCGACCCCCGCATGAGCGAGAAGCTCGCAGCGCACCCCGAGCGCGTCGAGCCCCTCGTCGGCCGCGGCTGGGTCGAGGGCGAGCCCGGCGCCTGGCGCCTGACCGAGGCCGGTGAGGCCGCCCGCGCATCACTGCACGAGCGCGTCGCAACACTCCGCGCGAAGGTCGCCGGGGCCGTCAGCCCCGAGGACTTCGCCACGACCATGGCCTCGCTCGAGGCGATCGCCGGCGAGCTCGGCTGGGTCGAAGGCGAGCGGATGCCGCGTCGACACCACCGCGGCTTCGGCCGGCGCCATGGCGGCGAAGGCTTCAGTCGACGCCACGACGGCGAGGGCCACGGCGAGGGCCACGGCCGACGCCATGGCGACTGGCACGGTCGCGGCCACGGCGAGGGCCACGGCCCGTGCGGCCACGGCCACGGCGCTTCCCGCAACGACGTGCATGTCCACGTGCACGTGCACGGCGATGCCGGTCAGCACGGCCACCCGCACGAGCGCGGTGACCACGGGCGGGGCGGGCACGACCGCCACGGCCACGGCCGCAACCGCGGCTGATCGATCGACCGATCCACACCACGAGGGACCCGCCACCGGCGGGTCCCTCGTCTGCTGCGACATCCGTTCGTTCGCCCTCAGCGCTTCTCGGCCTCCGACCCCGAGAGTCGCTGCGCGATGTAGATCGGGATGATCGAGACGAGCACGAGCACGACCGCGATCACCGAGACGATCGGCGCCTGGTTCGGCCGGAAC
Source organism: Agromyces cerinus (assembly GCF_016907835.1). NCBI lineage: Bacteria > Bacillati > Actinomycetota > Actinomycetes > Micrococcales > Microbacteriaceae > Agromyces > Agromyces cerinus. Next base: position 3,519,509 of record NZ_JAFBCT010000001.1, on the reverse strand, counting down.
ATGTTGTTCAGGATGAAGATGGGCAGCGTCGTCACCCCCGAGCCCGCCGTGAACGTCGTCACGATGATCTCGTCGAACGAGAGCGCGAAGGCGAGCAGGCCGCCGGCGAGCAGCGCAGAGCGCAGCTGCGGGAAGGTCACGAGCCGGAACGTCGTCCACACCCCGGCCCCGAGGTCGGCGGAGGCCTCCTCGAGGTTCGTGCCCTGTCGGCGGAGCCGCGCGATCACGTTGTTGAACACCGTGACGATGCAGAAGGTCGCGTGCGCGATCACGACGGTCCAGATCGAGAGCGGCACCCCCATGATCGTGCGGAAGAAGTTGTTGAGCGCGATACCGGTGATGATGCCGGGCAGTGCGATCGGCAGGATGACGAGCAGGCTGATCGCCTCGCGCCCGAAGAACTCGAAGCGCTGCAGGGCGAGCGAGATGAGCGTGCCCAGCACGAGCGAGATGATCGTCGCGATGATCGCGATCTGCACGCTCGTCGCGACCGCCTCCATGGCGCCGGCACTCTGGAATGCGCGGCCCCACCACTCGAGCGTGAAGCCGGGCGGCGGCCAGGTCAGCGACGTCGACGTCGAGAACGAGTTCACGAGCACGACGAAGAGCGGCACGTAGACGACCAGCAGGATCACGCCGGTCACGATGCCGAGCGTCGTGCGTGAGAGTCGGGAGAGTCGCATCCGTCGCCCCTAGAGGTTGTCGAGCGCGCCGGTGCGACGCACGAGGAAGAGGTAGCCGAAGATGATCACGATCGGGATGAGCGCGATCGCCGAGGCGAGGGGCAGGTTGTTCGCCGCGCCGACGTTCGTGTAGACGAGGTTTCCGAGCATCTGGTTCGCGCCGCCGACGATGTTCACCGTGATGTAGTCGCCGAGCGAGAGCGCGAAGCTGAAGATCGTGCCCGCGATGATCGCCGGAAGCACGAGCGGGAAGACCACGAGCCGCAGCGTCGGCCAGGTGCGCCCGCCGAGATCGGAGGAGGCCTCGAGCAACGAGTCGGGCACCCGCTCGAGCCCCGCGTAGATCGGGAGGATCACGTAGGGCAGCCACAGGTAGGACAGCGTGATGATGGTCGCGGGCAGCCCGTAGCCGGGTGTGCTGCCGCCGAACGGCGCGAGCAGCCACTCGAGGATGCCGTCCTGCGAGAGCACCGAGCGCCACGCATAGGCCTTCACGAGGTAGCTCGCCCACAGCGGCGTCAGCACCGCGATGAGCAGGATCCGCTGCATCCGCGGGGTCGCCACCTTCGCCATGAAGAATGCGATCGGCAGCGCGAGTGCCACGTCGATGAGGGTCACCGCGAGCGCGACGCCCAAGGTGCGCAGCGTCACCGTCTGGTAGAGCGAGCCGGTGACGACCTCGATGATGTTGTCGAGGGTCCACTCCTGGGTGATCTCGCCCGTGAAGCTGTCGACCGACCAGAACGCCGTGACGAGCAGCAGCACGAGGGCGACGATGTAGACGATGCCGAGCCAGAACAGCGGGGCGCTGAGCAGCAGCCCGAGCCGGGCGCGGGGGTGCGTGCTGAGGAAGACGGAGACCCGGCGGGCCGGGGTCTCCCTCGGGCGGGGCACGGTCGCGTGCGTCAAATGCGTGTCCTGTCAGGTCGAATGAGCGGATGCCGCGGGCCGGGGGATCCCTTGCGAGGTCTCCCTCGGCCCGCGGTGGGCGGGGTCAGCCCTTGATCTCCTGCCACGCCTGCGTCCACGCGGCGTAGTCGGTGCACTTCACGTCGGTGCGCCCGTCGAGGCACTCCTCGATCGGGGTCGACCAGTACCAGATCTGCGATGCGTAGTCGGCGTCGCCGGCGTGGTACGCCTCGCAGTCCTCGCGGTACTCGCAGGCCTCGTCGCTCGAGGGGGCCTCGCCGAAGTACGACGTGGCCGCCGCGTTCGCCTCAGGGCTCGCGATGTAGTCGAGCCAGGCGTAGGCGCAGTTCGGGTTCTTCGACTCCGACGCGATCATCCAGGTGTCGGACCATCCGGTCGTGCCCTCTTCGGGCAGCACGACGTCGGTCGGGACGCCCTCGCTCTCGAGCACGTTCTCGATGACCTGCCAGCTCGTGCCGACGACGGTGTCGCCGGTCGTGAAGGCCTGGATCTCCTTGAGGTAGTCGGACCAGTACTCGCCGATGTTCTCGCGCTGCTGCTTCAGCAGATCGACCGCTGCGGCGAGTTGCTCCTCATCGAGGGAGTAGGGGTTCTCGATGCCGAGCTCGGGGTTGTGCGCCATGAGGTAGACCGCGGCATCCGCGATGTAGATCGGCGAGTCGTAGGCCGTCACCTGGCCGGCGTACTCGCTCGAGCCGTCGAACACGACGTCCCACGAGGTGGGCGCGGTCGGGAAGACCTCGGTGTTGTACATGAGCAGGTTCGCGCCGTAGCCGTGGGGCACGCCGTAGGCCACACCGTCGACCGAGTTCCACGCCTGGTCCTTGAGGAACGGGTAGATGTTCTCGTAGTTCGGAATGAGGTCGGTGTTGACGGGTGCGACGTCGCCCGCGGCGACGAGGCGGAGGGAGGCGTCGCCCGATGCGGAGACCACGTCGTAGTCGCCGGTCTTCATGAGGTTCAGCGCCTCATCGGAGGTGCCGAAGGTCTTGGTGGTGACCTCGCAACCGGTGTCCTCCTCGAAGGGCGTGACCCAGTCGACGGCAGGGTCGTTCGTGCCGTCCTCGACGTAGCCGGGCCAGGCGAGCAGCGAGACCTGACCCTCCATCTCGCCGAGTTCGGTGGCGGCCTCGCCGCCGCCGTCACCGCCTCCCGACGTCGTGCCGCAGGCGGTGAGCATCGCGATCGAGGCGATCGCGAGGCCCACGGTCGCGCCGCGGCGTGCCGTGTGCGTGGTGCGCTTCATGGTTCTCTCCTCTTCCTGGTGTGCTGTGTGGTGCCGAGTGGTGCTGGTCGCTGGTGGTGTCTCAGCCGGAGATGCCCGGCAGCACCTCGATGCCGAGGGGCACGACGTCGTCGTCATGCCACGAGACGACCACGCGGTCGCCGCGCTCGTCGTCGTGCAGGCGGCCCCGGTCGTTCTGCTCGAGCACGGTGACCCGGGTGCCGTCGTCGAGGTCGACGACGAGACGCACACCACTGCCGAGGTAGATGGCCTCGACGATGGTGCCGGGAACGTCGACGACCCCGGGTTGGTGGAGGCCGGCACTGGAGACCGTCATCTTCTCGGGGCGCACGGAGTGATGGCCGTCGCGGCCGAGGATCGTGCGCGACCGCTCGGTGTCGAAGAGGTTCGAGGTGCCGACGAAGTCGGCGACGAAGCGCGATGCGGGGCGCTCGTACAGCTCGGCCGGGGTGCCGAGCTGCTCGATGCGGCCGTCGTTGAACACGGCGATGCGGTCGGAGAGGGTGAGTGCCTCCTCCTGGTCGTGCGTGACGAAGATGAAGGTGATGCCGAGCTCGCGCTGGATCTGCTTCAGCTCGACCTGCATCTGCTCGCGGAGCTTGAGGTCGAGGGCGCCGAGGGGCTCGTCGAGCAGCAGCACTTTCGGCTGCACGACGGTGGCCCGCGCGAGGGCGACGCGCTGGCGCTGCCCGCCCGAGAGCTGCGAGGGCTTGCGGCCGGCCATCTGCTCGAGTCGCACGGAGGCGAGGGCCCGGAGCGCCCGCTCGTTCCGCTCCTTGCGCCCGAGGCCGCGCACGCGAAGCCCGTAGGCGACGTTGTCGAGCACGCTCATGTGCGGGAACAGCGCGTAGTCCTGGAACACCGTGTTCACGTCGCGGTCGAACGGCGCCCGCTTCGTGACATCCTGCCCGAAGAGCTCGACCGTGCCGCCCGTCGGCTGCTCGAAGCCGGCGATGAGCCGCAGCACCGTGGTCTTGCCCGACCCGGAGGGCCCGAGCATCGAGAAGAACTCGCCGGCGCCGATCTCGAGGTCGACGTGATCGACCGCGGTGACCGCGCCGAACTCCTTGGTGAGTGCGGTGAGGCGGATGGCCGGCTGCGTGTCGGTCATGGACATCTCCTTCGATGCGACCTCAAACATCTGAAACCAGATGTTCGTCTGTCCAGAATCATATGACTCCAGATGTAAATGTCCATACCCCCGTGTTACGGTCATGTCACGGATTCGCCGAGACAGACGCGGGAGGTCGGATGCCGCAGGCCACCAGCCGCTCCGATGCGACGCGCGCGGTCGTGTTCTCGCCCCTCGAAGGCGCCGGTCGCGCAGAGCTCGTCGAGCAGCGACTGACGGATGCGATCGTCGCAGGCGTGCTGCGCGACGGCGAGCGACTGCCCAGCGAGTCGGAGCTCGCGAAGAGCCTCGGCGTCGCCGTCGTCACCGCCCGCGAGGCGCTCGTCGCCCTCCGCGACAAGGGGCTCGTGCTCACCCGGCGCGGGCGCGACGGCGGCAGCTTCGTGACCCACGACCGCGACGCCTCGATGCGCATGATCGACGCGCGCGTGCGAGCCCTCAGCCGCATCGAGCTTCGCGACCTCTCGCTGCACTACGCCGCGATCGCCGGCATGGCGGCAGAGGTCGCGGCCGACCGTGCGAGCGATGACGACCTCGCGAGCCTCGTCGAGATCGACGCGCGCGCCGACCTCGGCTCCGCCGGCGGCGCCCGGCGTGCGGTGGGTCGCTTCCAGCTCGAGATCGCTGCGGTGAGCCAGTCGCCGCGGCTGGTGCACGAAGAGCTCCGCCTGCAGGCGGAATCCGGACCGCTGCTCTGGCTGTGCCTGCGCGAACAGGCGTATCGTGACCGCAGTAGGCAGGCACGGGTCGAGGTGATCGAGTCGATCCGCGGCGTCGACCCGGCACGCGCCCGACGTGCGACGACCGAACACATCGCATCCGCCACAGAGTGGCTCATCGACGAGAAGGCCCGGCTCGAGTCCCCCGAGCAGGGTCAGCAACCGGCACCGCGTGCCGAAGACCGGAGAGGCTGAGGCCATGACCGCCACCGTCGTCAACGCTGCCGACACCATCGCCCACCGCATCGCCGCGACGATCGACCCGCTGTTCGCACTGATCGACACCTGGCGCGACGCGCTCGAAGCGCACCTCGCGGAGGTCGCCGAGCCGAACGCCGCCGACCTCGACCCCGTGATCTCGGCGCTCGTCCGCCCCGCACTCGACGACTCGAGCGGCCTCATCACGGGTGCCGGCTTCGTGGCCGCGCCCGGCTTCCTGCCCGACGCACCCTGGCACCTCGCCTGGTGGCTGAGCGGCACGAACACCTTCCGCGCCGCCGCCGACGGAGGAGTGCGCCGGCTCGAGGCCGAGAGCGACCCCGACGCCGAGCAGTTCCGCGACTACACGACGCTCGAGTGGTGGCGCACCCCCGCCCGCACCGGCACCCGCCACCTCACCGGCCCCTATGTCGACTACCTCTGCACCGACGACTACACGGTCACGATCACCACGCCCGTGACGGTCGACGGCGAGATGGCCGGGGTCGTGGGCACCGATGCCTACGTCGCCCGCATCGAGCAGGAGCTGCTGCCGGTGCTGCGCGAGTCGGGGCATCCGTGCACGCTCGTGAACGCCTCGGGGCGCATCGTCGCATCGACCGATTCACGGCACGCGACGGGCGCCCTGCTCCGGATCGAAGGGCTCGCGTCCGTGCTCGCACCGCTGCACGAGCACCAGGGCCAGGCCGCGGCGGGGGTGCTGTCCGGCGGCCAGTTCGTCGTGCCGTGCGGCGACACGACCCTCGCCCTCGTGTTCGCGACCGCCTGATCGGCCGTCGAGGTCACCCGCGACGAGATCGTCAGGCGGCGAGGTCGTCGACGTCGGCGAGCCGCGCGACGAGCGCGTCATCCGCCCCGGCGGCGCGCAGGCGCGCAACGAGGGCGCGGCGCGCGAAGACATAGGGCTGGTTCGAGTCGCCCATCACCGAACGGGTGTTGGCGGCGTCGAGCAGCGCGGTCGCCTCGAAGGCGAACTGCTCAGGGTCCTCGTCGGCGCCGACCTCTCCCTGAGCGACGGCGTATCGAAACGATGCGGCGAGGTAGTTGCTCCAGTCGGTGAGCGCCATGGCGAGCGCGTCGCGCACGGGCCCCGGCTTCGCGTCGAACTCGGCTGCCGTCGCGGCGAAGAAGCATCCGCCCGTGAACACGCGGTCGCGAGAGTACGCGATCCAGCCGTCGAGCAGCGCGACGATTCGGCGGATGCCTCGCGGCTCGTCGCGTGCCGGCTCGATGACGCTCGCGACGAAACGCAGGCGGGCCGCTTCGACAGCGGCGAGCTGCAGGCGCTCCTTCGTGCCGAAGAGGGTGGCGACGCCGCTCTTGCTGACCCGGGCCGCGTCGGCGAGGTGGCCGATCGACAGGCCGTCGAGACCCTCGACCGATGCGAGGTCGACGGCGTGGTCGAGCACGAGGCGCCGCGATGCGTCGCCTCTGACCCGTCGCCCGTCGGTCTCGTTCATCTCTTGATTGTACGCACGATCGTTCGTATAGTGTGCGTACGACCGTTCGTATTGTGAGGAGCACCCATGTCCGCAGCGTCCGCCATCGCCACCGGAGTGCGCGCCGCGGCGCGCGTCTCCCCCGACCTCGGCGCGGCCCTCGCGCTCCCGCTCTTCCGGCGCGTCGGCAAGCGCGCACCCGTCGTCGCCACCGACCTCGCGACCCACCGCGCCGCCCGTCGCGGCACCGTGCGCATCCCGGGCATCCGCGGCACGGGCGTCGATGTCGTCACCTACGAGTGGGGGGCGGGTGAGCGCACCGTACTGCTCGCGCATGGTTGGCAGTCGCGCGCCAGCATGTTCGCCCCGCTCGTTCGCGAGCTCCGCAGCGAGGGGTTCCGGGTGCTCGCGTTCGACGGGCCGGCGAACGGCGACTCGCCCGGTCGCCATACGTACGTCGTCGACCACCTCGATGTCATCAACGAGTTGACCCGGCGCGAAGGAGCGTGGCATGCGATCGTCGGGCACTCGTTCGGTTCACTCGCCGCGCTCATGGCCGTGCACGAGGGAGTCCCGGCGACCCGGGTCGTCGGCATCGCCAGCGCAGCCGACCCGCGTGTCTTCGTCGACGGCTTCGGCACGATGCTCGGCCTCGACACCCCCACTCGCGACGCCCTCGCCGCGCGGTACGCCGCCCACGACTTCAGCGGGCGGCCCGACCCCTTCGAGCGCTATTCAGCCGTGCGGCATCCGCTGCCCGCCGGCACGCCACTGCTGCTCGTGCACGACCGAGGCGACCTGCGCATCCCGTTCAGCGAATCGGAGCGACTGGCCGCGGCGAACGGCGGGCGAGCCCGGCTGCTCGCGACGGCGGGACTCAGTCACAACCGGGTGCTGAGGGCCGACAGCACACTCGACGCGGTGATGGAGTTCCTGCTCGCGAGCGACGTGTCGCTCGCCGAGTCCGAGGCGACACGGGCGACCGCGTGACGGTCGACGGAGCTCGATGACGCCCGCCCGCTGACCGCCGCCCGCTGACGCGGTCAGCTCGTGATGAGGGCGAGCAGCACCGCCAGGCGATCCTCGCCGTCACCCGGAATGCGTCGGGTGCGCTGCAGCATCGTCAGGCCGTGCAGGCTCGCCCACAGCACCTCGGCGAGCGTGTCGGGCTGCTCGGTGAATGGCGCGACCGCGGCGCGGATCTCGGAGAAGCCCGCGACCAGTTGCGGCAGTGTGCTCGCGTCGGCGAATGCGAGACCGGAGCCGCGCACGAACATCGCGTCGTACATGGCGGGATGCGCCGCGGCGTAGCCGAGATAGGCGCGGCTGAGCGCCTCGAGCGCCGCCGCGGGGCGGGATTCGCTCGCGCGAGCCTGCGCGAGCGCTTCGGCGATCTCACCGAAGCCCTCGACCGCGACCGCGTCGATCACCGCATCCATCGACTCGAAGTGCGAGTAGATGACCGGCTGCGTGTAGTCGATCGCATCGGCGAGCCTGCGCGACGTCACCGCTTGCCAGCCTTCGGCCTCGGCGAACTCCCTCGCGGCCGCGAGGATCGCGCCCCGCCGCTGCTCGCGTCGCCGTGCCATGCGTTCACTCGTTGCCACGATCCGACACTAGCGCTCGGTCGAAAGGAATGCTAGCGTCGCAATAAATCTTTCATCGAAAGGAATCACATGGATCTCGCACAGTTCACCCCGGCGACCTGGATCGGCGCCTCCCTCGCGCTCGTCGTCGCCGCGGGCATCATCTGGGTCGGCATCTCGTACATCGTCTCGCCGACGGCCACCTCGCAGGGCTTCGGCTTCACGACTGAGATCACTCCCGAGGTGACGCCGTGGCAGCACATCAAGGGCCCGCGCGATATCGTCTCGGGGCTCGTCGTCGTGGCGATGCTCGTGTTCTTCGGGCCGGCGGCGGCGGCCGTCATCCTGCTCGTCGAAGCGCTCATCCCGATCGGCGACGCGCTCATGATCTTCCGCAACCACGGCCGACCGGCGGTCGCGCTCGGCGTCCACGCCTCGACGGCGACGGTGATGATCGTCGCCGCCGTACTGCTGTTCTTCTGAGAGCCCGAGAGCTCAGTCGCCGCGTGAGCCGGCGTCGGTGACACCGACATCCGTGCGGTGGAACTGGTGGAACGAGCGCGACGCCGTCGGCCCGCGCTGCCCCTGGTAGCGGTTCGCGTACTCGGCAGAACCGTACGGCCGCTCACTCGGCGACGACAGGCGGAAGAAGCACATCTGGCCGATCTTCATGCCCGGCCAGAGCTTGATCGGCAGGGTCGCCACGTTGCTCAGTTCGAGGGTGACATGCCCGGTGAAGCCCGGGTCGATGAATCCCGCGGTCGAGTGCGTGAGCAGGCCCAGCCGGCCGAGCGAGCTCTTGCCCTCGAGGCGGGCGGCCACGTCGTCGGGCAGCGTCACGGCCTCGTACGTCGAGGCGAGCACGAACTCGCCCGGGTGCAGGATGAACGCCTCGTCGGGCCGCACCTCGATGAGGTGGGTCAGCTCGGGCTGGTCTTCGGCCGGGTCGATGAACGGGTACTTGTGGTTGTCGAAGAGACGGAAGTACCGGTCGAGGCGCACATCGATCGACGAGGGCTGGATCATGCCCGGTTCGTACGGGTCGAGTCCGATGCGGTTCGCGTCGAGTTCGGCCCGGATGTCACGATCTGAGAGCAGCACGCTGCCAGCGTAGCAACGCACTTGCTAGGATGACTGACGTTGCCCCTGCAGCCGCTTCGACGGCCGACGGGATGCCGCATGCGGATGTAGTTCAATGGTAGAACTTCAGCTTCCCAAGCTGATAGCGCGGGTTCGATTCCCGTCATCCGCTCCACCGCTGGAAACCACGCTACGGCTGCAGTTCGCCGAAATAGATGAGGTCGCCCGACACCTCGTTCTGCACCGCGAACCGACCCCCGGCGACGGCAACGGTCGGTACCTGAATCGCGAATCGGCCAGTCGACGTCACTCCGGGCTTCATGGCCACCGTGGGGGTTCCGATCCAATCCTCCGTGAGGACCACGGTGCTGTCGTCGTCATTCCAGATGTCGTAGATCTGCCCGTCGGAGCCGACGAAGACGGGCTGCACGGACGTGGGCATTCCAGGCCGTCCTTCATCGGCATCGGTGATGTTCTCGTTCATCTCGGTGGTCATCCGGCCCGCCACGTACTGCCACCCGTCTTCGACCTGGTTGTCTGCGTTCTCGGCGATCACGGCTTCGGTGGCGTCAGCCTGAGGTTCTGTGATGGTGGCATCCCAGTAACTTGCGGGGGTCGTCCGCGCGTAGGTGCCGAAGGCGTAGGGCCTGCTCGCTGTCCCGTCGGGCGCCCTGTCTTCGACGATCTCGGGCGTGGGCGTGGGCTCCGCCGTGACTGCCGGTGTTTGCGCTTGCGGTTCAGGGCCGGCTTGGCAGCCGGTGAGCGCGAGGGCAAGAACGAGCGGCATGAGGAGGAGGCGACGGTTCATGCTGGGGAGCATATCGGCGACGGGCCGGGGCAACGGACGGCCCGTTGGGCCGAGAGCGCGGATTCGATTCCCGTCATCCGCTCCACGTGTCATCGGGCCGGCGAGCCGGCCGACCCACTCGCCGCCATCGAGAACGTGTCGAGGGCGGCCGTCAGCGCTGCGATGGAGTTCGACCCACCGTGGCCCTCGGTTTCGATGATGGTGAGGGTGCTCGCGGGCCAGTCGTGGTGGAGCCGCCAGGGAGTGATCGGCGGCCCACTGATATCGCGGCGTCCGTGCACGAGTGCTGCAGGGATGTGGGCGATGCGGTCGATGCGAGCGAAGATGGAACGATTCTCTGGAAGGAAGCCGTCGTTGCTCCAGTAGTGCGTGACGAGGGTGGCGAACGCTTCTCGCTCCGACGGGTCGGAATGCCCGGTTCCCCTGGCCTCGGGATGGTCGAGGGAGACGTGCACGCCCTCCCATGTGTCCCACGCTCGCGCGGCGGCTTCTCGTTCGCGCGCGTCATCGGAGGCCAGCCTGCGAGCGTAGGCGTCCACAACCCGCTCGCCTTCGAGCCGGCCCGAGGAACGTTCGAACGCCGCCCACTCCTCGGGGAAGACACGGCCCACCCCTTCGGTGATCCAATCGACTTCCTCGCGACTGGTGGTCGTCACCGCCATCAGGGCGAGAGCGCACACCCGTTGGGGATGCTCCTGCGCGTAGGCGAGCGCGAGGGTGGTTCCCCACGAGGCACCAGCAATGACCCATCGCTCGACGCCGAGGGTTTCGCGTACTGCTTCGATGTCTGCGATGAGCCGCTGCGTGGTGTGCGCGCCGAGGGTACTTCTGGCGTCGAGGATGTTCGGGAGACTCTTCCCGCTGCCGCGTTGGTCGATGCCGATCAACCGATACCGGTTCGGATCGAACATGCTGCGGAACCAACCGTTCCCCAGTGATCCGCCGGGGCCACCGTGGAGCCAGAGGGCGGGTGTACCGGCTGCAGAGCCCGACTCCTCCCAGTAGATGGACGCGCCTCCGGCGCCATCGACGAACCCGGTCGTGTGCGGAGCGGGGTGCGAGTGAGTCATCGGCCCAACCTACCCAGGCCTGTTCCTGCGTTGCGTGCATCGGTCACCACGAGCCGCGGAACCGAGGAGCGGCATCTGGTCGGCGCCTCGGGCCGTCGCCTCCGCACGCGCACCACGGCATGGCAGAAGGTCGGAATCATCGCTGCGGCGGCCCTCGCACTGTCGGCGGCGCTCTACTGGATCGGAATGGTCGCCACGGCGATGTTCGCCGCAGCCTGACCGTCGAGGGACTGGCGCCGCCAATCGCGATGAACGTGCGACATCCGCGACACGGCATCCGCACCCGCGCGCGCCTACCCCCCAAAGGGGGTGGTTCCAGTGATAGCCTCGAGCCACCATCACGGGCGGCGGCGACTGCGATTCGGGTTCGCAGCCTCCTCACTACCGGTCGTGGTGGACGGACGGAGAGCAGGAGGGGGCCAACCGCTCTTCGCCCCTGAGTGACGCGTGCGCTCGTGCGTGCGCCATCGGTGCGACCGCGACCCTACCCGCGTAGGTCATCGATGGCCGGGCTGGTGAGACCCCTTCACCGGCCCGGCGGCCCCATCCCCGCCCCGCTCAGCCCCGCCCTCCAGCCGGCGCCCGCTCTGGTCCGTGTCGGCGGCCGGGTGCAGACTGGCAGCATGTGCGGACGATTCGCGAACGACGCCAAGATCGACGAGCTGATCCAGGAGTTCGTCGCCGAGGGCGGCGACTACCGCGACTGGCGGCCCCAGTTCTCCATCGCGCCGACCGAGGTCGTGCCCATCGTGCGCGAGCGCAAGAACAGCGAGACCGGCGAGGTTCGGCGTTCGGTCGACCCGGCGGTGTGGAACTTCCGGCCGTCGTTCATGAAGGAGTCGAAGCGCCCGCAGTTCAACACGCGCATCGAGACCGTCACCACCAACGGGTTGTGGAAGGGCGCGTTCGCGTCATCCCGCTGCCTCGTGCCGATGCGGGGCTATTACGAGTGGACCGGCGAACCCGGCAGCAAGCAGGCCTGGTTCCTGCACGGCGATCAGCCGCTGCTCGCCGCTGCCGGCATCTACACGGCACGCAAGGTCGGCGAGGAGTGGGAGGTCTCGACATCGATCATCACGCGCGAGGCTCGGGATGCCTCGGGCGAGGTGCACGATCGCATGCCCGTCTTCCTCGCCCGCGACGCATGGAACGACTACCTCGCACCGGTGAAGCTCGACGACGCCGGCAAGGCCGAGATGCTCGCACTCATGACCGCCGAGTCCGAGCGCGTCGCCGCGTCGATCTCGAACTACGAGGTCGACCGCCGGGTCAACAACTCGCGCGCCGTCGACCCGGCCGACCCGACGCTGATCGTGCCGCTCGGCTGAGGCGTCAGTACTTGCCGCCGAGCGCCTTGTTCTTCAGCGCCTCGAACTCGCCGTCGGTGATGAGCCCCTGCTCGCGCAGCGACTGCGCCTTCGCGATCTCCTCTGCCGGGTTCGCGAACGACATCTTCCGGATCTCGTCCTCCGAGTACTCCTCGTACTCCACCTGCTTGCGAGCCGAGCGCTCGGCCATGCCCTTGCCCCGGGCGATCAGGTAGACCAATGCCGTCACGAACGGCACGAAGACGAGGAAGATCACCCACAGGGCCTTGAACCAGCCGTTGAGCTTGTGGTCGCGGAAGATGTCGATCAGCACGTAGACGAGCACGAACAGGTAGGCGACGTAGGCGAACACCCAGAAGCAGAACCAGAACCAGTCCCAGATGCTGTTGAGGAAGAACATGGTGATCGCCTTTCGACCGTGCCGGCTTCGCCGACGCGCGGAGTCGGCGCCGTGCCGGCGCCGATGATGAATCTGTCGCCAACCTAGCGCAGGCGCGGCCGCACGCTACAGAAGCCACGCGCGGCCCGCGGATCAGACCGTCGTGGCGGGCTGCCGCGCCGCCGCCGGCAGCTCGTACGACGGAAGCCCGCGACGGCGGATCAGCCACTCGGCCACGATCAGGTTCGGGATCCAGCAGAGGAACGGCACCGCCGCATAGGCGTTCTCGAACGCGGCCTCGAACTCGAAGTCGCCGGGCAGCGCCTGCACGCCGAGCAGCACGCCGATCCAGAGCCGCAGCGTGACCGCCGCGTAGGTCAGGGCGAAGTTGCGCATCATCCAGGCGCGGTGGCTCGCGACATCCCCCGCCCTGATCGAGCGGTAGGCGCGCCAGCCGGTCACGATCCAGAGCACCGCGAGCGCGCCGAACCCGAAGAACCCCACGAGGCCGGCCGAGTTGAAGGGTGCCATGACGAGCCCGGCGACGCCGGCGATCAGCACGGCGACGAGGTAGCCGCGCCCGGTCCATCGATGCACACGCGGATGCCGCACGCGCAGTCCGCGCCAGAACTGCAGCGGGCCGACGATGAGGGCGACCCCGCCCGCGACGATGTGCGCGTAGAACGCGAGCTGCACGAACCCGGGCTGACGGTCGTAATTGGGGGCGAGGCCTGCACCGTCATCGGAGAGCGCCGACAGTGACGCGGTGAGATAGGGCACGACGGCGTAGACGGCGATCGCGAGCGACGACAGCAGCACCCACGTCCATGCGGCTCGCGTCGCGACCGAGCCGCCGACGCGGGACGGCGGCTTCCCTCCTCCCGGCGCTCGCGGCGAGTCGGATGCGGATGCGGCTGCTGGGGTCCTGGTTCCGGTGCTCATGCGGCCCAGCATCGCGACCTGCGCGATGCGCCGTCATCGGGCGCTCCCCCGGATCCTGACGGGTGGAAACCCCCGAGTGCGAGCTACACCTCGGACGCCGCCTCCAGCCGACCCGATTCCACGGCCGCGACGAACGCTCGGTAGTCACGTTCGTTCTGGTCGGCGTACGCCACCGCGAAGTCGGCGATGGCCTCGTCGAAGCGGTCACTGCCACCGAGGTAACCGGCGATCGCGACCCGGTCGCCCGATCGGGCGTGGGCTCGCGCGAGCGTCTCGCCGCAGACCCGCGCATACAGCTTCGCGCCCGACGGCACGCTGGCCTCGATGTCGAACGAACCCTTCCAGTCGTGCAACTGGCGCAGATAGAAGTCGCGATCGACCCCGTCGTGGCCGGTGGCGCGCTGCCAGCCGAGGAAGATGTCGCTGGCCGCCTGCATCGTCCTCTGGCCGCGTACGACGCGTTCGCCGTGATGGTCGTACGCACTCGGTGCGAGGAAGCGCTCGAGCACCGATGCCTGCGCCTCCTTCGCCTGGAGCAGCAATGGATCGCCATCGTCACGGCCCCGCAACAGCACGATCCATGCCCTGGTGCCGACGCTGCCGACACCCACGACCTTGCGGGCCATGTGCAGGTAGGTGAACTCCTCGAGCGGATGTCTCGACAGCGGCAGCGTCGTGCGATAGTCGCGCAGCAGATCGCGCATCGCCAGCTCGTCGTCGGCGCGCGTGCGGCCGACCGGCGCGAGGTCTTCGACCGGCACGATGAGCGGCGGGTCCCCGGCGATGCGCAGCTCACCGTCGATGACGCGCACGAGCTTCGAGAAGGCCTTCATGCTGTCGCGGGTCCTCGCCTTCGCGAGGATCGAATCGGTGCGCTTGACCTGCTCCTTCTCGGCGTGGCCGGAGAGCCGCTCGGTACGCACCCACTCGGCGAGCGTGTCGGCATCGAGGCGGTCGTACCAGGCGTCGAGCACGCGGGACTCGGCCGCCCGATGCATCCGCTCGCGATAGCCGCGCACGGCCGCGATCGTCACCTCGCGGCGTTCGGCACCGGAGAAGCCGCGCGAGCGGCAGCCGATCTCGAAGCTCGCAGCGAGCCGCTTGAGGTCCCACTCCCATGGCCCCGGCAGCGTCTCGTCGAAGTCGTTGATGTCGAAGACGAGCTTGCGCTCGGGCGAGCCGAAGACGCCGAAGTTCGACAGGTGCGCGTCACCGCAGATCTGCACCGTGATGCCCGAGTCGGCCGTGCGCGCGAGGTCGGCCGCCATGATCAGCGCCGCCCCGCGGTAGAACGTGAACGGCGAGACCATCATGCGCGCGTGACGGATCGGGATGAGCTCGGGCACGCGGCTCGTCGCCTGTTCCTCGAGCAGCGCCACCGGGTCGGGTCGGTCGGCGGTCGGCGCCCAGTTCGCGTGGTCGGGGCGTGGCGAGCGCCGGCGCGCGGTGCGCCCCCACTCGGCCCGAGCCGCGAAGTCGGTCGGATCGGGCAGCGGTTCGGGCGGCGGCGCAGCGGCCCCGCGGGCCGTTCCGACGGCATCGGATGCCTCGTGGTGCGTGTTCATGGTGCTCCCCCGTTCCTCGTCGTTCCCGCCCGGCTCACGTCACAGGCGGGGCATCCGCTTTCTCCGGCTTCCGGCCAATGACCTCGTTGGGGATGCCCCGCGAGAAGAAGAGGGCGAAGAACGCGATCACGATGAGCGCGAAGAACGCGGTGTGCAGCGAGGAGATCTGGGAGTCGGTGTAGATGCGGGTGAGCTCGGCGCTCTCGGCCGCATCGAGGCCGGCCTCATCGGCGATGCCGGCGACATCGGCGGCCGGGAGGATCGCGACACCGGACTCGGTGCCCTCGCTGACCAGCGCCTTCGTCTCGGCCGAGAGCTCGCTGGATGCCACCCCGAGCGCGAAGGTCGAGGCGAGCGCGCCGATCAGCACCGAGCCGATGAGTGCGGTGCCGAGCGAGGAGCCGAGGTTCTGGAAGACCCCTTGCAGGCCGCCGACCTCGCTCGTCTGCGACTCGGAGACGCTCGACATGTTGACATTGCCGAGCTGCGAGGCGAGGAGACCGAGCGCGGCGCCCGCGACGAACATGCCGAGCCCGAAGGCGAAGCTCTGCAGTTCGAGGTCGACCGAGGCGAGCAGCAGGATCGAGCTCAGCACGAGCGCGATCTGGCCCACGCGCACGATGCGCCGCGGCGACCACAGCCGCGAGAGACGCGTGCCGACGATCGAGAAGAGGATGAGCGAGATCGACAGCGGGAAGATCTTCAGGCCCGTCTCGAGCGCGTCGAGGCCGAGGGTCATCTGCAGGTACACGGGCACCATGAAGAACAGGCCGGCCGTGATCGCGTACTGCGCCCCGAGCACCGCGAGGCCGCTGCGGAGCCGGGTGATGCCGAACAGCGCGACGTCGACGAGCGGCTGGCGACCGGCGGCCGAGAGGCGGCGTTGACGCCGCACGAACAGCGCCAGGAGCCCGGCGCCGGCGACGATCAGCCACGCGCACAGCGAGATGCCGAGCGGGGCGATCTCGACCCCGCCGATCTCGGGCGAGTGCAACGGCGTGATCCAGCCCCACGTCTTGCTCTGCAGCATGCCGAGCACCACGAAGACGAGCCCGATCGCCGAGAGCAGCACGCTCCAGACGTCGATGTGCGCGGCCTGCCGCGCAGTGCGGTCCTGGATGACCCGCGTGAACAGCACGACGAAGAACATGATGACGACCTCGCCGATGAACACGTAACGCCAGCTCGCGTAGGTCGTGAGGAAGCCGCCGATGAGCGGGCCGGCGGCGACCGCGGCGCCCGACACCGCGCCGATGACCGCGAAGGCGGTGATGCGGTCGGTGCCCTCGTAGTTGTCGGCGATGAGCGCGGCGACCGCCGGGATCACGAGCACCGCGCCGACGCCCTCGATGATCGACCAGCCGAGGAAGAGCACCTGCACGTTCGGGCTGAGCGCGGTCATGAGCGAGCCGAGCGCGTAGATGCACGAACCGATGACGAACGCCCGGCGCCGCCCCCACACGTCGCCGAGCTTCGCGCCGAGCAGCATGAGCGCCGCCATCGTGAGCGTGTAGAACGTGATCGCCGCCTGCATGGCCGTGACCGTGGTGTCGAGGTCGACGACGACGGTCGAGATCGACACGTTCATGACGGTGCCGTCGAGCACCATCACGAACTGCGCGGCCCCGAGGATCGCGACAACGGACCACTTCTTCATCTGATCCCCGCTTCCGACGACACGACGTGGAACGTGCGGTCGGGCGGGCCGTTCGACCCGGCGACCTCCGGCAAGGTGCAGCCGAGGTCAGTATGGCACCGGATGCTCCGGCGCGGGCGTGTTTGCACCCCTGCGAGACGGTGCGTCGTGGTCGGCCGTCAGGCCGGTACCGTGCTGCCCATGAACGGCTCGTAGTGGTATCCCTCGGCGCCGAGGATCGCGACCGTCGACTCCGGCACCTCGAGGAAGGCGCCGGGCAGGTCGTTGAGCGGCTCGGAGACCACGACGCGCGCCCGCTGGCCGAAGAGCTTCAGGCGCGGGAGATCCGGGTACATCTCCTGCAGCGTCGGGATGTCGACGGAGTGGAAGAGCGTGCGCGACCTGCCCTCGGAGGAATACCGGAACGCCCAGATCGTCGCACCGTCGGCGAGCGCGATCGTGCCCTGCATCGGGTGGTCGACACCGCGCGCCCGACCGATCTCCTCGACGAACTGCACGGCCTTCCTCATGCCGGCGATCGGGTCGTCGAGGAGGCCGAACGTGAGGGCGAGGTGGAAGAGCACCTCGGAATCCGTGGTGCCCTGGATGTGCGGGTAGAGCGAGCGGTCGACGGCGAAGGTGAGATCGCGCTTCAACTCGTGGAACCCGTGGATCACGCCGTTGTGCATGAACAGCCAGTTGAGATACCGGAACGGATGACAGTTGGTGCGCTGGATCGGCGGCCCGGCGGCCGCGCGAACGTGACTGAAGAACAACGGGCTCTCGACCGCGTCGGTGATCTCGCGCAGGTTCTCGTCGTTCCACGCAGGTTCGACGCTGTGGAAGATCGACGGCAGGCTCCCCTCCGTCGAACCGACGGGATACCAGCCGAATCCGAACCCGTCGCCGTTGACCGTCTCGGCACCGAGCGGCGAGTCGAGCGACTGGGCGACGAGCGAATGCTGCGCGTCGAGGATGACGAGCGATGGTTGGAGCGGTTCTCCCGCGTAAGCGAGCCAACGACACATGGGACTCAACCCCCTCGTCCGGCATCTGAGTCCGGACGCCGCCAGCCTAGTGCCGCCCCGACGATTCCTCACCTGCTGCGTGCGAGTTGCCCTCCGCACGGGCGGAGACCGTCGCCGCGCTCAGCCCTCGGGCGCCGGTTCGGCCGCGGGATCCGGTGTCGGACACTTGGCCAGTTCCTTCATCTTGGTCGTCGCCTGCTCGAACGACCACGGCAGTTCGACGAGCGGCTGCTCGTGCTCGGCGGCCGGCGGAGCCTTGGACGCGAGCGACGCGAGGGCGAAGGCCGCCTCTCGGACGAAGGCGCCACCCGAGGTCGAGTTGTTCAGCGCGATGACGACGGTGAGCCCGGTCTCGGGATCGGTGAACGCGGCCGTCAGCGCGCCGGGCGACTCGCCGGCGAGACCGCGCATCGGACCGTACTCCGCACCACCGAGCCCCCAGCTCTGCCACGCGGGAGCCTCGCCGCCCAAGGGGATGGGCGTCCACTGCGTGCGTGCCGTCGCCTCGTCGAGCAGCGCACCCGTCGCGAACGCGGCGCTGAGACGACGCACGTCGTCGAGACTCGACACCGCGCCCGCCGCGCCGCCGCCCATCGAGCTCGACTGATCGGAGTCATCGCGGATGACGGCGCAATCGGCCTCGCCGTTCGTGGCGAGTGCGGCCGAGAAGGCGCCGAGGGCGTCGTCGAAGTCGGTGTCGGTCGGCGACGGCAACGACGTGTCCTCGAGCCCGAGCGGATCCAGGACGTATTGCGCGGCGAGATCGTTCCATGTGCGGCCCGTGCTGCGCTCGAGCGCCATCGACAGCAGCAGCACTCCGGTGCGCGACTCGGTCCATTTCTCGCCGGGAGCGCCGACGCGCGGCAGCGCGAGCCCGCTCGAGAGGAGCTCGTTGGCCGGCCAGACGCGCTCGGGATTCGACACGAAATGGCTCTTCAGCCCCGGGTAGTAGTCGGCGACGCCCGAGGTGTGGGCGCAGAGCTGACCCAGCGTGATGCCGTCGAGACCGGGCACCCAGTCGACGTACGTCGAGACCTGGTCGTCGAGCGCCACACGGCCTTCCTCGACGAGGCGCAGCAGCACGGTGCAGGTCACCTCACCCGTGAGCGTTCCGAGGTGGAACTCGGTGCCGGCGCTGACCGGTTCGGACTTCTCGCCGAAGTCGACGGTGCCCGAGTTGCCGGTCCACTCGCCCGACCAGGGCGACCACGCCCCTGCCACGCCGCCGCTCGAACCGCTGAGCCTGACGGCTTCGTCGAGCACCGCCTGCAGTTGGTCGGAGAGCTCGCTGTCGAAGGCGGCGTCGACGGGATCGAGCCCCGCCAACGGGTCGACGGCACCGCCGGTGCATCCCGACAATCCGAGCGCTCCGACGAGCAGTACGACGAGAAGCCCCCGCCTACGTGCGACCTTGGTCTGGCCAGCCACCTAGCTCCCCTCAGCCGTGTGTCCGGTGAAATTGTAACCCGGCCAGGGGGCGATGCCCGGACCGGGCGCTCCGCGGCGCGGGGTCGAGGGCGCTCCGTGGCGGCTGCCGCGCGGCGGATCAGCGATGCGGCACGGTGATCTCGCGATCGGCGCCCGACATGAACCGCTCGACGTTGCGATCGACGATGATGTCGCTCGGCCGCAGCGGACGCTCGAGGTAGAGCCCCTCGAGCGACGTCAGACGACTCAGCGCCACATACGTCTGCCCGGGGCTGAAGACCCGCTGGCCGAGGTCGACGATCGCCGTGTCGTAGCTCGCGCCCTGCGACTTGTGGATGGTCACCGCCCAAGCCAGTTTCAACGGGAACTGCGTGAACTCCGCGACGATCTGCTTCTCGAGCTTCTTGCGGATCGGATCCCAGGTGTACTTGTACTTCTCCCAGGTGACCTGCTCGACTTCGTGCTCCTCGCCGCCGACGTCGACGCGCACGACGCGATCGAGTGAGGTGACGGTGCCGATCGTGCCGTTCACCCAGCGCTGGCCCTCGGGCCCGATCGCGGTGTCGTTGCGGAGGAACATGACCTGCGCACCGAGCTTCAGCTCGAGGTTCTCATCGGCGGGGAACGCCCGGCCGCCGAAGTCGCCGTTCACCTCGGCCTCGTTGCCCTGCGACTGCCCCGGCAGCCGGTGCAGCTGCGTGCGGTTGATGCGGTTGACGGTGTCGTTGCGGGTGGCGAGGGTGATGGCACCCTGCTCGGGCAGCGGCCGCCGCGCGCCGACACTGTTGAGCACACCCGCGATCTCGGCCGTCACCATCCCGTGCCGCACCGCGTTCAGCATGTGCTTGAACTCGTCGTCGTGCTGGCGGTGGATCTCGCCGAGCTCGAAGATGCGCAGGTCGGTCTCGCGCCACACCTTCGCGTCGAAGAACCACATCGAGTCGTAGGTGTCGGCGAAGTAGGCGCGCTCGTCGGCGTCCCCCGGCACGGGTGCGAGCTGGTACGGGTCGCCGAACAGCACGACCTGCGCTCCCCCGAACGGCTCGAGGGGGCGCTGCCTGGCCTGGCGGAGCGACCGGTCCATCGCGTCGAGCAGGTCGGCGTTGACCATCGAGACCTCGTCGATCACGAGCGTGTCCATGGCGTTCAGGATCTTTCGCACCGTGTCGTTCTGCTCGATGTCGTGGTCGGCGATGACCCCGATCGGCAGCCGGAAGAGCGAATGGATCGTCTGCCCGCCGACGTTCAGCGCGGCGACGCCCGTCGGCGCGCAGATGACGATCTGCTTCTGCGTGTTCCAGTTCAGATGGTTCAGCAGGGTCGACTTGCCGGTACCGGCGCGACCGGTGACGAAGACGTGCTCGCGCGTGCCCTCGATGGCCTGGAACACCGCGGCCTGTTCTCGGCTGAGGGTGACGTTCTGCACAGGGGCGCTTTCGATTCGGCGAGCGGATGCCGCGGAAGACGACGCGCGGCGATCCCACTGTAACCGGCCGCTGCGGGCGCCGAGCAGAGCTGTGGACATCCTCAGTTCCCGCCGTCGGCGCCCCGTAGACTTGTGCGGGTGGGGAGCTCCGGGGTGCGCGGCAGTCGAGTCTCGCCGTTGTCCGTCGCCGGGTGGCTCGGACTCGCGGTGCTCCTCGTCGGCGCCTTCATCGCCGCCCTCGGCGCCCTGAACCAGACGATCTACGGCTCCTCGAGCTTCATCGAGCGCTACCTCTCGGCCATCGCCAACGACGACATCGCCGAGGCGTCCACGACCCCCGGTGTCGCCCTCGACGAAGCCGAGCTCGCCGAGCTCAGCCTGCCCGCGAACGTCTCGACCGCGATGCTGCGCACCGGTGTCATCGAGTCGGGGCCTGAAGACGTGCGCATCATGAGCGACGTCGCCCGTGCCGACGGCACGCACACCGTGACCGCGAGCTACCGTCTCGCCGAAGCGATCGTGCAGTCCTCGTTCGACGTGCGCCCGATCGAGCCGCTCTACGGCGTGCTGAACCGCTGGGAGTTCGCGGTCAGCCCGCTCGCCGTGATCGACGTCACCGCCGCGCACAACCCGACGTTCACGGTCGGCTCGCTCACCCTCGACTCACGTGCCCTGAAGTCGGGCGACGAGCTCGCCGCCTTCACCCAGGTGACTCCCTACATCGCGATCGCACCGGCCGTCTACGAGTTCTCCTACAGTTCGGAGCTGCTCGAGGCCGTGCCCGTGCCGCTGCAGGCCGACGCCTCAACACGCGCCGCCGTCACCGTCGATGCGCAGCCGACCCCGGCGTTCGTCGAACGGGTGCAGTTCAAGGTCGACGACTTCCTCGCCAAATGCGCCGCGCAACCGGTGCTGCAGCCGGCCGAGTGCCCCTTCGGCATCGAGATCGACGACCGGGTCACGGGGGACCCCGAGTGGAGCATCGTCACCTCGCCGCAGGTCACCCTGACGCCCGGCGAGTCGTCGTTCGACATGCCGCCCACCGAGGGCGTCGCCCACATCACGGTCGAGGTGCAGTCGCTCTTCGACGGGCACTACTACACGCTCGACGAGGACCGCCCCTTCACCCTCGCCCTCTCAGCGACGATCACGCCCGACGACACCATCGACATCCGGCTGAAGTAGCACGGCTACTGCGGGCGGTCGTGCTCGGCGATCGCCGCGAGCTGCGCGTTGTACGCCTCGAGCTCGGCATCGCCGGTGCGGTCGGCGTGGCGGTCGCGCCGCTTCGACTCCTTCTCGTCGCTGCGCGCCCACTGCACGGCGACGGTGATGGCGAGCGCCACCGTTGGGATCTCGCCGATCGACCAGGCGATGCCGCCGCCGAGCTGCTGGTCGACGAGCGCGTCGGTGCCCCAACCCATCGCGCCGTACCAGTCGGCCAGGAGGAGCCCGGTGCTCGACATGATCGCGAGACCGAAGAACGCGTGGAACGCCATGGTGCCGAGCAGCAGCAGCAGTCGGAACGGGTACGGCAGGCGATACGGCACCGGGTCGATGCCGATGAGCGACTGCACGAACAGGTACCCCGTGATGAGGAAGTGCACGATCATCCACTCGTGCCCGATGTGGTCGAACATCGTCCAGCGGAAGAGCGGCGAGTAGTAGAAGACCCAGAGCGAGCCGACGAAGAGCAGGGCGGCCACGATCGGGTTCGCGATGAACCCGGCGAACCTCGAGTGCACGCCGAGCAGGATCCACTCGCGGCCGCCGCGGCTGCCGTCCTTCCGGGCACGGATGGCGCGGGCCGCGAGCGTCACCGGTGCGCCGGGCACGAGCAGCACCGGCACGGCCATCGTGAGCACCATGTGCGCGAGCATGTGCGCCGAGAAGAGGTACTGCTCGTAGACGTTCACGCCGCCGTTGGTGATGTAGACGAGCAGCAGGAGGCCCGAGACCCAGAGCACCGTGCGGTAGATCGGCCAACGGTCGCCGCGCTTGCGGAGGCGTCGCACACCGGCGATGTAGAAGAAGATGCCGAAGCCGCATGCGAGCAGCCAGATGAGATCGGGGTTCCACTCGGTGAAGAACCGCGTCCAGTCCGGCCACGGCGGCAGGGGCTCCCCGGTGAGGATCTCCGCAGGCGTGCGGGCGAGTGAGCCCGCCTCCTCTTCGGAGACCGGGGTGGCCGTACGGGCGAGCGCGGCGGCCGCGCCCGAGGCGAGCCCCATGAACGCGAGCTCGGCGACGACGAGCCACCAGAACGAGCCTCGAGACCGGTCGCCCCGCGACATCCGCCCGATCAGGAACCGGCGCTGCGCGGCGCCGAAGAGTCCGAGCGCGATGAGCGCGACCACCTTGACGACGACGAGCATGCCGTAGGGCGTGAACAGCTGGTCCCAGTCGCCGATGCGGAGCGCGGCACTCGCATAGCCCGAGAGCGCGACGACGATGAAGCTGATGAGCGCCACGGTCGAGTAGCGCGCGAGCACGACGGGCAGTCGCTTCTCGCCGAGCTCGCCCTTCAGCAGCACGATCGTGACGAGTCCGCCGAGCCACACCGAGGCGAAGACGAGGTGCAGGCCGAGCCCGGTGACGGCGGCGGCGTGGCCGGCGGCGCCCGCCGCGTGGCCCTGCTGCGCGAGCGGCACGAGCGAGGCGACCGCGAGCACCGTCACGAACACGAGTGCGGTGTGGTTGCGCACGGCGAAGCACAGCACGGTGACGGCGGCCGCGACGAGCGTCGTGGTGAGCCAGGCCTGCCCGAGCTCGATGGTCGTGACGAACTGGCCCAGCTTCTGCCCGAACGCGTCGCTCAGGTCGAACGGCACGCTCGTGACGAGCAGGAAGGTGAAGAGGCCGGTCGCCGCGCTCGCGACCGTCATGACGGCAGCGGATGCCGCGGCGACATCGAGCGCCAGGTCGAACTCGCGTCGCTTCGGGCTGAGCGCCCAGACCGCGAGCACGAGGGCGCCGATCATGCCCGCAGCGCCGAGGTTCACGAAGAGCTTCGCGACGGGCACGCCGAAGCGGGCGAGGGGCCCGGGGTCCTGGATCAGCTGTTCGGCCGCGCCCCCGCCGTAGGCGAGGCCGGCGAATGTCGCGGCGAGGGCGACGGCGATGAGTGCGGCAGGGCCGAGCACTCGAACGGAGCGGGGCACCGAACCAGCCTAGACGGCCGTGCCCGTGCGTCCGCCCAGAGCGGGCGCCCGGCGGAGACGACGAAGGGGCGCACGGCTCACGCCGTACGCCCCTTCGGGAAGTCGCAGTTACTTCGCAGCAGCCTTGAGCTTCGAGCCGGCCGAGACCTTGACCGAGTAGCCGGCCGGGATCTGGATCTCGGCACCGGTCTGCGGGTTGCGGCCCGTGCGCGCAGCGCGGTGCGTGCGCTCGACGGCGAGCCAGCCCGGGATGGAGACCTTGGTGCCCGAGCCGACGGACTCGGCGAGCGCCTCGAAGAGGCCGCCGAGAACGGCGTCGACGGTGGCCTGGCTCTGTCCGGTCGACGCTGCGACCTTCGCGACGAGCTCGGTCTTGTTGAGCGACTTGTCAGCCATTGAATGTCCTCCTCGGACGTTCGCTGTTCGGTACAGCATTTGGTGAGTTCCTGGGAACGATCGTTCAACCGCCCCCGGTGGCCGATCAGGCCGCCTCGAATGTAACAGAGTTCCGCGGAATCCCGCGGATTTCCGGCCGTTTCGAGCACCTTCGCTCCGGCGTGTCGCGCGATACTCGATCGATTCGCGTCTCGCCGGACGGCGCCGGGTACGCGAGAGGGGCGCCCGGGGAGACCCCGGACGCCCCTCTCGGTGAAGCGTGAAGCTACGTGACTACCAGCTCGACTTGGTGATGCCGGGCAGCTCGCCACGGTGCGCCATGTCGCGGAAGCGGACACGCGAGACACCGAACTTCGTGAGCACACCACGGGGGCGGCCGTCGATGGCGTCACGCGAGCGCAGGCGAACCGGCGACGCGTTGCGGGGAAGCTTCTGCAGGCCCTTGCGAGCGGCCTCACGGCTCTCGTCGGTGCCGTTGGGGTCGACGAGCGCCTTCTTCAGCTCGAGGCGCTTCGCGGCGTACCGCTCGACGATCACCTTGCGCTGTTCGTTGCGCGCGATCTTGCTCTTCTTCGCCATTCTTAGCGCTCCTCTCGGAAGTCGACGTGCTTGCGCACTACAGGGTCGTACTTCTTGAGCACGAGGCGGTCGGGGTTGTTGCGGCGGTTCTTGCGGGTCACGTAGGTGTACCCGGTGCCGGCGGTCGACCGAAGCTTGATGATCGGCCGGATGTCCTGTGCCTTCGCCATTAGAGCTTCACCCCACGTGCCTGCATGTCCTTGACCACTGCCTCAATGCCACGAGCGTCGATCACCTTGATGCCCTTGGCGGACACGTTGATGGTGATGCTGCGACGCAGCGACGGCACGAAATAGGTCTTCTTCTGCACGTTCGGGTCGAAGCGGCGCTTCGTCCGGCGGTGCGAGTGCGAGATGTTGTGCCCGAAGCCGGGAACGGCTCCAGTCACCTGGCACACTGCTGCCATTGGTTTCCTCCAATACCGAGGGGCGGATGCCCCTCCCAAGGTCTCTTGTCTGCTGACCTTCCCCATGCGGAAGCCCGCGATTTCTCGCGTGGTTTCGATGGGGAGTGTCGCGGCATGGGCAGTGGAAGTGCCCAGCCAACGAGCCAGCTTACCAGATCGGGCAGGGACAACCGCACACGAGCCCGAACCGAGCGGATGCCGCAGGCCCGTCGTCACTCGGTGGGCGCGGGCTCTTCGCCGATCGTGCGACGCGAGAGGAGTGCCGCCAAGAGGAAGCACAGCGCGCCGAGGAGGGTGCCGAGGTTCGCCCAGAACATGCTCGTGAGCGTGCCGGTGTCGGGATCGACGTAGGCGCCGACCGCCGAGACGGCGAACGCGATCGAGCCGAGCATGTTGAGCCACGTGCCGTGCCAGGTGCGGGCGTCGCGGTCCCAGAGCTGGCCGCGATCCTTCGTCGCCATGATCGCGAAGGCGCTCGCTGCGAGGAATGCGACCGAGCCGAACGCGTCGGGCCGCCAACCCGCACCGAGCTTCGTCGGGTCTGCGACGGCCGCGGCGAGCGCGACCGCGGTGCTCACGTTGAAGCAGAGCGTGCCGGCGAACTGCACCGCCGCTGCCCACCAGTCCCAGAAGTCGGCGTGGCTGGTGCCGCCTCTCGGAACGCGGCGGCCGCTGAGGCTCAGCTGGATGAATGCGGCGAGCGTGAAGAAGACCGAGCCGACGAAGAAGGTGATGCCGACCCCGACGCCGCCCACCCACTCCGCGTAGAACGGGATGGCGCCGACGAGGAAGCAGAGGGAGCCCACGGCGAAGCCCCAGGCCTCCCGACGCAGCCGCCGAGGCCGGGGTACGCGGGCGCCGATGCGCTGCTCTGGAGCCGCCATGCTGCAACTCTAGCCATCGATCGATGAGCGGCCGGGAACGCTCGGCGAACGCAGCCCGACGGTTCCCCGTCGTATCGGTCTCACTCGATCTGCACTATTGACGCCCCTCGCCGAGGGGGGCCACACTCGGAGTTTGGGCCGTCTTCTGGGGGTCGACACCCACTCTGCCGTCTCAGACGCGCCCATGTTCATGCACGACGAAGCAGAACGCGGGGGGACCACCATGACCGATCTCAAGCCACGATCCCATTCGGGCAGCGGCAGCAACGAACCGATCACGCCGGATCGTTCGCGACACGCGTTCGCCGGAATCGGGGATCGCAACCAGCTGAACCCGATCTTCGCGCGGGAGGGCGAGGCGACGGACTTCCCGCTGGACCGGATTCCCGACGGCGAGTCACTGCCCGAGACCGCATACCAGATCGTCCACGACGAAGCCATGCTCGACGGGAACGCACGCCTGAACCTGGCGACGTTCGTCGGCACGTGGATGGATACGCACGCGACCCAGTTGTACGCGGAGACCGCGGACAAGAACATGATCGACAAGGACGAGTACCCGCAGACCGCCGCGATCGAGACGCGATGCTGGAAGATGATCGCGAGCCTCTGGAACGCGCCGAGCGCGGAGGGCGCGATCGGCACCTCCACCATCGGTTCGTCCGAGGCGTGCATGCTCGGCGGTCTCGCGCTGAAGCGCCGCTGGCAGCAGAGGCGCCGCGCCGAGGGCAAGTCGACCGAGAAGCCGAACCTCATCCTCTCGAGCGCGGTGCAGGTGTGCTGGGAGAAGTTCTGCAACTACTGGGACGTGGAAGCGCGCTACGTGCCGATCAGCGACGAGCACAAGGTGCTCGACGGCCACGACCTCGACAAGTACGTCGATGAGAACACGATCGGCGTGGTCGCGATCATGGGCGTGACCTACACCGGCATGTACGAGCCGGTCGCCCAGATCTCGAAGGCACTCGACGCGATCCAGGAGAAGACCGGGCTCGATGTGAAGATCCACGTCGACGGGGCTTCCGGGGGCATGGTCGCCCCGTTCCTCCAGCCCGATCTCGAGTGGGACTTCCGCGTCGACCGGGTCGTGTCGATCAGCACCTCCGCCCACAAGTACGGGCTCGTCTACCCGGGACTCGGGTGGGTGGTCTGGCGCACGGTCGATGACCTGCCGAAGGACCTCGTATTCGATGTCACCTACCTCGGCGGCCACATGCCCAGCTTCGCGCTCAACTTCTCTCGACCGGGCGCGCAGGTCCTGCTGCAGTACTACCTCTTCCTCCGCCTCGGCTGGGACGGCTACCGCAAGGTGCAGCAGGCGTCGCAGGATGTCGCGGTGTACCTCTCGGGCGAGATCGCGAAGATGGACGCGTTCGAACTCTGGAACGACGGCACCGACATCCCGGTCTTCGCGTGGCAGCTCAAGAAGGGCCACACCGAGAACTGGAACCTGTACCACCTCTCGGAGCGTCTGCGCCTGAAGGGCTGGCTCATCCCCGCGTACCCGATGCCCGACGACATCTCGGACCTCGTCGTGCAGCGCATCGTCGTCCGCAACGGACTGAGCCGGAACCTCGCCGAGTCGCTGCTCCTCGACATCCAGGAGGCCACCGAGTTCCTCGATGCCCTCGAGTCGCCCATGCCGATCGAGGGCCAAGTGTCCTCCTTCACGCACTGAGGTGACTCATGACCGACATCACCGAGCGGGGAAGCAGCCCGGCCGGGTCGGCAGCGCCCAAACGCGCTGACGGCACCGTCGCGCCGTCGCCCGGGCATGTGAAGGCGCATCCGTTCGACACGGTCCCGCACAAGCCGGCGATCGGCGCACCGGGCGTGACCTCGCAGAAGTTCATGTCGCTCATGCAGCTGGCGATCCTGACCGTCGTCGCGGTCGCCTCCCTGCGGAGCCTGCCCGCCATGGCCGGCTACGGACTCGGGTCGATCACGCTGTTCATCATCCCCGCGATCTTCTTCCTCGTGCCGACGGCGCTCGTCGCGGCGGAGCTCGCGACCGGGTGGAAGGGCGGCGTGTTCACGTGGGTGCGCGAGGCGTTCGGCGGCAAGTGGGGATTCCAGGCGATCTGGCTGCAGTGGGTGCAGAACGTCGTCTGGTACCCGACCCAGATCGCATTCATCGCGGCGTCGCTCGCGTTCGTGTTCCTCGATCCGAACCTCGCGAACTCGGGGCTCTACACGGCGATCGTGATCCTGGTGCTGTACTGGTTCTCGACGTTCATCACCCTGAAGGGCGGCAACCTCTTCGCCAAGGTCGGCTCATGGAGCGGACTCGCCGGAACGATCTTCCCGGGCCTGCTGCTGATCATCTTCGGCATCATCTGGGTGTCCACCGGCCAGACCAGCCAGATCCCGCTGACGGCGGCATCGGTCATCCCGCCGTTCACGGGGCTCGCCTCGATCGTGCTCATCGTGTCGAACGTGCTCGCGTACGCCGGCATGGAGGTCAACGCGGTGCACGCGAACGACCTGAAGAACCCGGGCAAGGAGTACCCGAGGACGGTGCTCATCGCGTCGATCCTGATCCTCGGCATCTTCATCATTCCGACGATCGCGATCGGCCTGGTCGTGCCGTCCGACAAGCTCGGGCTCACGACCGGCATCAACCTCGCCTTCCAGGCCTACTTCGACGCCTTCGGGGTGTCGTGGCTCACGCCGGTGCTGTCGCTGCTCATCGCGCTCGGCGCGTTCGCCTCGGTCGTGACCTGGATCGCGGGTCCGTCACGCGGCCTCCTCGCGGCTGCGCGCAGCGGGTACCTCCCGGTGTTCCTCCAGAAGCGCAACAAGGCGGGCGTGCAGGTCGGCATCCTCACCGTGCAGGGCATCGTCGTGACGCTGCTCGCGTCGTTGTTCCTCTTCGTGCCGAACATCAACACGGCGTTCATCCTGCTCGTCGACATGGCGGCGGCGCTCTACCTCATCATGTACATGATGATGTTCGCCGCGGCCATGCGGCTGCGGGCGAAGCAGCCGCACGTCGTGCGCACCTACCGGGTGCCTGCGATGTACGTGGTCGCGACCATCGGGTTCGTCGCCTGTCTGGCGGCGTTCATCCTCGGCTTCATCCCGCCCGAGGGCTTCGGCGGCGGTGCTCCCGGTTGGACCTATCCCGTGCTCGTCGGAGTGGTCGTGCTCGCGCTGGGCGTGCCCCCGCTCATCTTCTATGCAGCGCGGAAACCGTCATGGGACCAGCGCACCGCAGACGAGAAGTCGACGTTCGACGACGTGCTCGTGAATCCGCCCGCCGCCGCGAACGCGGCGGATGCTCCGGCGACACCGGGGGCCGCGGCCGGTGGGGCGCCGCCGGCGGGCTAGCTGCACTCGCTGCACGACGAAGGCGGGTGAAACAGCGGGGGCGGATGCTGCGGCATCCGCCCCTTCTGTTCACCCGCCTGTTCGCGTGGCGCTCTCGAGCTACTTCGTCAGCGTGTCGACGTAGTCGCGGTTGTCGGCGATCCACTGCTCGACGACCGGCGCGTAGTCGTCGGAGTCGGCGTCGCTGTTGAACATGGCGTTCTCGAGCGAGAAGAGCAGCTCCGAATCCATCTGGAAGTCCTTCAGCCAGCCGGCGAGAGTCGGGTAGTTCTCCTCGAAGCTCTTGCCGCCGAAGGAGTGGATGCCCTCGGCATCGCCGAGCGTGCCCTCGGGATCCTCGAGGTCCTTCAGCGGGAACGCGTCGTAGGCCCAGTGCGGGCGCCAGAGCGTCACGGCGATGTTCTCGCCGTTCTTCGTGGCCGCCGTCAGCTCGGCGAGCATCGCGGGCGTGGAGCTCGTCACGTAATCCATCGAGTCGAGGCCGTACGTCGGGATGACCTCATCGGTCGTGACCCGGTTCAGGCCCGAGCCCGGCTCGATGCCGACGAGCTGGTTGCCGAAGAGATCGGCGTTCGCGGCGAGCTCCTCGAGGGAGTCGATCGGGGCGTCCTCGTTCACCGCGATGGTGAGCTTGGCGTCCTCATTCCATGCGCCGAGGTCGACGAGGTCGTCGCCGTACTGCTCGATGTAGTCGGCGTGGGTGATCGGCAGCCACGTGTCGAGGGTCACGTCGTAGTCGTCGGTCGTGAGACCGGTGTAGACGGGCGCGGGGTCGGCGTACTCGAGCGTCACGTCGTACCCCTGCTCGGTGAGCACGGCCTTCCAGAGCTCGCTCGCGGCGACTCCCTCGTCCCAGCCGTTGAACACGGCGATGGTGACGTCCTTCTGGTCGCCGTTCTCGAGGGTCTCGGCTTCGGCGCCGGCGGCGCAGCCGCTGAGTGCCAGAGCGGAGACCGCTCCGAGTGCAAGTGCTCCGGTGAGCATGCGCTTCTTCATGTGTTCCTTTCCTCCCGTGTGCTGTGGCACGGGTGTTGGGGAGCGTCGCGCGAGTCCGCGCGACGAACGTTCGCGGCGGGTCAGGCGGTGGCGGATGCCGCGGGCAGGCGTTCCGCCTCGGGGCCGAGCGGCTCCGAGGCATCCGTCGACGGCGCCTGCTTGCGCGGTGCGCCGGGCTTCCGCGGCGTGCCGAGCGCGCCGGTGACCCGGTCGAGGATGATCGCGAGGATCACGACCGAGAGTCCGGCTTCGAAGCCGAGGCCCACGTCGATGCGGGTGAGCGACTGCACGACCTCTCCGCCGAGTCCGCCGGCGCCGACCATGCCGGCGATGACGACCATCGAGAGCGAGAGCATGATGACCTGGTTGACGCCGGCCATGATGCTCGGCATCGCGAGCGGCAGCTGGATCTGGCGGAGGATGCGCCACGGCGAGGAGCCGAAGGCCTGGCCGGCCTCGACGACCTCCTTGTCGACCCCGCGGATGCCGAGCTCGGTGAGCCTGACGCCGGGCGCCATCGCGAAGATGATCGTCGCGACGATGCCCGGCACGACCCCGACCCGGAAGAGGATCAGCGCCGGGATCAGGTAGACCATGGCCGGCATCGTCTGCATGAAGTCCAGGATCGGCCGAATGATCTTCGAGGCGACATCGGAGCGGGCGGCGAGCACGCCGAGCGGCACCGAGATCACCACGGCGATGAGCGAGGCGACGAGCACGAGGGCGAGCGTCGACATGGCGTTGTCCCACTGGTCGACGCCGACGATCACGAGCAGGCCGAGCGCCGTGCCGATGGCGAGCTTCCAGCCCTTCGCGAGCCAGGCGACGGCCGCCAGCACGAGGATGACGATCCAGAAGGGCGGGGTCTGCAGCACGAAGTCGACGACGTCGTAGAAGCCGGCGAAGATGTTCCGCACGACGGTGAAGAACCCGCCGAAGACGTCGGTGATGAAGTCGATGACGGCGTCGGCCCAGTCGCCGAGCGGAAGTCGGAAGTCGTTCATGCCGGGCTCCTCTCCCCCGCGGCATCCGCTCGCGTGGCTTCGGCGCGGATGTCGACGGCTTCCGCCGCTGCTGCCGCCACGGCGCTGGCGTCGGCCGCGTCGGCGATCGCGGTGTCGGGCCGTGCCGTGCGGTGCAGCGTCGCGGTGATCACGTCGACCGGGATCGTCGCGGGCGTCTCGATGACGGCGTGCTCCCCCGTGTTCGACGAGACGTTGCCGAGCGCGGCGAGCAGGGTGACGCGGGGCACGGCGCCGAGCAGGCGTCCCTGTTCATCGACGACGGCGAGCGGCAGTTGGCTCTCGACGGCGCTCTCGAAGAGTTCGGAGAGGTGCTCGTCGGCGGCGACGACGGGGTGGTCGTCGCTGATCGCCGGCTCGAGGGACCGCTCGCCGCGCTGCACGAGGCGCAGCACGTCGCGGTCGTGCACGACGCCGAGGAGGCGCCGGCCGCTGCCGACCACGAAGACCATCGAGGTCTGCAGGTCGCGCATCGCCCGAAGTGCTGCGCGCGGGCCCGCCGAGGCGGTGACGACGGCGCGCGGCGCCTCCATCACGTTGCCGGCGGTGAGCACGCGCGAGCGGTCGACGTCCTGCACGAACTGGGCCACGTAGTCGTCGGCGGGGTCGGTGAGGATCTCCTCGGCGGTGCCGAGCTGCACGATGCGGCCGTCGCGCATGACCGCGATCCGGTCGCCGAGGAACATCGCCTCGTTGAGGTCGTGGGTGATGAAGACGATCGTCTTGCCGAGCTCCTGCTGCAGCTCGACGAGCTGCTCCTGCATCTCCCTGCGGATGAGCGGATCGAGCGCCGAGAACGCCTCGTCCATGAGCAGGATGTCGGTGTCCGACGCGAGCGCCCGAGCGAGCCCGACGCGCTGCTGCATGCCGCCCGACAGCTCGGAGGGCATCTTGTCGCCCCAGCCGCCGAGGCCGACGCGCTCGAGGATGTGCTCGGCGCGTGCACGCCGTTCGGCGGCGGGGACGCCCTGGATCTCGAGGCCGTACGCCGCATTCTCGAGCACGCTGCGGTGCGGCAGCAGCGCGAAGTGCTGGAAGACCATGGAGACGTGGCGGCGGCGCACCTCGCGGAGCCGCTTCGGCGACATCCCCGTGATGGTCTCCCCCATCACCGTGACGGTGCCGTCGGTCGGTTCGAGCAGGCCGTTCAGGGTGCGGATGAGCGTCGACTTGCCCGAGCCCGAGAGTCCCATGACGACGAAGATCTCGCCGCTCCGCACGTCGAAGTCGGCGTCGATGACCGCGGCGGTGCCGAGCGATGCGAGCTCGGCACGACCGGCCCCGGCGCGAAGGCGATCGAGCGCCTCCCTGGGCTTGCGCCCGAAGAACTTGGTGAGGCGACGAACCGAGAGCGCCGGCGATTCGGCCTCGCGTGCTGGTGTTTCGGACATGGACAGGCTCCCGGAGCGCACGCCGAACGCCGCGCACGTTGGACGTGCGCGGTCAGGAATCGGGAAGGGCTGACTCGTGGGTCACGGCCGGGTTGACGGCGATCCGGATGTCTGGACTCAAGCCCCGGTCTGATGCAGGGCGAAACAGGACTTCCATGCAACCGGCCATCGGGGCCGGGTGCCACGCCGCCGAACCATACGATTCTGCATGCCGTTTTCGGAATGCAGAAGCGCGGACTGGGCGATTCGGTCTTGCAGGACCGTGTCCACCGTATCGAGGTCGTCCATGCAACCCAAATCGTGCCGTGTGAAATCCACCCTGATCTGGGTTTTCACACGAAGCGTCGGCGCTACTCCCCCGCCGCCTGCAGCTTCGTGCAGTTGGCGCACAGGCCGAAGACGTCGACGACGTGCGCCGCGCCGGTGAATCCGTGCTCGGCAGCGACCGTCTTCGCCCACGCCTCGACCTCGTCGGCGGCGATCTCGACGGTCAGCCCGCAGTTGCGGCAGATGAGGTGATGGTGGTGCCCGGTCGTGCTGCACGCCCGATAGAGCGCTTCGCCGTCGGGCGACTGCAGCGAATCGGCTTCGCCGCTCGACGCGAGATCGCCGAGCGCACGGTAGACGGTCGCGAGCCCGATCGGGGAACCGCTCGAATGGAGGGTCGAGTGCAGCGCCTGCGCGCTGATGAACCCCTCGGTGCCGTCGAGTGCTTCGCGAACGGCTTCTCGCTGCCAGGTGTTGCGCTTCATGCGATCCGTGCGTCCTCCGCGGTCTCCACCGGTATGGAGACTCGGTTCAACGGTAGCGCGCGAAGCTTGGAGATCCCCAGTGCGAGCAGGAAGAAGGCCGTTGCAGCGAGTGCGATCGCGGGGCCGGCCGCGATCTCGAACATCCGCGAGGAGATGACGCCCAGCACGCCCGCCGCCGCGCCGATCACCGGGGCGGCGAAGAGCAGGCCCCGGAACGAGCGCACCATGAGTCGGGCGGCCGCCGCCGGCGCGGCGATGAGCGCGATCGCGAGGATGGCACCGACCGCGGGAAGCGAGCTGACGACCGACGCCGCCGTGAGGCCGAGCACGAGCAGTTCGATCGGCCACTCCCGGTATCCGGCGGCGCGGAACCCATGCGGATCGAACGTCGAGAACGCGATCTCCTTGCCGAACAGCGAGATGCAGAGCACCGCGACGATGCCGACACATGCCGCGAGCAGAATGTCTCCGTCGCTCACTGTGAGGATCGAGCCCATGAGCAGGGATTCGGCGCGCACGGGCAGCCCGGGGATCAGTGCCTGAAGCAGCGCACCGGCAGCGAACCCTCCGGTCAGCACGATGCCGGCCGCGACCTGCGCCCCCTGGCGACGCACGCGGGCGATGCCCGCCATGACCGCGACGAGCAGGACGGATGCCACGGCCGCGCCCGCGGGCACGCTCACGCCGAGGGCGGCCGCCGCCACGGCGCCGGGGTAGGTGCCGTGCGTCAGCGCCTGCGCGAAGAAGGTGCGGCGCCGCACGACCACGAGGCTGCCGACGAGCCCGGCGCCTGCGCCGATGATGATCGCGGCGATGAGCGCTCGTTCGAAGTACCCCATCAGTGCCCCTCCCCCGCCGGTCGAGCCTCGGCCACCCCGACCTCCGGTCGCGGAGCGGCAGGCGAGGAAGACCGCGTGGCGGGACCCGCCGCCCGTCTCGCCCGGCGGCTCCGGCCGAACATCGAGGCGACGAGCAGCACGAGCGCGTAGCCGACGACGAAGACGGCCACGACCGTGCTGCCCGCCGGCACGTCGACGCCGGCGCCGACCGAGATCGCGAACCCGAGGGCCAGGCCGAGCCACGCCGCGACGGCCGCGAAGACCGCTGCCGCGGGGAAGAGCCACCACAGCCGTGCTGTGGCGAGTCGCGACACCGCGCCGGGAACGATGAGGAGTGCGAGCACGAGGAGCGTGCCGATCGTGCTCGCCGCGGCCACGACGACCAGCGCGATCGCCGAGTTGAGCACGAGGTCGAGCACGAGCGCAGAGTCACCGGCGGCGCGGCTCCCCTTCGCGTCGAACGCCCGGTACAGCTGCTGCTTCAGGGTGACCAGCACCATGACGAGCGCGATGAGGCTCACGGCGACGAGCGGGAGCACCTCGTCGGGCGGGATCGTCAGCACACGGCCGAAGAGCAGCGCCTCGAGCTCGCCGGCGTAGTCGTCGCTGCGGGAGACCACGATGACGCCGACGCTGAAGGTCGCCGTCAGCACGATCGCGATCGCCGCGTCGGACGTGATGCCCGCGCGGTCGAGCCAGGTCAGCGCGAGCGCGCCGGCGAGAGCGGCGATCGCGGCACCGGGCAGGAGGCCGGCGCTGCCGCCCACGGCGAGCCCGATCGCGAGCCCCGGGAAGACGGCGTGGGTCAGGCCGTCGCTGATGAACTCGAGCCCCCTGAGGTTCACCAGCACGCCGACGAACCCGGCGACGACCGCGAGCACGAGCATGACGAGGAGCGCCCGCCCCATGAAGGGGATGGCGAACGCGCCGAACAGTGCGTCGGTCAGTGGCATCCGTCACCGCCCGGCCGCCTCGAACCGATGTATGTCGCGGTCGGCATTCAGTGGCCCTCGTGCCCGGGAACGACGAGGGTGTGCTCGTCGATCTCGACCTCGACGCCCTCGAAGCATTCCTGTACGTTGCCGAGCGTGAGCACGTCGTCGACCGGACCGCTCGCGAGCTGCGTGCGGTTGACGAGCACAACCGAGTCGCACACTCGACGTGCGAGATCGAGGTCGTGCGTCGAGACGAGCACGGCGACGCCGCGGGACTTGAGCGCGCGCAGGGTGTCGACGAGCGCGTCGCGATTGGGCTGATCGAGGCCGTTGAAGGGCTCGTCGAGCAGCAGCAGGCGAGGATCGGAGGCCAGTGCTCGGGCGAGGAGCCCCCGCTGGCGCTGCCCGCCCGAGAGCTCGCCGAACGGCCGCTTCGCGAGCTCGGCGAGGCCGACCGTCTCGAGCGCGTCGCGCACGGCGGCCCGATCGGCACGGCCGGGCCAGCGGAGGAGCCCGAGTCCGCGGTAGCGACCCTGCATCACGACCTGCTCGACACTGATCGGGAAGTCGGGGTCGAGGTCGGCCGACTGCGGCAGGAATCCGACCATGCCGCTTGCGGCATGCGATTGTTCGGCGGCGGCATCCGGCGTGCGCGCACCGAACTCGATCGTGCCGGCCGTGCGCGGCACGAGACCGAGCACGCCCTTCAGCAGGGTCGACTTGCCCGCACCGTTCGGACCGATGAGCGCGACGGCCTCACCGGGCGCGATGTCGAGGTCGAGTCCGCTGACTCCCGTGCCTCCGGGGTGGGTGAACGCGGCGCCGCGAAGGCGCAGCACGGGGGAGTCGTTCATGGCTGTCATCCTTGCAGTGCCTCGGGCAGCGCGGTAGGCGTGACGCCCCACGATTCGAGGATCAGTCGCGCATTGTGCAGCTGGCTGCCGAGGTACGTGGCACCCTCGCTGCCCTCGACGCCGAGCGAGTCGCCGTACAGCGCATCGGGGCCCGAGTACACCGTGACGCCGGCCTCGGCGGCGATGGTCTCGGCGGCCTTCGGCGAGATGGAGGCCTCGGAGAACACGGCCGTGGCGCCGGTCGCCCGGATGCGGTCGACGAGGGCGTCGATCTCGGCCGCGCTCGGCTCGGCGTTGTCGTCGAAGCTCGGGATGACGCTGCCGACGAACGTGACGTCGTAGGCGTCGATGAAGTAGGTGAACGCGTCGTGGTTCGTCACGAGCAGCCGTTCGGCGACCGGCACGGTCTCGACGTTCTCGCTGATCCACTCGTCGAGCGCGTCGAGCTTCGCCAGGTAGTCGGTCTCGTTCTGCGCGATGGCGGCGGCATCGACGCCCGGCACCTCCGCGAGCCCGTCGGCGATGTTCTCGACCATGTGCTCGGCGAGCTCGGGGTCGGTCCAGATGTGGGGATTGCCCGCGCCGTGGTCGTGGTCGGCCTCGTCGTGCTCGGCGTGGTCGTCCTCCGCGGCATCCGTCGCCTCGGCTTCGTCGTGGACATCGGCTTCGTCGTGCGCATCGGCTTCGTCGTGCGCATCGGCTTCGTCGTGCGCCTCGCCGTCGTGGTCGTCGGTGCCGTGGAGCTCGATGCCGGTGCTCGCGTCGATGAGCACGCCGTCGAACCCTGAGGCCTGCACCGCGTCGTCGAGCCAACTCTCGAGCCCGCCGCCGTTGACGACGAGGGCGTCGGCCCGCGAGAGTGCGAGCAGCTGCGCCGCCGAGGGGTCGAAGCTGTGGGCGCTCTGGCCGGGGGAGAGGAGCTGGGTGACTGCGGCGCCGTCGCCGACGAGTTCGCGGGCGAAGTCGCCGACCTGGGTCGTCGTCGCCACGATCTCGGGGCCGTCACCAGAGGCACCGGATGCCGCGGGTGCCGTGCACCCCGCGAGCGCCACGGCCGACACGGCCAGCACCGCGCCGCCGGCGAGGGTCGCGGGCAGTCGACGGAAGGCACTGGTTCGAGTGGTCATGTTTCCACCGTAGGTCTTATTGATAATGATTGTCAAAACCATGAAGCGACCGATTCGGACACAGTGAGTGAACATCGGCGCGCGATCCCCGCATTCCCGAGTCATCCTGTGGACAGGTCTGGCGAGTGTCGCACCGACGTGCGAGAGTGAAGCACGTGGATACGACGACAGCTCCTCTCACGTTGCATCCGTTCACCGTCGCCGATGCCGAGCGCGTGCTCTCGGGCGAGGTGGACCCCCACGACGGATGGGAAGGCGCCTACGCCTTCACCGACGAGCCCGAGCTGCTCGCCGAGTACCTCCGCACGGTGCAACAGAACGGCGATCCGACGCCCTTCGGCCCCTACCTCGTTCGTCGAGGCGAAGACGGCCCGGCCATCGGGGGAGTGAACCTGTTCGGTCCGCCCGGCGACGACGGAGCCGTCGAGTTCGCATTCGGCCTCGTGCCCGCGGTGCGCGGCCAGGGCCTGTCGACGCACACCGTCGCCGCCGTCGTCGAGCTCGCTCGAAGCGCCGGCGTCGTGATCCTCCGCGCCGAGGCCGAGGTGCCGAACCTGCCCGCTCGGCGCGCGCTCGAGGGCGCCGGATTCGCGCAGTCGTCGCGCACGGCAGAGGCGATCACGTACGACCTGCACCTGTAACCTCGTACGGAGGTTTCGACAGGCTCAACCCGCAGGGTCTCTGTTGGTCGAGCTCGTCGAGACCCGACCACGCCTACTCGAGCAGCAGCGCCGGCTCCTCGATGATCGACGCGACATCGGCGAGGAATCGCGAGGCCACGTCGCCGTCGACCACGCGGTGGTCGAACGAGGCGCCGATCGTCGTGACGAATCGCGGTCGCACCTCGCCGTCGACGACCCACGGCTTCTGCTTGATCGTGCCGAGCGCGATGATCGCCACCTCGCCCGGATTCAGGATCGGGGTGCCGGTGTCCATGCCGA
This sequence comes from Agromyces cerinus, assembly GCF_016907835.1. Taxonomy (NCBI): domain Bacteria; kingdom Bacillati; phylum Actinomycetota; class Actinomycetes; order Micrococcales; family Microbacteriaceae; genus Agromyces; species Agromyces cerinus. Next base: position 3,481,252 of record NZ_JAFBCT010000001.1, on the reverse strand, counting down.
AGACGCCGATGTTCGTGATCGTGATCGTGCCGTTCTGCATCTCGGCGGGCTGCGTCTTGCCCTCGCGCGCCGTCAGCGTGAGCTGCTCGAGCGCCGTGGCGAGCTCGACCATCGTCATCGCCTGGGCCTCCTTGACGTTCGGCACGATGAGGCCCCGCGGCGTGGCCGCGGCGATGCCGAGGTTCACGTAGTTCTTGACGACGATCTCGGTGTCGGTCCACTGCGCGTTGACGGTGGGGTTTCGACGCACGGCCCAGATCATCGCCTTGGCCATGATGAGGAGCGGCGAGATGCGCACCCCGGCGTAGTCGGGGGAGGCCTTCAGTCGCTTGAGGTACTCCATCGTGCGACTCGCGTCGACGTCGACGAAGACGCTGACGTGCGGCGCCTGGAAGGCGCTCTGCACCATCGCGCTCGCGATCGCCTTGCGCACGCCCTTGACGGGGATGCGCTCCTCACGGGCCTCGGGGCGCTCGGGCGTCTGGATGTTGCGGAACACGCTCGCCTGGCTCGCCTCGCGGATCACGTCGTCGCGCGTGATGTCGCCGATCGGCCCGGTGGGTGCGACGCGCGAGAGGTCGACTCCCAGGTCCTTCGCGAGCTTGCGGATCGGCGGCTTCGCGATCACCGGAAGCTGGGGTGCCGGACGCGACGGGGCGGCGACGGATGCCGCGGCACTCGCTGCGGCCGCAGGAGCCGTGCTCACCGGTGCAGGCGGGGGAGTGGGGGCGGCGAGACGCCCGTGCGCCCCGTCGGGCGTGACGTGCCGCCGGCGACGCGTCGCCGCAGGACCGGAGCTGCCGTGCCCGACGAGCACCGCGCCGCTCTCCTCGACGGCGTCGGCGACGGGCGCCGGTGCGGCAGGAGTCGCTGCGGCAGGAGCCGCGGGAGCGGACGGCGTCTCGGCCGTGCCCGATGCGGGCGCGGCCGGCACGGCAGGGGCGTCGGAGGCGAGCCCCGCGGCATCCGTCTGGATCACCAGGATCGGCGTGCCCACGTCGACCGTGTTGCCCTCTTCGACGAGCAGTTCGGAGACGACGCCCTCGAACGCGCTCGGCAGTTCGACGAGCGACTTCGCGGTCTCGATCTCGACGAAGACCTGGTCGAGGCTGATGCGATCGCCCGGTGCGACACGCCACTGCACGATCTCGGCCTCGGTGAGGCCCTCGCCGACATCGGGGAGGGGGAATCGGATCTCGCTCATACTCTTTACCCTCGCAGTCGGTCTATGCCGTCATCGTCATGTCAATGTCCGCGCGCCGCGCGCCAGATCAATACGCCAGGGCTCGGTCGACCGCCTCGAGCACTCGGTCGGGACTCGGCAGGTACTCGGTCTCGAGCGCGGCAGGCGGGAAGGGCGTGTCGAAGCCCGACACGCGCAGCACCGGCGCCTCGAGCGAGTAGAACGCCCGCTCGGCCACCGTCGCCGCGATCTCGGAGCCGACCGAGACGTTGCCGTACGCCTCCTGGGCGACGACGAGGCGCCCGGTGCGGTGCACCGAGTCGAGCAGGGGCCCGTAGTCGATGGGGGAGAGCGAGCGGAGGTCGACGACCTCGATGCTGCGCCCCTCGGTGGCGGCGATGTCGGCCGCCTGCAGCAGCGTCGCGATCATCGCGCCGTGGCCGACCACCGTGACATCGGTGCCCTGGCGCATGACGCGGCTCGCGTGCAGCGGCAGGCCGGCGTGGTCGAGGTCGACCGGACCCTTCGGCCAGTAGCGGCTCTTCGGCTCGAAGAACAGCACTGGGTCGTCGGAGCGGATCGCCTCCTGGATCATCCAGTAGGCGTCGTGCGGGTTCGACGGGCTCACCACGCGCAGGCCCGGGGTGTGCGCGAAGTACGCCTCGGGGCTCTCTTGATGGTGCTCGATCGAGCCGATGTGGCCGCCGTAGGGCACCCGGATCACGACGGGCATCGAGAGGGAGCCGTCGTGGCGCACCGTCTGGCGCGCGAGCTGGGTGGTGATCTGGTCGAACGCGGGGAAGATGAAGCCGTCGAACTGGATCTCGATGACCGGGCGGTAGCCGCGCATCGCGAGGCCGATCGCGGTGCCGACGATGGCCGACTCGGCGAGCGGCGTGTCGAGGATGCGCTGCTCGCCGAACTCGGCGGAGAGCCCTTCAGTCACGCGGAAGACGCCGCCGAGCGGGCCGATGTCCTCGCCCATGAGCAGCACCTTCTCGTCGGCGCGGAGCGCCTCGCGAAGGCCGGCGTTGATGGCCTTCGCCATCGACAGCGTCTGCACGCCGCGCACGGGAGCCTCGCCGGTCGAGGGCGTGTCGCTCGCGACATCCGTCACGTGGTTCTCCTCTTCGGTGCGGGCGCTCATGCTGCGCCCCCTTCCGGGTTCTCGAACGAGGTCTCGAAGTTCTCGAGCCATGCGGCCTGCTCGACCATGAGGGGGTGCGGCTCGCTGTAGACGTGCTCGAAGATCGCCTCGCGCGTCGGCGCCTGCAGTTCGAGGGCGCGGCGACGCAGGTCCGCGGCGATGTCGTTCGCCTCGGCGTCGACGTCGGCGAAGAACGAAGCGGATGCCCCGCGGCCCTCGAGCCACGTGCGGTAGCGCGTGATCGGGTCGCGCGCCTCCCAGTAGGCCACCTCGTCGTCGGTGCGGTACTTCGTGGGGTCGTCGGCGGTGGTGTGGGCGCCCATGCGGTACGTCACGGCCTCGATGAGGCTGGGGCCGTCGCCCGCGCGCGCCTCCTCGAGCGACTGGCGGGTGACCGCGTAGCTCGCGAGCACGTCGTTGCCGTCGACGCGCACGCCCGGCATGCCGAAGCCGCCGCCGCGCAGCGACAACGGGCTGCGCGACTGCCGCGCGACCGGCACCGAGATCGCCCACTGGTTGTTCTGGATGAAGAAGACCTGCGGCGTCTGGTAGCTCGATGCGAAGACGAGCGCCTCGTTCGCGTCGCCCTGCGAGGTCGAGCCGTCGCCGTAGTACACGAGCACCGCGGCATCCGTCTCGGGGTCGCCCGTCGCGGTCGCACCGTCGAACTGGAGGCCCATCGCGTACCCGGTCGCGTGCAGCGTCTGCGACGCGAGCACGAGCGTGTAGAGGTGGAAGTTGCCGTTCTCCTCAGGGTTCCACCCGCCGAGGGTGGCGCCGCGCAGCAACGCGAAGATGCGCGCGAGATCGAGCCCGCGGATCATGCCGACGATGTGCTCGCGGTACGACGGGAACAGATGGTCCTGCGGGCGGGCGGCGTGCGCCGAACCCACCTGCGCGGCCTCCTGCCCGTGACTCGGCACCCACAGGGCGAGCTGGCCCTGCCGCTGCAGGTTCGCGCCGGCGACGTCGATGCGGCGCGAGACCGCCATGTCGCGGTAGAAGCGCTGCAACTCGGCGTCGCTCAACGCCTCGACGAGCGGGAGATAGGCCTCGGCCTCGGGGGAGGGACGAAGTTCGCCCTCATGGGTCAGGAGCTGGACCGTCGGCGCGGTGAACTCTCTTTCGCGGGCTGCCACCGTTCCACGCTACCCGCTACTGCGGGTGCCCTTCTTGTGAGCCCGGTACAAGCTCACCCAGAATCGTGAGGAGGATGTCCACAGATTCCGCTTCGCCGATCGAGATGCGGATGCCGTCGGGGGCGAAGGCGCGCGTCACGATTCCGGCGTCGAAGAGACGCTCGGCCACTGCGGTCGTCGCCTCGCCGGCGGGCAGCCAGACGAAGTTGCTGCGCGCGGGCGGCACCGGCCAGCCCTGCGCCACGAGCGCCGCGTGCACGCGATCGCGCCGATCGGCGATCGCGCCGACCCGCTCGAGCAGCTCGGCCTCTGCGACCGGCTCGAGCGAGGCGATGGCAGCGGATGCCGCAGCAGCCGTGACTCCGAGGGGGATCGCCGTGGCGCGGGCGGCGTCGAGCAGTTCGACGGGGCCGATGGCGTAGCCCACACGGAGGCCGGCGAGGCCGTAGGCCTTCGAGAAGGTGCGGAGCACCACGAGGTTCGGGTAGCGCCCGATGAGCGTCGCGCCGTCGACGGCGTCGTCGGCGCTGCCGTCGCCCCGCACGAACTCGGCGTACGCCTCGTCGAGCAGCACGAGCCGGTCGGCGGGCACCTTCGCCATGAACGACTCGAACTCCGCCGCGGTCACGACGACCCCCGTGGGGTTGTTCGGCGTGCACACGATGACGACGCGGGTGCGATCGGTGATCGCGGCGGCCATCGCGTCGAGGTCGTGGCCGTGGTCGGCGCGGTTCGGCACCATCACGCTCGTGGCACCCGCCACCGTGACGAGACCGGGGTAGGCCTCGAACGATCGCCAGGAGTAGACGACCTCGTCACCGGGCGCGGCGGCCGCGAGGATGAACTGCGCGAGGAGCGCGACCGAACCCGCGCCGACGAGCACCTCGTCGGCCGTCACGCCGAAGCGCTCGGCGAGCCGCTCGCGAAGGGCGAGCGCCGTGGCATCCGGGTACCGATTGATGTCGTGCGCGGCGGTCGCGACGACCTCGACGACCGAGGGCAGCGGCCCGAACGGGTTCTCATTGCTCGACAGTTTGAAGCCGTCGGCGGGCGCGGGGCGCCCCTGTCGGTACGGCGGAAGGGCGGCGATCTCGGGGCGCAGGCGTACGCGCGCCCCCGTGGGCTCCGGTGCGGTCACGATTTCCACCGTACTCCTTCGCTCCCAGCTGGCCCGTCTGACAGAGTGGACGCATGCGGTTCATCGTCAAGGTCATCGTCATCGCGCTCGCCCTCTGGCTCACGACACTCATCGTGTCGGGCGTCAGCGTCGTGCCCTACGAGGACACCCAGCTCGCGACGGTGCTCACCTACCTGCTCGTCGCGCTCATCTTCGGCCTCGTGAACGCCATCATCGGCAACTTCATCAGGATCGTCGCATTCCCGCTGTACGTGCTGACGCTCGGCCTCATCTCGTTCATCGTCAACGGGCTCCTGCTGCTGCTCGTCGACTGGATCAGCGACCTCATGGGCTTCGGCCTCGTGGTCGAGAGCTTCTGGTGGGGTGTGCTCGGCGCACTGGTGCTCGGTCTCATCAGCTGGCTCATCGGCCTGGTGCTTCGACCGGTGTCGAAGGGCTGAGCTCGCGGGTCGCGACCCACCGACTCATCTCGCCCGACCCGTCGCCGGTGAACCGGGCGACCTGCTCGCGGAACGCCACGAGTCGCTCCTCCTCCGAGGCGTCGATGAGCGCCGCGGTCTGCCGGTAGCGGAACAGCTCGTGGGCCGGCACCGCGGCGTCGTACTCGGCACCCGCCTCGAGCACGCTCCGTGAGACGGTGAGGCGGTCGGGCGACGGGTGCCCCCATCCACCGGTCGCGGGAACGAGGTCCTCCTCGTGCTCGATCGAGAGCAGGGGCGTGCCCTCGGGGAGCTCGGCGGAGGCGACCGGGCCGCCGGCGCTCACGACCGCGACGACGTTCAGTTCGGGGTCTGCTGCGAGGCCTGCGGCGGCGGCACCACCGCCCGAGTACCCGATCGGCACGATCGGGTCGCCCGGCTTCGCCCCGGCCTCCGCGAGCGCCAGGCGGGCCGCCCGGTCGACCGCCGCCGAGTCCGCGCCGGCGAGGCGCAGCGCATCGATGGCCGAGTCGTCGGCGATGCCGTGCACGTTGCTCGTCATGTCGTTCGTCTCGGCACCGGCCGTCGTGGTGAAGTCGACCGTGCCGCCGATGTAGACGACCCATCGCGGATCGGACGCCTCGCCGTAGCGCTCCACCCGGATCTGCGCGTCGGCGTCGGAGGTCGGGATGCGGTCGACGAGGTCGGCGATGCCGGTGGGGGCGGAGACCGGGGCGCCGAACGGTTGCCCGTCGGCGAGGGCAGTCCGACCGGCAGCACGATGATCTGCACGCCCGTCTCGGCGTTCTCGCTTCACACTCACCGGCCCGTCGACGAGCACTTTGCTGCCGAACGCGGCGCCGACCAGCCCCGTGGCGCCGAGGAGCAGCGACGCGGCCTCGGGCGCGCGGATCTCGGCACCCGCGGCGACAGCGAGCCCCTGCGGCACTCGGAGCCCGCCGGCGACGATTTCGTCAGCCGAGTCCGCTGCGGTGCAGACCGCGCGTACGAACGCAGGGGCGGAGAGCATGCCCTGCTGTTGGGCGAGCCACGTCTCGGCCGGGACGTGCCAGCCGAGTGCCTTCGCGCCGGCGATCGCGCCCGCCACCACACCACCAGCGATCAACGTCGAGGGGAGCACTGCCACGCCGCCCAGGAGCCACGCCAGCGAGCCGCCGGCGACTCGCCAGAGCGCCTCGACGACGCCTTCGGCCGCACCGTAGCGCTCGGCGCTCTCGATCAACGCCTCACGCAGTCGCCCGGCGTACTGCGTGGCCTCGTACAGGCGTGCACTGGCGTTCGCGATGCCCCATGTCGGTGAAGAGAGGTCGGAGGTGCCGGCCGAGGGTTCCGAGAGGTCGAGTTCGATGAGGCCACGGCTGATGACCCGGGCGCGTTCGCGCCACTCCGCCACGACCGCTTCGGTGGCGCCGAGACGGGAGGCGTCGGCGAACAGTTCGTCGGTCGCGACGGAGGTCGACCCGCCGCCGCTGACCGTCAGCGAGTCGTCCACGATGCATCGCTTCGCGTGATCTGCACGTGCTGGTCGCCCAACGCGGCGCGTTGCAGGTCGAGCTGGTGCTCCATGCGTCGGATGCGGTCGACGAGCGCGCTCTCGGCGTCGACGAGCCCGTCACGGGCCGCGAGTACACGGGCGCGGAGGTCGTCGAGACCTCGCACGTACCCGTCTGCCGCCGACGATCGCCAGGCTCCGCTGGATGGTGGCACCAACCGATGCACGGACTCGTTCACCTCGGCGAGCAGCGACCGGAGCATGAGCAGGTGGGCGCCGGCGTCGTCGATGCGTTCCTGCGAGACAGCGGTGCCCTTCAGGGGAAGCGCGTACGGGTCGGAATCGAGCATGCGACGAGTGTCACCGAACCGCGAAATCGCCGGAGTCGACGGCGGCCAGGCGGTGAGCCCGGCGACGAATACCGTGCCTGTGCAGGAGGAGTGACCGTCTCAGTCGGCGAGCACCGCGTCGAGCGCGTGCACGCCGACCCGGCCGAGACGCCCTCCGGTGCCGATCGTGTCGACGATCGCGGTGCCGAGCACGAGCGCCCAGCCGCGGGCGCGGTCCCACATCGCGTCATCCGTCGCCCGAAGCCGGTCGACCTCGGCGCGGAAGATCGCGCGCGCCGGGGCATCGAAGGTGAGCCAGGCCGTGGCGAGATCGCCGGCCGGGTCGCCGGCGCAGACATCGCCGAAGTCGACGACCGCGGCCAGGTCACCGGATGTCGCGAGCACGAGGTTCGCCGGATGCAGGTCGCCGTGCAGCCACACCGGCGGGCCCGACCATTCCGCCGCGGCCAGTCCACGGTTCCAGATGGCGCGGAGCGCCTCGATTTTTTCGGGTTCCGCCGCGAGTCCGCGCTCGAACCTTCCCTGCACGACTTCGTCGCGCTCGGCGAGCGGCACGCCGCGATAGGGGTTGGCCGGTGCTCCTGCAGGCGCGGGGACGCCGAGTTCCGCGACGAATGCCGCCAGCGACGCCGCAGCGGCGGCTCGCGCAGGGGGCTCCACGTCAGCCGCACTCACCCCGTCGAACCACGGCAGGATGCTCCACGGGAAGTCGAACCCGAGTTCGGGAGCCGGGCGGCCGATCCGCACGGGTGCCGGCACCGGCACGGTGACGCGCGAGGCGATCTCGGGCAGCCAGCGCTGCTCGTGCAGCACGAGACCGGCGGCGATCGTGCGCCGCGGCAACCGCACCAGGTGGTGCTCGCCGAGGCGGAACATCGCGTTGTCCCATCCGTTCGCAACCAGCTCGATCGGCGCAGCGAGGTCGGGGTGCTGCGCCGCCACGAGCGCCCGGGCGAGCGCCTCGTCGACGGGGATATCGGGCTCGGGGGCATCCGTCATCGCGCCCTCCCCGTCTGCTCTCCTCGCTCGACCGCCCAGCGTACCGCCCCCGAACTGGTGCTGTGCGATGGCCCGATGTCGTCCACAATGGAACCCATGACGCGAGCGGATTCCGCGGGGGACGACGCGCCTCCATTCCGGGTGTCATTCGTGTGCACGGGCAACATCTGCCGATCGCCGATGGCCGAGGTCGTGCTGCGCGCGCATGCCGAGCGCGCCGGGCTCGGCGACCGCCTGTCCATCGAGTCCGCTGCGACCGGCGACTGGCATGTCGGCGAACCCGCCGACCGGCGTACTGTCGCTGCCCTCGAACGCGCCGGCTATGACGGGAGCGGTCATCGGGCGCGCCAGTTCGAGGCGACCGACTTTCCACGGCTCGACCTCGTGGTGGCCTTCGATCGCGGGCAGGCGCGGATCCTGCGCAACTGGGCGCCGGGCGCGGCCGAGCAGGCGAAGGTGCGGATGCTGCTCGAGTTCGGGCCCGATTCGGCCGAGCTGCAGGACGTGCCCGACCCCTATTACTCCGACGAACCGATGTTCGATCGAGTCCTTGAGATGATTGAACGGTCGACGTCGGCACTCTTCCGGCAACTCGCACCAGCACTCAGACAAGGAATCCGATGACTTCGCTGCCTCCCCAGCCGCTCAGCCCCCTCGACGGTCGCTACCGCTCGGCGGTCGGAGAGCTCGGCGAGCACCTCTCCGAGGCCGGCCTCAACCGGGCGCGCGTGCACGTCGAGGTCGAGTGGCTCATCGCCCAGACCGACCGCGGCTTCTTCGGCTCCTCGCCGCTCTCCGACCACCAGAAGGCGAGCCTGCGCCAGGTCGTCGCCGACTTCGGCCAGGCCGACATCGACGAGCTCGCAGGCCTCGAGGCCACCACCCGGCACGACGTCAAGGCCGTCGAGTACTACGTGCGCCGCCGCCTCAGCGACCTCGGCCTCGATGCGATCGCCGAGCTCACGCACTTCGCGTGCACGAGTGAAGACATCAACAACCTCTCGTACGCGATCACCGTGCGCGACGCCGTGCGCGACGTGTGGCTTCCGAAGTACCGCGGCGTCATCGAGACGATCGAGGCCCTCGCCCGCGAGCACCGCGACGCCTCGATGCTCTCGCGCACCCACGGCCAGCCGGCGACGCCGTCGACCATGGGCAAGGAGCTCGCGGTCTTCGCGTACCGCCTGCGCCGCATCGAGCGCCAGATCGAGGCGACCGAGTACCTCGGCAAGTTCTCGGGCGCGACCGGCACGTTCTCGGCGCACGTCGTCGCGGCACCGGATGTCTCGTGGCCCGAGGTCTCCCGCGAGTTCGTCGAGTCGCTCGGCCTCGCCTGGAACCCGCTCACGACCCAGATCGAGTCGCACGACTGGCAGGCCGAGCTCTACGGCAAGGTCTCGCACGCCAACCGCGTGCTGCACAACCTCGCGACCGACATCTGGACCTACATCTCGCTCGGCGTCTTCCGCCAGATCCCCGCGCCCGGCGCGACCGGCTCGTCGACGATGCCGCACAAGGTCAACCCGATCCGCTTCGAGAACGCCGAGGCGAACCTCGAGCTCTCGAGCGCCGTGCTCGACTCGCTCGCCGCGACCCTCGTGACCTCGCGCATGCAGCGCGACCTCACCGACTCGAGCGCGCAGCGCAACATCGGCGTCGGCTTCGGGCACTCGATGCTCGCCCTCGACAACATCCAGCGCGGTCTCGGCGAGATCGACCTCGACCTCGTGGTGCTCGCGGCCGACCTCGACGGCAACTGGGAGGTGCTCGGCGAGGCGATCCAGACGGTGATCCGCGCCGAGGTCGTCGCCGGTCGCTCGACCATCGCCGACCCCTACGCGATGCTCAAGGAACTCACCCGCGGCAAGCGGGTCGGCGCCGCCGAGCTCGCGGAGTTCGTGAACGGGCTCGAGATCGGCGACGACGCGAAGCAGCGCCTGCTCGCGCTCACGCCGCAGTCGTACACCGGCATCGCCTCGGAGCTCGTCGACCGCCTCGGCTGACGCCGCGCCGCGGCATCCGCTCGCTCGGGTGCCGCGGTCGCTGCGTCGCAGGATCCTCCGGGCGACCCGCCGGATCGCCGCGGCGCGCCGCTCGAATCTTCCTGCGACTCGGCGATGCCGAGCGAGGCGGGTCAGTGACCGGGCGTCTGCGGCGCGGCAGGGCCTTCGCTGTCGTCGGGCGTCTCGCCCTCGATCTCGGCAGCTTCTTCGGCGTTGGGCTTGATCGCCATGGAGAGCAGCGCGAGCGTCATGAGCACGGCGATGAAGGCGATGCCGGCGACGATCAGGGCGAGCGTGAGGTCGCGTGCGGTGACGAGCACCACGACGCCCGTGAAGACGGCGGCGATCGCGGCGCCGCCGACGTACTCGATGGGGCGGAGCATGTCGCGCCGGCTCGGCTTGTACTCACCGGGGGTGTTGGTCACGAGGTCTGCTCCGTTCCGCGGGCGTCGGGCGCGCCATCCGCTGGGCTGGTGGCCCACTTCAGCGAGAACCCGCCGATCACGAGGTACACGCCGAGGATGACGAGGTAGCCGCCGAGCAGGCCGACCGCGGTGACGGCGTCGAGCGGGATGACGAGGAACACGAGCGCGAGGATCGCCGTGAAGGCGCCGGCGGCGATCCAGTCGCGCGCGGCCGGGGTGCGGCCGCGGGCGCGGAGGCCGGCGAAGAGTTCGAGGATGCCGGTGACGGCAGCCCAGACGCTCACGAGGTAGAGCAGGAACGGCAGCCCGCCGGGCACGGTGAGGGCGAGCAGGCCGGCCGCGACGGTCACTACAGCGGCGATCACGAAGAACGAGCGGATGCCGCGCTCCTCGGTGAACCGCATCGACAGCGCACCCGTGATGAGCCCCGACACGACGGCCCAGAGGCCGAAGACGAGCAGGCCGAACTCGGGGGAGTGGTTCTGCGAGAAGGTGATGACGGCGGCGGGCACGAGTGCCAGGATGCCGCGGACGACCGGGACGACCCAGTACCGGGCACGCTCGGGAGCGGCGGCGATGGCCACGACGACCTCTTTCACATCGGTTGGGGTACCGATCCATCCTACGTTGGCGGCGCGGGCGCCGAGTCCGGTTCAGATGCAGCAGCCTGGGCCGATGCCGGGGCCGGCACCGATGCGTCGGGTGCGTTCCGGGCGACGAGGGCGGTGCCGAGCCGATGCAGCTCCTGCCGGAGCGACTCGGGCTCGACGACCTCGAGGTACTCGGCCCAGCCGGCGAGGCCGCGCGCGATGATGACGTCGGTCGGGGCGGTCACGACGACGCGGGAGCGACCCGGGTCGAGCGGCGCCTCGGCGACCGCTCGCTGGCCGAACTGCGTGTGCAGCAGCGGCACGATGCCCGAGTCGACGATGACCGTCGCGGTCGCGGCGGCACGCTGCTGTTCGACCGCGGCGGTGACGCGCTCCCAGACCTCTGCAAGGTCGAGGTCGTCGGGGCGTTCCGCCGGTTCGCCGGTTCGCACCGCATCGAGCATCCGGTCGACGCGGTAGGTGCGTTCGGCGCCGTCGACCCCGCCGAGCAGGTACCAGTGCTCCTGCCTCTGTACGAGCCCCCATGGGTCGACCGTGCGTTCGGCCGGCTCGCGGTTCCATGCGGCGTAGCGGATGCGGAGTCGCACGCGGTCGACGATCGCCGCTTCGAGCACCGGCAGCAGGGCGGGACGTTCGGGCGAGGGCCGGCCCCACTCGCCCGGGTCGATGACCACGGCTTCGGCCGCCGCCTCGGCGTCGGTGCGGAAGGTCTCGGGGAGGGCGCGCACGAGCTTGCGCAGCGCCGCCTTCGCTTCGGGTGCGACGGATGCCGCGGGGCCGACGAGCAGGAACAGGGCGCGCGCCTCGTTCGACGACAGGCCACTCAGGTCGGTGCGGGCTCCGCCGAGGAGCTGCCACCCGCCACCACGACCGGCCTGCGGATACACGGGGATGCCGGCCGCCGACAATGCCTCGAGGTCGCGTCGGGCGGTCGCGATCGAGACCTCGAGCTCGTCGGCGAGCTGCGCGGCGGTCACCCGACCCCGCGCCTGCAGGGTGAGGAGCACTGCCACGAGGCGATCTGCGCGCATGACTCCATTCTCGCGAATAAAGTAGTCAACAGGTGAGCACTTCTGCGTTCGAGACTGGTCTCAGCACTTCGAACCACATGCAAACCGAAGGGAAGCAACTCATGCTCAGGGGATTCGCCACCGTCAGCTACTACGCCGTCGACCTCGAGGCGGCCACCGCCTGGTACGCCGAGGTGCTCGGCATCGAGCCGTATTTCCGCCGGCCGGGCTACGTCGAGTTCCGCGTCGGCGACTTCCAGCACGAACTCGGCATCATCGACGGGCAGTACCGCCCGACCACGTCGGATGTCCCGGCCGGCGAGATCATCTACTGGGCGGTCGACGACCTGCCGGGCACGTACGAGCGACTGCTCGAACTCGGTGCCACGAGCTACCAGCCGCCGATGGAACGAGGCCCCGGCTTCACGACGGCGTCGGTCGTCGACCCGTTCGGCAACATCCTCGGCGTGATGTTCAACCAGCACTACCTCGACGTGCTCGCCGGGCGTTCGCCGGTCGAGTAGCGAGCGCCAGCGAGCGTATCGAGACCCCGGCAGGTCTCGATACGGCCGCGGCAGCCTACTCGACCAGCGAGAACCGTCAGAGCGAACGCAGGATGTCCTCCACGCGAGCCTTCGCGTCGCCGAAGAGCATCTGCGCGTTGTCGCGGTGGAAGAGCGGGTTCGCCACCCCGGCGTAGCCGGCCGACATCGAGCGCTTGAACACGATGACGTTCGACGCCTCCCACACGCGAAGCACCGGCATGCCGGCGATCGGGCTGCCCGGGTCCTCCGCGGCAGACGGGTTCACCGTGTCGTTCGCGCCGATCACGAGCACGACCGACGTCTTCACGAAGTCGTCGTTGATCTCGTCCATCTCCTCGACGATGTCGTACGGCACCTTCGCCTCGGCGAGCAGCACGTTCATGTGCCCCGGCAGTCGGCCGGCCACGGGGTGGATGCCGAAGCGCACCTCGATGCCGCGCTCGCGCAACCGGCTCGTGAGCTCGGCCACCGGGTACTGCGCCTGTGCGACGGCCATGCCGTACCCCGGCGTGATGATCACCGACCCGGCGTCGCGCAGCAGCTCCGCGGCATCCGCTGCCGTGACCTCGCGGATCTCGCCCGCCTCCTCGCCGTCGCCCGACGAGGTCGGTGCGGCGATGCCGAAGCCGCCGGCGATCACCGAGATGAACGAGCGGTTCATGGCCTTGCACATGATGTACGAGAGGTAGGCACCCGAGGAGCCGACCAGCGCACCGGTGACGATGAGCAGGTCGTTGTTCAGCAGGAAGCCCGCCGCAGCCGCCGCCCAGCCCGAGTAGCTGTTGAGCATCGAGATCACGACCGGCATGTCGCCGCCGCCGATGGAGGCCACGAGGTGCCAGCCGAGGGCGAGGGCGAGCGCCGTCACCGCGACGAGCAACCACAGCTCGGGGGTGATGACGTACCAGACGGTGAGCACGACGAAGGCGACGAGCGCACCGAGGTTCAGCACGTTCTTGCCGGGCAGCATGAGCGGCGCAGACGACATGCGCGCCGAGAGCTTCAGGAACGCGACGATCGAGCCGGTGAAGGTGACGCCGCCGATGAAGACGCCGATGAAGACCTCCGCGTGGTGGATGTCGAGGAGGGCCCCGCTCATGCCGGTGACCTCGAGTGCGCCGTTCCAACCGACGAGCACCGCGGCGAGGCCGACGAAGCTGTGCAGCAGGGCGATGAGCTCGGGCATGCCGGTCATCGCGACGACACGCGCCCGCCAGAGCCCGATCGCGCCGCCGACGAGCACGGCGACGACGAGCAGGATGAGTCCGGTGGTCGCCTGCGGCGAGCCCCAGGCGTCGGCGAACGTCGCGTACACCGTGGCGACGAGCGCGATGGCCATTCCGGCGATGCCGTAGCCGACACCGGCTCTGGCGGTGTCGTGCCGGCTGAGCCCCGCGAGGCTCATGATGAACAGCAGCGCCGCGACGATGTAGGCGGCTCCGGCGATCGACGCCGGGGTCAGCAGGGTCGTGGCCTCTGCGGCGGTCACGAGATCAGCCACGTTCGGCTCCAGTCTTGGCGTTGTCGGCAGCTCCGCGCGAGAACATCGCGAGCATGCGTCGGGTCACGGCGAAACCGCCGAAGATGTTGATGCTGGCCAGCAGCACGGCGACGGTTGCGATGATCTGCACGGCGAGCACATCGCTCGTGATCTGCACCATGGCGCCGACCACGATGATGCCCGAGATCGCGTTCGTCACGCTCATGAGCGGCGTGTGCAGCGCGTGCGCCACCTTGCCGATCACGTAGAAGCCGACGACGACCGCGAGCACCAGCACCGTGAAGTGCTGCGGCAACGGGGGCGGCGCGATCGCGTTCACCAGGAAGAGCGCCGCGATGCCGATCGCGACGAGCACGACCCGCTTCACGGGCGACATCGGCCGCTTCGGTTCCGGTGCGGCTGCGGCATCCGTCGCCCCCGAAGCGGATGCCGCGGCTCCCGGTGCCGCTGAAACCTGCACAGGAGGTGGCGGCCACGTGACGGCCCCGTCTCTCGCGACCGTCACCGATCGCTGCACGACATCGTCGAAGTCGAGGGCGAGCTCGCCGTCCTTCGCCGGGGTCAGGAGCTTCACCAGGTTCACGACGTTCGTGCCGTAGAGCTGCGACGCCTGCGTGGGCAGGCGCGAGGCGAGGTCGGTGTAGCCGAGGATCACGACGCCGTTCGGCGTGACGATGCGCTCGCCCGCGACGGATCCCTCGACGTTGCCGCCCATGCCCGCCGCCATGTCGACGATGACGCTGCCCGACTTCATGCTCGCGACGTCCGCCGCGGTGATGAGTCGCGGCGCCGCGCGGCCCGGGATGAGGGCCGTCGTGATGATGATGTCGACGTCGGCCGCCTGCTCGGAGTAGATCTCGGCGGCGCGCCGGTCGTAGTCCTCGCTCGTGGCCTTGGCGTAGCCGTCGGTCGACTGCTCGACCTCGACCTCGACCTTCAGGTACTCGCCGCCGATCGACTTCACCTGGTCGGCGACCTCGGGCCGCGGGTCGGTGGCGCGCACGATCGCGCCGAGGCTCGACGCAGCGCCGATCGCGGCGAGACCGGCGACACCGGCACCCGCGACGAGCACCTTGGCGGGCGGCACCTTGCCGGCCGCGGTCACCTGGCCGGTGAAGAATCGGCCGAATTCGTGCGCCGCCTCGACGACGGCGCGGTATCCGGCGATGTTCGCCATCGAGCTCAGCACGTCCATCGACTGCGCGCGCGAGATGCGCGGCACGGCGTCCATCGCGAGTGCGGTGACGCCGCGAGCGGCGAGCGCCTCGAGCAGCTCGGGCTTGAACGCGGGTGCAAGCAGGGCGATCAGCGTGGCGCCCGGCGTCAGTTGTGCGATCTCGGCCTCGGTCGGCGCGTTCACCTTCAGCACGAGGTCGCTCGCGAACGCGGCGACGCCGTCGGCGAGCTCGGCGCCCGCCGCGACGTACGCGGCGTCGGGGAACGCCGACCGCGCGCCTGCTCCGGCGTCGACCACGACCTCGTAGCCCAGGGCGATCAGCTGCTTCACGGTCGCCGGGGTGGCGGCGACGCGGGTCTCGGGTCTCTGTTCGGTGACGACCCCGATGCGCGTCATGCGGTACTCCTCATTCGTCTTCTCCATCGAAGCGGTGCAAGCCCGGTCGCTTGCGCTCGCTCAGCGTAGAACGCGAGCGGCGATGATCGGGAGGATTTCGCCGGAATCGAGGGCGAAGGAACTGCGGTTCTTTCGTGCGGCGGAAATCCGCGCGTCCGATGATCGATCGAGGCGTTCTAGTATCGGACGAGCACAGTGATGCCGAGAGGCATCAGGAGGGCGGGGCGATGGTCACCGACGACGCCACCCGAGCCGGGTCGCAGACGCTGAGCCGCGGCATCCGTATTCTCGAGGTCCTGGCCGACGCCGACCGCGCACTCTCGATCGATGAGGTCGCGGCAGCGCTCGGCGTGCACCGCTCGGTCGCCTACCGGCTCGTGCGCACGCTCGAGCACCACGGCCTCGTCACGCGCGACGCGGCGGGTCGCCTCACCCTCGGCACCGGGCTCGCGGCCCTCGCCTCGGGTGTCGCCCGCGACCTGCAGCACCTCGCGCTGCCCGAACTCAATGCGGTCGCCAACGAGCTCGGCATGACCTGCCTGCTGGCGGTGCTCGTCGACGCCGAAGAGGCGGTCACGCTCGTGAGCGCCTCGCCGCGGCAGTCGGTCGCGGTGGTGTCGTATCGTCCGGGCCACCGGCATCCGATCACGCGCGGCGGGCCCGGCAAGGCGATCCTGCTGAGCCTGCCCGAGAGCGCGTGGCCGGCCGAGGTGCCGGTCGGGCTGCGCGACGAGATCGCCGAGAGCCGTCGGCGCGGCTACGCCCTCAGCCACGACGAGGTCGTGCCGTCGCTCGCGTCGGTCGCGGTGCCCCTCGTGCTGCCGGGGCAGCCGCCGGCGTCGATCGCGGTGATCCACGTCTCGTTCTCGCAGCCCGAGTCCGAGATCGCCGACCGGCTGCGGCTCGCGGCCGAGGCGGTCACGCGCGCCTACGGCGCCTGACCGCCCGCTCGCGAACGCTCACCGCGCGAGCATCTGCCCCGCGAAGAACTCGCCGAGTTCGGCGGTCGCCGACAGCGGCAGCACCTGCGCGACGTACCCGTCGGGTCGCACCACGACGACCGCGCCGGCGCGCGAGATGCCGCGGTCCTCGAAGATGTCGGTCGGGCACCAGAAACTCGGGGCGGCGGCGAAGACCTTCTCCCAGTCCATCAGGCCGAGCGGCCCGCTCTTCGGGCGGAACAGCTCGGGGGCACGGGTGATGTCGATCGCCTCATGCGGCTGCTGGTAGATCACCTTGACGTCGAACACGGCGTCGACGTCGGCGCCCTCCGGGGTGAAACGCGCGAACGGCGCGTCGGGCGACGACATCCGTTCAGCCCATTCGTTCAGAGCGGATGCCTCGCCCGCACCGGGCGCGTCGGCGAAGGCGTACACGCGCCAGCGGCCGTCGGCCTTCGCGTGGTGCCCGAGGTGCACGACGTTGCCGTCGCAGACGAACGACACCTGCGACGACTTGAAGCGCTTGCCGATCGGGAACCCGGTCGCGAGCTCCTGGTGCTCGGCGTCGCCCGTGATCATCGACGGCCCGTACTGCGTCATGAAGCCCGACGGGAACTCGGCGGTGCCGAGATAGAAGGTCGCGAGCTCCTGCGGGTCGGAGATCTCCTCGGGCTTGCGCGCCATGAGCGACGACCACTCGCGGTCGAAGTCGATGAGCTGCTGGGCGACGGGCTGCCGCTCGGCCGAGTAGGTCGAGAGCAGCGACTCGGGTGCGAGCCCCGACACCACCGAGCCGAGCTTCCAGCCGAGGTTGAAGCCGTCCTGCATCGACACGTTCATGCCCTGACCGGCTTTCGCGCTGTGCGTGTGGCACGCGTCACCGGTGAGGAACACGCGGGGAGAGGCATCCGCCTCATCGCTCGAACGATCGTCGAAGTGGTCGGTGACCCGGTGCCCGACCTCGTACACACTGAACCAGGCGACGTCGCGTACGTCGAGCGTGTACGGATGCAGGATGTCGTTGGCCTTCGCGATGATCGCCTCGATGGGGGTCTTCCGCACCTCATGGTTGTCGTCTTGAGCGACCTCGCCGAGGTCGATGTACATGCGGCTGAGGTACCCGCCTTCGCGGGGGATGTGCAGGATGTTGCCCGCGACCGAGTTGATCGCGCACTTGGTGCGCCAGTCCGGGAAGTCGGTGTTGACCACCACGTCCATCACGCCCCAGGCGTGCGCCGAGATGCCGCCGAGGTGCTTGCGCCCGATGGCCTCGCGCACGCCGCTGCGGGCGCCGTCGCACCCGGCGACGTACTTGGCGCGCACGGTGCGCTCTTCGCCGGCGCGCTCGCCCGCGACGTGGCGCAGGCGCACCTCGACGGGGTATTCGCCCGCCTCGGGCGTGCCGGCCTCGTGCACGGTGAGCCCCGTGAACTCGACACCGTAGTCGGGCGCGATGCGCCCGGGGCCGTGGGCGGCCGCTTCGGCGAAGTAGTCGAGCACGCGCGCCTGGTTCACGATCAGGTGCGGGAACTCGCTGATCTTGTAGCCGTAGTCTTCGGTGCGCGAGGTGCGGATGATGTTCTGGGGCGCCTCGGGGTCGGGCCCCCAGAAGTTCATGTAGCCGATGTTGTAGGCCTCGGCGATGATGCGCTCGGCGAAGCCGAACAGCTGGAAGGTCTCGACGCTGCGCGGCTGGATGCCGTCGGCCTGGCCGAGCACGAGGCGGCCGTCACGACGCTCGACGATGCGCGTCGTGACGCCGGGGTACTGCGAGAGCTGCGCCGCGAGCAGCATGCCGGCTGGGCCCGAGCCGACGATCAGCACGTCGATCTCGTCGGGCAGCTCCGCGGGGCGATCGATGCCGACGCCGGCCGCGGGCTGCACTCGCGGGTCACCGGACACGTAACCGTGGTGGTGGAACTGCACAGCTTCTCCTCACTGCTCTGTGGGCACGTCTCGGCAGGCCGTCGGCCAGTGCGTCGCGTGTTCGATAATAGAATGCGTCATTCTCATATCGCGCACTCATCATAAGCCTGCCTTCGAGGGCGGGCAAACACCGCAGAGCTCACCCGGTGTCGGCAGTACTCGCCATACGGACCCCGGTGATCCGCGGCCACCAGCACCGCACGGCCGCGCGATAGCCCCGGAACTCGTCGCCGAAGCGTGCCTCCAGATCGGACTCCTCGTGCGGCCGCACGGCGTAGTTCCACACGAGCGAGCCGAGGATCGCGTACACGACGACCAGCCAGGAGGAGAGGATCAGCCCGACCGCCACGCCCTGGACGATCCCCGAGAGCGCCATCGGATTGCGGACGTACCGATACGGGCCTGCGATGACGAGACGGTTCGGCATCGCCGCCGGCAGCGGCGTGCCGTCGCCCCTCGTCGACATCGCCGCGGCCGACCAGATTCCCAGCGCGCTCGCGATCACCAGCACCACGAGCCCGGCGATCCGGATGAATGGGGGGAACCCGGCGCCGAGACCCCATCGTTGCTCGAGGAAGTCGATGACGAGCGGGCCGACGACGAGGAACAGGCCCCAGAACACCACGATCTGGGCTGCGGTGCGAGCCGCATGCACCGCGACGCCGCCCCGGGCATCGGCCGGCGCGAAGGCGAAGGGGCCGACGAGGATCCACTCGGTCGGCACCCGCCCGAGGATCAGGAGACACAGGGCCAAGACCGAGGCGCCGGCCGCTGCGGCCATGAAGAGCACACCCCACCCTGCTTCGGACGTGAGAGTCGCGTATCCGGCCAGGGCGACCGTGACGGCGATCGTCCATCCGGTGGCCACGACGGCGGCGAACCGGAGCCCGAACGCGGCCGCCGCCGAGGCGCCAACGAACAGCGGCACGTCGAGCAGCGCGACCACGACGGGGTCGAGCCCGCCGAGGGTCGCCTCGCGCACAGCAGGAGACAGGAACACGGCGACCCACCACACTGCGCCGGCGATCGCCTGCACGGCGAAGTACCTCCGACCCCAACGCATGGCCAAACGGTAACACCGTCGGAGCAGGCGCGGAGCACGCCGGAATCGCCCGGGCGCGTCTGCGGCCGAGGCTAGGATTCGAGCGTGACTCCGCCGAATGAACGACCGAAGATCGTCATCACCCGTGTCGACACGGCCCCAGATGATCTCGTGGCGCAGCTGCCCATTCATGCCGAGCTGGTGCGGATCCTGCCCGGCTCCGATCGGCCCGACTACACCCTCGCCATCGCGAAGAAGCCGATCCACTTCCACACCACCGTGGCGGCCCTCGAGCAGGCCGGCGTCGACCCGAGCGCGGCCGACCCGCAGATGATCCGCGTGCACGACGACGGCTCGGCCGACCTCGTCGTGTTCGGACTGGTGCTGTGCGCCCGTGTGGCGGGCGAGACGATCCACCTCGCGATGGAGGACTTCCCGGTCAACATCGCCTACATCATCGACAACACGCAACTCGGCGACGCTTCGGTGGACTTCTCCAAGAGCTACTTCGCCGCGATCGGCTTCGTCAGCATGGATGCATCCGGCCCGCCCGTGTCACCCGCGTAGCGTCGAGACACCGACGAGGGGCCCTCGGCAGCAGCGTCCGTCCGGCGCCGGCGGGCCGCGGCGACGCGATCGATCACGAGTCCGATCACGAGCGCGAAGGCGACCCCCAGCACGGCGCTGAGCAGCGGCTTGCCCTCGAGCCACTGTCCGGCCAGGATTCCGATGCCCGCGCTGTAGAGGGCCCAAGTCACGCCGGCGACGGCGCTGATGGGCAGGAAGCGGCGCCAGGGATAGCGCAGCGCACCGGCCGACATGTTCACGACCACACGGCCGACCGGGATGTAGCGTGCCCCGAGGATGACCGGCGTGCCGCGGTGCACGAGCGCTCGCTGCGCTCGAACGAAGGCCGCCGAGACCCGCGGACCTCGCATCCAGCGGAACCGCGTCGTGCCGACCGCACCGCCGATCGCGTACGCGATGTTGTCGCCGATCGTCGCGCCGACCGCGGCGACGAGGCACAGCAGCAGCACTGTTGCGGGGTCGCCGGCAGACGCCGCGACAGCGGCGGCGGCCACCAGCACCATCTCACTCGGGATGGGCGGGAAGAAGCCGTCGATGACCGCCGTCGAGAACATGACGAGGAGGAGCCACGGCGAGGCCGTGGCCTGCAGGATGAAGTCGTTGAGCATGTCCACATCTCGACGCTACGAACGCCATCCTCGTCGGCGCGTCCCTCGGCGGTATCGCCCGCGTAGTACTTCGGAGTGATCTCGACGGGTCACGCGGTACCCGCGTCGTACGGTGCCCCGATGCTCAGCCGAGCGGGATCTCGGTCAGTGGCGACCCCGTGTCCACGTACAGCTTCCCGTTCGGGATGAGCGCCTGACGGATGTTGGCCACGGCCGGTGCGTACAACCGCGCGTGGCGGCCGTCGAGCGCACCGACCCGGCAGGCGAACGCGAGATCGAACGGCGGCGTGCCGGGTTCCAGCTCGAAATCCTCCACTGCTGCGCACATCGTCGAGAGCAGGCCGGAGTCGATCTCCTCCCGGCAGTTCGCACGGGTGAGCCTGATGCCGGTCTCGGAGCGGTCCAGCACGAGCACGTGACCGTGCGGGCCGACGCGCGCGGCGACCTCGCGCGCGGCGGACCCCGGCGCACCGCCGATCTCGAGCACGCGCATGCCCGGGTGGAGCGGCAATGCGTCGACCACACGGCGCAACCGGTCCGAGAGCTCGCTCGCCATCAGTTCCTCCTCCGTGCATTCTTGCGGGCGCGCAGAAGCGCGAACACTCCGAGCGCGATGAGCACGCCGACCAGGGCGAGCGCGAGCGGCCGCAACGTCTCCGCCCACGGCCACGCCTCACCCTCGAGCGCCAGGCCGTCGATCGGATACTCGAGCACCTTCGCCGTCCACTCGGCGGTGGCCACGTCGGTCGTTCGCGCGAGGTCCTGCAGCACGGCGTCGAAGGCGAAGCCCGACCGGTGATGGGGGTACTGCACCGGTTCCATCCCGGGCACGGCCTCGTGCTCCGTCGTGCCGGGAACGACGAGTCGATCGAGCCCGACCCCCGAATCCGCACGCGGCACGAAGGTCAGACCGTGGCGGGACTGCACGGGCCCGTCGCCCACGGCGACCGTGCCCACTGCGAGTGACTGCCCGTAGGTGTCGAAGACCGAGGCGAGTTCGATCTCGCCGACGCCGTCGGTGAGTTGGACCCCGATCCGCGGTCGGTCCCAGCCGAACGCGGTGTTGAACGCGACCACGGCATCGGATGTCTCGAGCTCCGCCTGCTCCATGGGCGCCGCGCCGTCGGGGTCGAAGTGCGGCCACTCGATCGCGCGGGCCGCGTCAGCCGCGGCATCCGCACCGATGAGTCGATCGACGACGTGGAGGGTGCCATCGATGCCCGACAGGATGCCGGCGGTGCTGACGACGTCGCCGTCGTCGACGTACCGCGTGCCGCGCTCCCAGTCGACGGCCGGATACGTGCCTTCCCAATCGTCGAGGCGCAGCCAGTGCGCGGTGGCCCGGTGGCCGTCGAGCAGCCCCGCCGAGGCGACCACGGCGGCACCGTTGCAGATGCTGAGGAGCAGCGCACCGCCGTTCGCCTGGGTCTCGAGCCAGTCGGTGACGGGCCTCGTCGTCGGCCGGCCGACATCCGGCATTGCGGGCACCACCACGAGGTCTGCAGGCCCGCCCATCTCGTCGAGTTCGGCGAAGGTGAGGTCGGGCACGAGGTCGAGCCCGCCGGTCAGCGGCACCGGGTGCGCACCGGATGCCACGGTGTACACGTTGAACGCCCCGGTCCTCGCGAGGATCTCGTACGGGGCGAGCGTGTCGGACACGACCGCGCCGTTGTCGCCGACGACGACGACCGCCGTGGGTTTGGCCGGGTCGTGTTCGACCGGTGCGGGCGGCTGGGAGGCGCCGTCGGTTCGCGGTTCGTTCAGGGCGAGGGCGTCGAAGACGGCCGGAGCGCCGAGGGTCGCGGGAAGCGCCACCGCGGCGAGCACGAGCACGAAGGCTCGGAGGAAGGCACGCATCGAGCTCACCACCCGTACTCGTGCCGGCGGCGCAGCATCGCGATCACCATCGCCGGCAGCATCAGCACGTGGGCGGCGGTCATGAACGCCATGGCCGACAGGGCGCCCACCCAGTGGAACGGCAGCAGCACCAGGAACGGCAGGTACATGGCGGCGACCATCTCGCCGATGGCCGGCAGGCCATGGCCGCGGATCCGCATCCACACGGCCATGCCGATCGACATGTCGGTGGCCATCACCAACGCCTCCGCGGTCGTGTTCTCGTCGAGCCCCGGCCACGCCCAGTCCCACACGGGGCCCAGCACCACCATGCCCAGCACCATGGCGATCACCATCTCGACGCCGTGC
This sequence comes from Agromyces cerinus, assembly GCF_016907835.1. Lineage (NCBI taxonomy): Bacteria > Bacillati > Actinomycetota > Actinomycetes > Micrococcales > Microbacteriaceae > Agromyces > Agromyces cerinus. Next base: position 3,458,386 of record NZ_JAFBCT010000001.1, on the reverse strand, counting down.
AGCGCGAACCGCCCCACTGACGGTCGGTGCAGCGTCGTCTCTTCGTGGTCCATTTCGACTCCTCTTCGGGATTCCAGTGTTCGGACACTGGGAATCCTTCGCCGTGAGCAGGCGTGCGTCAGGTGCTGAAGGTCACGCCTCGGGTCACGTACGGCGGGTGACCCCGCAGACTTCGGGCGGAGTCGTCAGAGGATCTCGAGGTCACGCGCGCGGAGCGCCGCCTGCGTGCGGTCGCGCACCTCGAGTTTCGCCAGCACGCTGGTGACGAGATTCTTCACCGTGCCCTCGGCGAGAAACAGGGCGCCGGCGATCTCGCGGTTGCTGCGGCCCTCTGCGAGCAACCGCACCACGTCGACCTCTCGCTCGGTGAGCGGATGCTCCGGCGGCGGCGCATCCTGCGGCATCCGCGCCACCCGTGCGACCACCTTCGCGGCCACTGACGGCTGGAGCACGGATTCGCCTCGAACTGCCGCGCCGAGCGCTTCGACGAGCCTCGCCGAGCTCACGTCCTTGAGCAGGTATCCGACGGCGCCGGCACGCAGCGCGGCGAACACGTCCTCATCGTCGTCGAAGGTGGTCAGGGCGAGCACCCGAACGTCGGGTTGCTCACGACGAAGGCGCGCGGTTGCGGCGATGCCGTCGAGCACCGGCATCCGAAGGTCCATCAGCACGACGTCGGGATGCAGCAGGCTGCTGCGCCGTACGGCTTCCTCGCCGTTGCCGGCCTCGCCGACGACTTCGATTCCCTGCTGCACCTCGAGCAGGGTCGTAAGCGCCTCACGGAAGAGCGCCTGGTCGTCGGCGACGAGCACGCGGATCGTCATCCCGGCACCTCCACGGTGAGGCTGAGTCCGGTGGTGCCGGCCGGCTCCACCGAGATGCGTCCGCCGAGGTTCGCCATCCGCTCGCGCAGGCCGGTGAGCCCGAAGCCGTCTCCCGGCTTCTCGGGAAGGCCCCGACCGTCGTCGCGAACCTCGAGCCTGACGTGATCCTCAGCGGAGAAGTCGAGGACGACCGTCGTGCTGCTCGCGTCGGCGTGCTTGCGAACATTGGTGAGACCTTCCTGAGCCGCCCGGAACAGCGACTCGTCGACGTCCGCGCGGATGGTCCGGGCCTGCCCGAGCACCTCGACCTCGGTCGGCACGCCCGCCTCGGTCGCCTCCTCCGCGAGGGTCTGCAGTGCCTCCGGAAGCGCGGGACGATGTTCGCGCAGGGCCGCCACCGAACGCCGGACCTCGGCGAGGGCCTGACCCGACTGATCCTGCGCCGTCGCCAGCATCGCGTCGAGCCGCTCCGGCTCGGCGGTGCGGATGACCGCGCGAGCCGCCTCGAGCTGCATCTGCACGACGGTCAGATGGTGTCCGACACCATCGTGGATGTCGCGTGCGAGCCGGTTGCGCTCCTGGATGACGGCCAACTGCTCGGCCTGCGCGGCGTAGCCGCGCAGGCGCTCGTTGGCATCGGCGAGCTCGGCCCTCGCCGCCCGCTCCCGCACCAGGAGCCAGGTCACGATGAGCGTGAACGTCGTGACGGCCAGGGTGCCGAGGCCCTCGCGCATTCCGCCCTGCCAGTCCATCCCCAGATGCACGAACGGGATGATCGCGGCGACCACCGCCGCGGCCGGCAGTGGAAGGAGCAGGACACTCTGGGAGACGAGCACCACGAGCAGCAGGATCGAGCCGATCGCCGCGCCCGAGAGCGAGAACACCACGAAGCCGAGGGGCAGCTGCACGGCGACGTACGCCACCGCCCACCAGATCGAGCGGTCCTGAACGAATCGGAACCCGAAGATCGCGAGCACGGTGAACGCGAGTCCGACGAGCATGGTGGGCAGCAACTGCTGCTCGAAGCTCGCGGACCCGAGCGGCAACGTCGCGTACGCGACGACGGTGAGGATAGCCAAGGCCCACTGCACTGTTCCACTGTGAGGGCGCTCGGCCTCACAGGTCAACCCGTGCTGGGCGCCCCGACGGGCGCGCCGTCGTCTCCGAGGTGGTCGGTCACTCACCTCGGATGTCGCGGGGTCGGTCAGTGCCTGCCGGCGTACCGGGCCGCGCCGACGATGACGGCAAGCGCTGCACCGAGCGCGGTCACCAACGGCACGGCGACCACGGCGAGGGCGACCGTGTTGGGGCGGAACTTCAGTCCGTCGGGACCGCCGATGTACGCCCCGATCGGCACGGAGTAGCCACCACCACCGCCACCGCTTCCCTCACCTCGTCCGGCCGGGGTCTTCTCCGATGCCGGCATGTCGCCGGAGCCCTCGCCCCCGCCGAAGCCGAAAGCCACGAGTGCCACGGGCACGAGTTCGCGCCCGTCTACCGTGGTCTTCTCGCCGTATGCCACCTTCGCGCCCCACGCGGGCACCGATTCCGCCAGGTTCTCGATGATCTTCGCCATGGCTCGACGGTACGCGCGATGTCCCCGCGCGGCTAGACACGAAGACGTTCGTCCACGTCGGATGGCCCGCATGACCAGAGTCGCCGGCGTGAGAAATCACCTGCCCGCACGCATGCGCTCGATTCCTAATCGGGGGCGCCGGGCGCGTCTCGGAAGTAGCGAACGGACACCGTCGCGACGATGACCTCTGATTCACCGGATGCGACCAACTCGGGAAGTCGATCAAGCAGATCGCCGTCATCCTCGTGGACGACGTCGTTCGCGAGCCATCCCTGTACCGGAAGGTCGTCAACGGTCGAGGGTTCGTCGATGAGCTCGCGTGAAACGTCGACGAGGACGGTGTATCCGTCGGCCTGGATCCGATCGCTGACGAAGTACTCGCCGTCCCAACGTTCGGTTGCAGGGGCACCAAGCCCTGCGCCGAGCTGCTGTATCGCTGTATCGAGGTCGACGGTGACGTCGTCGGCTGGCGTGTACACGACACGCTCGACGGCGAAGCACTCGTAACCCTCCACATGTCGGTCATCCAGGCCGTCACGATCACTCGTCGGCGAACCGCACGCATCCACCGTGCGGTGCGCGGCGCGAGTGAACCCGGATGGGGCCGTGAAGTCGAAGCCGGCAAGCGCCCGGTGGCCGTCATCTCGGGCCTCTGCAGCGCCGGCCAGCTCAGCCTCGTTCGGAGCTCGGCTGCAGCCGGATACCCCGATCGCGAGAACACACACGATCAGGGCAGGGATACCCTGGCGCCGCACTCGCGCGAGGACCCTGGAGCACGATTGCTCCGACACGTTCGTGAGCACGTTCGCTCAGCCCGCGTGGGCAGGAATGTCGAGGTCGAGTTCGACGAACGGGGTGACGAGTACCGTGAACTGCTCGGGGGTCAGCCGCCGGCGCGTCACGATCGCGCGCGCCGCCGTGGAGATCGCCGTCCGAGCATCCGAGTGGAGCCCGATTCGATGCTCATCGAGTTCGTCGGCACGGGGAAGCAGCGCTGCTCGAATCCGATGATCGAGCTCGGAGTTCGCGCTCGCAGACGGACCCGCCGCGTCGCTCGCCTCATTGCCACCCTCGCCCAAGAGGTCGAGCTGGCTTTCGAACGCCGCTTCGAGGGCCGCCGCAGGCAGCGCCGTCGCCGCATCGACGAACCGCGTCGTCTCGGTGTCCAGCATCAGTTCGTCGCCCCCGGAGTCATACGTGCGATCGTATCGAGGTCATGACGGATGACTCGAGCACGATCTTCCTCCCTCCGTCACGACGAAGTACTGTTCGAGCGCCTGGCCTGCTTGATTCATCGTCACCATGCATGCGTCCCACGCGCCGCGGCGCCGGTCAGAACTCGATACCGACGTCGCGATACGCGCCGGTCAGAGACGACCTGGTCGGGCAGGAACGACATCAGAGATCCTCCCTCGACTCCACTCGGTATCCGAAGGCACGAGCCGCCTCGAGAAAGGAGTCGAGGTCGGCCGCTTCGCGGAGCAGCTCACCCAACTCCCCCTCATTCTCAGCCATCCGGAAGACCGCGGTCGCGAAGGGGTGCGTCACCGGCGCAGTGCCGGGCAACGGCGGCGGCGACGACGTGCTGACCAGGATGCCGCTCTCTTCTCGAAGCTCGAGCGCGAGTTGATCACCGGCGAACACCTGGTAGCGCCCCGGTGGCTCGAGTTGGGTCATTCCGCTCCGTCCGATCGGTAAGGGCACGGGGAGGCGTCCCCATGCGCGTGTTGCTCACCGGCGCGAGCAGGAACATCGAGGCCGACCTCGACGAACGGGGTGACGAGCAGTGCGTATTGCTCGGGCGTCAGCTGGGCGGACTTCTCCACCGCCCGTGCGGCGATCACTACTGCACTCTTGGCGTCGGAGTGCAGCCCCAGCCGGAAGTCATCCAGCTCGTCGGCCCGCGGCAGCAGCGCCTCGCGCACCGCATGCTCGAGCTGCGAATTGTCGATCGCAGACAACGTCAACGCGCGCGATGCCTCCTTCCCACCGGCTCGGCGCAGCGAAACCGCGCGCTCGAAGGCCGCGGCGAGCGACACCGGCGGGAGCGCGCAGGCCCGCGCGATGAACGACCGGGTGGATGTCTCGAGCACGATGTTCCTCACTCCGTCACGTCGACGAGCGTCATGCGGCTGATCTTCGCGAAATTCGGAGTGTAGAACTCCCGACGAACCGCGCCCGTGCGCTTGTCGCCCGAGATCGCGGGCGGGTGTTCGACGAAGTACCGTTCGAGCGCCTGCCGTGCTTCGTGGATCGTCATGGTCCTCGTCTCCATTGCGACAGAGAAGTGACACGGCCCGTGGGAATTGGTCATCTTCCGCGGGTGTAGGTTCCGCGCGGAGATGTCGCCATTGCGCCGAACCCACGACATTTGTCCGGGGTGGAGTGAGCGGGATTCCACGGTAGGTGGCAATTTCCTACCCGTGGCCGGCGTCGTCGAATAGCCCGTCCCGCCCAAAAGCAAATCCACTACGGGGCAACCTGGTCTGACGTCTGCCAGTACGGCAGGAGCACGGCGATCCAGACGCCGGCCGCGGCGATGAGAGACAGGAAGGCAACAGCTGATCTGCGCGGCCGCGAAGTCACGCGCGGCCGCGAAGCCTCCCGCCCGATCGCGACCATAGCGGAAATCGTGAGCACGAGCGCAACAAGCGGTGGGATGACTGCGCCGAAGGGGATCCAGATGAGGATCCAGGTCGCGGCGTAGAGCGGCAACGCCAAGAGCACCGACGAGACGATGACTGTCCAGGCGATCGCAGTGCTGTCCTTGCGGGGCGTGTTGGCGCGCACCTGGTTGCGGCCCGTGAACGGTGGCATGGCAGTCACGCTACTTGAACCGCCGGAATGACCAGTACGTGACAGGTACTCGTGGAAGTGACACGACTCGCCCGTTGGCCGATCGGCATCGAACGGTGCCCTGCGAGATGCGTCAGCTTGGTTGCAGTTCGGCGATTGCAGACCTGAGGTGCCCGGGATCGAGGCCGAGCGCCCACTCGGTGGCGTCGGTGACGAAGCGGGTGTATGCGTCATGCTCGAAGGCGCCGACGTCGTTCACGTAGGCTCCGTAGCCGTCGACGGCGATGAAAATTCGAATGCACGCGTCGAACGGATCTGCGCTGAATTCGCCCGTCGCGACGCCGGCCTCGATGAGTTCGAGCAATCGCGCGCGGTCGAGTGCCTCCTGTTCGACGAGCGCGGCGGCGAGAGCGGGAGTGAACCGGCAGAGGTGACGCGCATTCAGCCAGAGCCTGGCGATGTCGCGACCCTCGGCGCTCTCGACGTGCTCGACCATTCGCGCGAGTCGCTCGAGCGGCGCGCCGTGCTCGGGCACCATCGCGTCGCGCTCATCTGCGACGGCCTGCACGAACGCGGCGATGACGAGGTCTTCGGCGACTGGGAAGTAGTGGGTGATCAGGCCCGGCCGAACGCCGAGTCGCTCGGCGACGGCGCGGAGGGTGATGCGCTCGAGCCCATCGGCGAGCGCTACCGCGGCGGCTTCGCGCACGATCTCGGCTCGGCGCTCGCTGGGTCGCTTTCGCGAGCGCACAACCGGAGCACTTGACATCATGCGGCTCATGTTATTGGATGAGCGACCAATAGCCAATTGGTCAACCGACCAATAGCGGTGACGCCTTGGACGATCGACGTCACCGGGCTCCAGAACTCCGAGAGGATCCTCGTGCCAACCAGCACCGACCCGGCAACGTCGCCGGCCTTCGTCGACACCGCAAGCCGCCCCGAGACGCGAGGCATCGAGCTGGTGAGCCCGTCCGACCGGCACGGCCGGGCCCGCGATCTGTTCTGGGTGTGGGCCGCACCCAACGTCAGCGTATTGAACTTCACCATCGGCGCGACGATGATCCTGCTCGGCCTCGAGCTCTGGCAGGCGATCCTCGTCATCGTCGCCGCCTCGCTGCCGTGGGTGTTCCCCGGCATCCTCGCGATCGCCGGTCCCGCCGCCGGAACCTCCGGCTCGGTGATCACCCGCGCGCTGTACGGCGTCATCGGCAACAAGCTCGTCGTCGCGTTCACGGGCTGGCTCATCTCGGCGGTCTTCCTCGCCCTCAACTGGCTGGCGTCCTCCTTCATGGGGGCGGACCTGCTCGCCCGGTCGGGGCTCACCGACCCAGTACTGGGGCCTGTGGTCGTCACAGTCGTCGTGTCGGCGATCACGGTGCTCGTCGCGGTCTACGGGCATGCGCTCATCATCAAGAGCTACTCGGTGATCACCATCGTGCTGCTCGTGGTCTTCCTGGCCGTGACCGCATTCATCCTGCCTCACGTCGACTGGAGCTACCGGGCGGCGGAGCCGCTCGACGGCGTACCGCTCTGGTCGGCGATGACGATCGGCTTCACGATCCTCGCCTCGACGCCGCTCTCGTATGCCAACAGCCCCGACATCGCACGCTACCTGCCGCGCTCGACGAGGCCCTCGCACATCATCGCCGCGACCGCCCTCGGTGGCGCCCTGCCCTGCATCTTCTTCACGATCGTCGGCGCCCTACTGGCCACCGCCGTCAGCGATACGGCGATGGCCGCCGGCATCGAGACGGCCCTGCTCGACCTGCTGCCGGGATGGCTCGGCCCGATCTTCATCCTGGGGGTCATCGTGAACACCGTCGCCCTGAACGGCATGACCACCTACACGTCCAGCATGGCCCTGCAGGCGGTCGGCGTACCGATCCGCCGTATACCCTCCGCCATCGTCGTGGGCGCCATCGGTACCGCCCTCACGCTCTACCTGGTGATGTCGACGAACCTGCTCGACGCGGTGAACCTCATGCTGCAGTTCCTCGTGATCGTCTCGGCCCCTGCGATGGCGATCTTCACGACCGACATCATCGTGCGCCGCAACCGCTACGACGGATACGCGCTCTTCGATGAGGATCGCGGTGGGCCGTTCTGGTACACGGGCGGCTGGAGCATCCCCGGCATCTGCGCTGTCGTGATCGGTGGGCTCGCCACCGCGCTCTGCTTGTCGACCGACATCTGGTCAGGTCCGATCTCCGAAGCGATGGGATACATCGACCTCTCGGTGCCGGCCGGCATGATCGTGGCCGCGGGGGTCTACCTCGGTCTCTCGAAGACCTCACTCGGACGGAGCGCACTCCGATGAGCGACGCGGATGGCTCTGGCGACCCGGATGCCGCGAACGGCTCGATTCAGGCGGACCGCGTGACCGGCCCCCACCCCAGCCGATATCCCGGCGCCGCCGCCGGCCGACCGAGTCTCGCCACCTGGCAGGATGCCCCGGACAATCGCTGGGCATTCGCGCACCTCGGTGAGCTGGTGCCGACCGCGACCGTCGCACGCAACGTGCCGGCCGTGCCGGCCGACGCCACGGTGCGGCTCGACGCGCTGACGCCCGCACTGCCAGATCTGGAGGCGCGGCTCGAGCAGAGTTTCACCGATGCGTTCCTCGTGTTGCGCGGCGAAGAGGTGCTTGCGGAGTACTACCGGCCGGGCTTTGCTCCGGACGCTCTCCACCTCGTGATGAGTGTCTCGAAGTCGCTCTGCGGGCTCGTCGTCGGCGCGCTCATCGACGAGAGCCGCATCGACCCCGAGCGGCCGGTGACCGACTACGTTCCCGAGCTCGCCGGCTCGGTCTACGACGGGCCGAGCGTCCGGCACGTGCTCGACATGCAGATCGCCATCGACTACGACGAGGACTACACGAATCCGGCCGCCGAGGTGCAGGCGCATGACCGCGCAGCGGGCTGGCGTGCCCGATGCGCCGATGACCCGGACGACACGTACTCATTCCTCACGACGCTCCGTGGCAGCGGTTCGGTGGGTGAGTTCCAGTACTGCTCGGCGAATACCGACGTACTCGCCTGGGTCATCGAGCGGGTCACAGGTCTGCGCTACAGCGACGCACTGTCGGTCCACCTCTGGTCGAAACTCGACGCCGATCAGGACGCCACGATCACCGTGGACACGGCCGGCTTCGGCTTCGCGAACGGCGGAGTCTCGTGCACGGCGCGTGACCTTGCACGGGTCGGCCGACTCATGCTCGATGGCGGGCTCGCCCCCGGGGGCCGGGTCGTGTCGGAGGAGTGGGCGAGCGCGGTCCTCGACGGCGGTGACCGCGAGGCGATGACGTACGAGGGTTTCACCACGGCGTTCCCCAACGGTTCGTACACGCGCCAGTGGTGGTGCATGGGCAACGAACGCGGCAACGTGAGCGGAATCGGCATCCACGGCCAGAACCTCTGGCTCGATCCGCAGACGGATTCCGTCATCGTGAAGCTCTCGACCTGGCCCGACCCCGACTCGGCGTTCTGGCACGGGGTGCAGAGCGAGTTGCTGCTCGACGTGAGCGAGGCGCTCGACTCATTCGGCTAGGAGAACGCGGAATGGGCGTGCCACGATGTGCGTGGGGAGGGATCACAGTGGGCGAGGTCGCGTACGGGTCATTGGCGTCGGTGTATGAGTGGCTGGTACCGGATGCCAAGGCGTCCCCGGCGGGCAACGCGCAGGGGTTCGAGATGGTGACGGCTGGGCTCGCCCCGGGGGCACAGGTCTTGGACTGCGCCTGCGGGATCGGGTTGCTGGCGGTGGGGCTGGCTGAGGCCGGGTTCCGGGTCACCGCGTGCGATGCCAGCCCTGCGATGGTCGAGCGGACCGAGGCGCTGGCTCGCGCTCACGAGGTCGAGGTGTCGACGCGGGTATGCCGCTGGGACCAGCTACCCGATCAAGGCTGGCAGGACCGGTTCGACGCTGTGTTCTGCGTTGGGAACTCGCTCGCGCACGCGGTCGGACGCAGTGGCCGGAGCGCCGCACTCGACGGCATGGCATTCGTGTTGGCGACGGGTGGGGTGTTGGCACTGACCTCCCGCAACTGGGAGCAGATCCGCTCGGCAGGCAGCAGGCTGGACGTCTGGGACCGGCTCGTGGAACGTGCCGGCCGCAAGGCAGTGGTGGCGTACTCCTGGCAGGTGCCGCCTTCATGGGACGCCGAACACCACCTCCAGATCTCCGTGGCAGCGCTCGAGGATGGTGACCAGCTGCAGGTGACGACCGAACTGCTGCCGATGTGGCCCTTCCGCCACGAGGAACTCCTCGCCGATGTCGCGGCCGCAGGTCTCGATCTCGCAGGGTCCACGTACGACGCGACCCAGCCGCAGTATCTCGTCACCGCTCAGCGACGCACAGCGTTGCCGACCTGACTCACATCTTCTGGCGGAACCTGCAGGAGGAACGCTGTTGTGTGGGTCCACGCCGAGATGTCCCTATGGCGCCGAATCCCACTGCATTTGTCCGGGACGGCGGATCCGCCGACCGGTGGATGCGCGCATCGGTCGGCTGGAGGGCTGCGCGCATCGGTCGGCCGGGGGCTGCCGACGAGCGGGCGAACACGGCAGGCTCGGAGCATGGACATGAGGGCGCCCGCGGGGGGCAGAACGAGCGGAGTGAGCACGGATGTCGCGGTCCCGGCATCGAACAAACTGCTCACGGGTCATGAGCATGGGTGGATCGTCGAGTCGGCGCACTCCACATCAGAGGGTCGGGTTCTTTACGTGCGATGCGCCGAGTGCGGAGTCAGACGGATCGACGTGGAGCAGCACCCGGACGCTCCGCCCACGGTGCTCAGCGTTGAGTTGCGCCAGCCTCCCGACGGCGCCACGCCTCGTGGATGCCGCGACGTCCGGGGCGGCTGGGCTCACACGTAGATCGCGACGAGCTTGCCGAGGGACTCCTCGAGGCCCTTCTTCGAGAGCGCGAGCTGTTCGGGGTCGATGTAGCCGAGTTCGGTGACGGTGAGTCGCGTCACGTCGTCGCCGATCGGCTCGAACGTGATGACGTGCCGCACGTCGCGCGGGATGCCCGCGGCCCCGATGGTCGCGGGGTCGATCGTGGTGCCGTGCTCGTCGGCGATGTTGTGGATGAACTCGAGGCGGTGCGGTGCGTCGACGAGCGTATACGCCCAGGTGCTGTACAGCGCCGGGAACCCCCAGTCGGGGGCGCTCATGCACACGAGGGACGTGCCGCCGACGCGCACGTCGAGCTCGGCGACCGTGCAGGTGAAGCCGTTCGGGCCCCACCAGCGAAGCACGCGGTCGGGTTCGGTCCACGACTTCCAGGCCGCCTCGATGGGGGCGGGGATGTCGCGGCTCACGACGAGATCGTGCGTCTCGTGCTGGGTCGTGTCGTTCATCGTGACTCCTCCGCTCCGGGCCGCCGCCGCGGCATCCGTTTCACTTCGATGATCGAAGCGTAGATCACTATGATGATCAAAGTCAATGCCGTAGACTCGACGCATGAAGCGAGCTGAAGGGCGGTCTACCTGCCCGACCAACTTCACCGTGGAGACCTTCGGCGACAGCTGGTCGCTGCTGATCATGCGCGACCTGCTCACACTCGGCAAGCACACCTTCGGGGAGTTCCTTCGGTCCGAGGAGCGCATCGGTCCGAGCGTGCTCGCCGACCGCCTCGCCCGACTCGAGCGCAGCGGAATCATTGTGCGCACCCCGAGCGAGACGGATGCTCGCAAGGTCACCTACTCGGCGACGGAGCGCGGCATCGCGGCGATCCCGCTCCTGTACGAGGCGGCGCGATGGGGCATGGGCGGCGTTCCCATCGAGGAGGACGATCCGTGGGAGGCGGTCATGGCGATGGACCGCCACGACGTGCTCGACGCGTGGCAGCAGGCCGTGCGCGAGGGTGGTTCGCTCCTCGGAGGCGCGGATTGCGCGTTCGCGCGGCTGAGCGCCAGGGCACGCGCGGTCGTGTGACGGTGACGCATCGCGGCGGAGCGCCAGCGCGCACGGTCGCGTGACGGCGACGGGGGCGGTGACGCGAGCAACACCCCGGGTCAGAGGCTTCGATTCTCATCGACTTGTCAATGTGCCAAGTGCGTGACCAGTCATCGAGAAAAGGACAGGTTGCGCGAGAACCTACAAGCGTGCCGCTACCCCTGCACCATGTCCGCGAAGCGCGAGAAGTGGCCGTGGAACGCGACGGTGATCGTGCGAGTGGGGCCGTTACGGTGCTTGGCCACGATGAGGTCGGCCTCGCCGGCGCGCGGGCTGTCGCGCTCGTAGGCGCTCTCGCGATGCAGCAGGATCACCATGTCGGCGTCCTGCTCGATCGAGCCCGACTCGCGCAGGTCGCTGATGGCGGGCATCTTGTCGGCGCGCTGCTCGGGGCCACGGTTCAGCTGCGACAGCGCGATCACGGGCACCTGAAGCTCCTTCGCGAGCAGCTTCAGCGCACGCGAGAACTCCGACACCTCTTGCTGGCGGCTCTCGACGCGCTTGCCGCTGGTCATGAGCTGGAGGTAGTCGATGACGACCATCTTCAGCCCGACCTTCTGCTTGAGGCGGCGGCACTTCGCGCGGATCTCGACGAGCGTCATGTTGGGGGAGTCGTCGATGTAGAGCGGTGCGTCGTTGATGCGGCCGCGGGTCGCCGCGATCGTGGTCCAGTCGCGCGAGTCGACCGTGCCCTTTCGCATCATCTGCAGCGGCACGGATGCCTCGGCGCTGAGCAGACGCATCGCGATCTCGCTCTTGCCCATCTCGAGTGAGAAGAAGACCGACGGCTGGCCGTTCGTGATCGACGCGGCCCGCGCGAAGTCGAGCGCGAGGGTCGACTTACCCATGGCGGGTCGCGCAGCGACGATGATCATCTGGCCGGGGTGGAAGCCGTTGGTCAGGTCGTCGAGGTCGGCGAAGCCGGTCGGCACGCCAGTGAACTTGCCGTCGGTGTGCTTGGCGGCCTCGATCTCGTCGATGGCGACCGTCACGGCTTCGGAGAGCGGCACGTAGTCTTCGGTCTCGACCGAGCCGGTCACGGCGTAGATCTCGGCCTGGGCGTTGTTGACGAGGTCGGTGACCTCGCCCTCGCCCTGGTAACCCATCTGCACGATGCGGGTGCCGGCCTCGACGAGGCGGCGCAGCATCGCGCGCTCGGCGACGATCGAGGAGTAGAAGCCGGCGTTCGCCGCGGTCGGCACGATGCTCGTGAGCGTGTGCAGGTACTCGACGCCGCCGGCGCGTTGCAGGTCGCCGGTCTTCGTCAGCTCGTCGGTGACGGCGATGACGTCGGTGGGCTCGCCGTGCGAGTAGAGGGTGAGGATCGCGTTGAAGACGACCTCGTGCTTCGGCACGTAGAAGTCGACGCCGCGAACGGTCTCGATGACGTCGGCGACGGCGTCTTTCGAGAGCATCATGCCGCCGAGCGCGCTCTGCTCGGCGAGGAGGTCGTGGGGAGGAACGCGTTCGCCCCGTCGGGCGTCACCGTCGTCAGCCGGTTCAGCGAGCCCGATGTGCGCGATCGACAAGTTCATGACCTCCGGTTCGGCTCGGACGGGCGAGCGACCCGCGCCCACGACCCAGTGTCCCGGAGGCCGCCGACATGGCGGGCCGAGCAGGATGTCAGAAGGGGTGGAATGGACGCTGCTTCACGATAGGGAAGCCTGTGCACACACACAACCCAGCCTGTGGATAACTCTGGGGACAATCTGGGCGAAACGCCGTGGAATGTGTGCACTACGCCTGTGGATAACTGTGGAAACTCGGTGAATTACATGGGTTGAATTTCGATCTGACCTGCGATTTTATCTACTCACACCTGTGGGGGAAAACTTCTTTGGAAGCGCACTCCACATGTGTGTCCACCTGTGTACAACCATCACAGCGAACATTGATCTCGACTTGCGCGCACCACCGCCGCGGGTGTACGGGGAGAACGCGAAAACGGCGGCCGGGCCGAAGCCCGAACCGCCGTTCTCGTGGTGCGTCGCGAGTTACTTCGCGGCAACCACCTGAAGGGTGATCGTCGCCGAGAGCTCGTCGTGCAGACGAACCGTCGCCTCGTGGTCGCCGACCGCCTTGATGGGGGTCGTGATCTCGATCTTGCGCTTGTCGAGCTCGCCGAGACCGGCGGTCGCGACGGCAGCCGCGACATCCGAGGTCTTGACGGAGCCGAAGAGGCGACCGCCCTGGCCGGCCTTGACGGCCAGCTTGACCTTGGTCGACTCGAGCTTGGCCTTGACAGCCTGTGCGTCTTCGAGCGAGTGCAGAGCGCGAGCGGCGCGAGCCGCCTTGATCTGCTCGACCTGCTTCTCGCCACCGCGCGACCACGCCACAGCGAAGCCCTGGGGGACGAGGTAGTTGCGAGCGTAACCGCTCTTGACCTCGACGACGTCGCCGGCCGTGCCGAGGCCGGTGACCTCGTGCGTGAGAATTACCTTAGCCATTGTCGTGCTCCTTAGCGGCCAGAGCCCGAGTAGGGCAGAAGGGCCATCTCGCGTGCGTTCTTGACGGCACGGGCGATCAGGCGCTGCTCCTGCACGGAGACACCGGTGATACGGCGGGCGCGGATCTTTCCACGCTCGGAGATGAACTTGCGGAGGGTCGCGACGTCCTTGTAGTCGATGACACCGACCTTGATGGACTTCGCCGGGGCGGCGTTCTTCGCGCCCTTCCCGCGGGTCGGCTTGCGGCGATCGCCGCTCGACTTTCCAGCCATTGTCTTTCCTGTCTATTGAAAACGATTCGAGCGAGCGGATGCCTGGGGCATCCGTTCACCGGCCGCTGCGCTACTGGAGCGCCTGGGCCTAGAAGGGGGTCTCGTCGCCGTAGCTCGTACCGGGGGTGTTCCAGACGTCTCCGCCGCCGCCGCCCTGAGGGGCTGCTGCGGGAGCGCTGGGTGCCCACGGCTCGTCGGCACCGGCGCCGCCCCCGAAGGAGCTGTTGCCGCCGCCGACACCACGGTTGGACTGTGCGCGCGTCACGGACGCGGTGGCGTAGCGCAGGCTCGGGCCGATTTCATCGACCTCGAGCTCGATGGTGGTGCGCTTCTCGCCTTCCTTCGTCTCGTAGGAACGCTGCTTGAGACGCCCGGAAGCGATGACCCGGGATCCCTTGGTGAGTGAACCGGCCACGTGCTCGGCGAATTCACGCCAGACGCTCGCGCGCAGGAACAGCGCTTCGCCGTCCTTCCACTCGTTCGCCTGACGGTCGAACGTACGAGGAGTGGAAGCGATGGTGAAGTTGGCAACCGCGAGGCCGTTCTGCGTGTAACGCAGCTCGGGATCTGCAGTGAGGTTGCCCACCACGGTGATGATGGTCTCGCCGGCCATGAGGACTAGTCGTCCTTCTTGGCCGTGGCGGGAGCGGCGGCGACCGCAGCGGCGGGAGCGGCGGCGACAGCGGCAGCAGGAGCTGCAGCCTTCGCGCCGGCCTTCGCCTGAGCGGCGGCCTTCTTCGCGGCCTTCGCCTCCTGGGCCTTCGCGTGAGCGGCGACCTGTGCGATCGCCTCTTCGGCGCGGAGGACCTTGGTGCGCATGACGGCCTCGCTGAGGTTCAGCTGGCGGTCGAGCTCATCGGTGGTCTTGGACTCGGCGGTGAAGTCGACGACGGCGTAGATGCCCTCGTTCTTCTTGTTGATCTCGTACGCCAGACGACGACGTCCCCAGATGTCGACCTTGTCGACGGTGCCGCCATCATTACGGATGACGTTGAGGAACTTGTCAAGGCTGGGAGCAACGGTGCGCTCATCGATCTCGGGATCGAGGATAACCATCAGCTCGTATTGGTGCATGACTAACCCACCTCCTTCGGACTCAAACGGCTACAGGATCTCTGCAGCAGGAGGGTTGTGCATACGTCACGCCATGGAGGCCGCACATTCGCGGCACACGGGCAACCTAGACAGCATAGCGGATGCCCCGCACCCGCGCCATTCGGCCCCGGGATGGCATCGGGCCGGGCGTCAGGCCCAGGCCCGGTCGTCGAACTCCGGCCTCGGGCCTCCGGTGCCTCAGACCTCGGGCGCCTTCTCGCCGGCGGAGACCGGCCACCACGGGGCATCCGCGCCGAAGCGAACGACCGCGAGGCCGCTCTTCGCGCCCGGCTTCACGAACATGCCCTCGAGCCGGCTGCCTGCCTGCGGCACGCCGGGCGCGGCAGCGGCCTTCGCCGTCAGCACGAGTTCGGTGCCGACGGGGATCCCCTCGGTCGCCGACGCGGCCACCGCGGTGATGTCGATCTCGGTGTTCTTCGGCGTCGCGGCCTTCTTCTGGTTGACGACGCGCACGGTCGCACCGGTGACATCGGCTGCGAACTCGGGCGCTCGCGTCGACGGGTCGAACCGCGACAGCCGAACGGTGCCCGCGATCGAGCGAACGAGCGCGATGACGCCGCCCGCGAGCACGAGTCCGCCCGCGATGCCCCAGAACCAGCCCCAGAAGCCGATGGGCTCGGGTGCATCGAACGAGGCGCGATCGGTGCTGGTGTTGAGGTAGACCGTCACATCGCCGAGTTGCTCGTCATCGGTCGAGAGCGTCTCGCGGTACTGCTGACCTCCGTATTCGAACTCGACGACGAGCGCGCGCACGTTCTCCATGTGACGGTTCCGACGCGAGCCCTGCGTCTGCAGGATCGTCGTCTCCTCGACCGCGACGGCAGCGACCTGCTCGGTGTGCTCGGTCGCCTGCGCGATGACCGGGCCGACGAAGGTCGTCGACCAGATCCAGATGCCGAACACGAGCAGCACGGCCCAGACGATGTGGCGGCGAACCCTCGACTTCGTGTAGGTGGAGAGATGGGCGCGGTCGGTCGTCGTCATGGTCATGCGTGTGTTCCCCCGGAGGTCGGTGCGGTGTCGTCCGCGCCGATCATAACGACTCCGGATTCCCGCTCCGCGCGCCTGTGCACAAACCCGGCGTCAGGCGTCGCGCGACGCCCACCAGGCGAGCAGTCGCTCAGTCGCGGCATCCGGGCCGATGGGGCCCTCGTCGAGGCGCACCTCGAGCAGGTACCGGTAGGCCTCGCCGACGACGGGGCCGGGCGCGACGCCGAGCAGCCGCATGATGTCGGCGCCGTCGAGCTCGGGGCGCACCGCGGCGAGTTCCTCCTCCTCGGCGAGCACGGCGATGCGCTCCTCGAGGTCGTCGTAGGCGAAGGCGAGCTGGTCGGCCTTGCGCCGATTGCGGGTCGTGACGTCGGCACGGGCGAGGATGTGGAGCCGCTCGAGCTGGTCGCCGGCGTCGCGCACGTAGCGGCGCACGGCCGAGTCGCTCCACGCGCCATCCGTGTACCCGAAGAACCGCAGGTGCAGCTCGATGAGCCGCGAGACCGCGGCGATCGTGTCGTTGTCGAAGCGCAGGGCGCGCAGGCGCTTGCGGGCGAGCTTGGCGCCGACGACGTCGTGGTGGTGGAAGCTGACGGCACCGCCCGCCTCGAAGCGCCGGGTGGCGGGCTTGCCGATGTCGTGCAGCAGCGCCGCGAGGCGCACGATGAGGTCGGGGGAGTCGAGCACGCCGCGCTCGATCTCGTAGTCGATCGCCTGGTCGAGCACGGTGAGGCTGTGCTCGTAGACGTCCTTGTGGCGGTGGTGCTCGTCGCGCTCGAGCGAGAGCGCGGGCAGCTCGGGCAGCACGCGTTCGGCGAGGCCCGATTCGACGAGCAGTCGGATGCCGCTGCGCGGGGTCCGCGACAGGAGCAGCTTCGTCAGCTCGTCGCGCACGCGCTCGGCCGAGATGCGGTCGATCTCGGCGGCGAGGTCGGTCATCGCCTGCTCTGTGGCCGGCTCGACCGTGAAGCCGAGCTGGGCGGCGAAGCGCGCGGCGCGCAGCATCCGCAGCGGGTCGTCGCCGAACGACTGCTCGGGGGCGGCCGGGGTGCGCAGCACCTGTGCCACGAGGTCCTCCACGCCGCCCGACGGGTCGACGAGTTCGAGCTTCGGCAGGCGCAGCGCGAGGGCGTTGACCGTGAAGTCGCGTCGGGTGAGGTCGTCTTCGAGGCTCGAGCCGAACACGACCTCGGGTTTGCGTGACGCACCGTCGTAGGCGTCGGCACGGTACGTCGTGATCTCGACGGTCTCGCCGGCGATCTTCGCGCCGATCGTGCCGAAGGCGCGGCCGATGTCCCAATGGGCCTCGGCGATGGGCTTGACGATCGCGAGGATCTCGTCGGGCGTGGCATCCGTCGTGAAGTCGAGGTCGTTGACGGGCCGTCCGAGGAAGGCGTCGCGCACCGGCCCGCCGACGAGGGCGATCTCGTGCCCCGCCGCCTCGAACGCCGCCGCGAGTCGCGAGACGGTCGGCGAAGCCGCCAGCTCGCCCAGCCGGTCGAGGGCTGTCGCGACACTCTGCATGCCCCTATGTTAAGCGCCGCGCGACGGATGCCTCGGCCCGCACGCAACCCGAAGCGCCTGTGGATGCCGAGCAGATGCCCGGGTGCCACGCCGTAGAATCGCCAGCATGGTGCCCGAGTCGAACCCTGCGCGCCGCCGGTGCTCACGGGTCGAATCGACGGAGAGCGCCCGGCGGCCCGCGTCGACGGCGCACGCGAACCGGTTCCACCGACGCGGCTTCACGGCCTTCGGTTCGGCGATCGCCACGGCCGCGACGGTCGCGCTGCTGGCATCCGCCCCGCTCGCTGCGAATGCAGCGGTCACCGGCGCATCGGCGGCGGTGACAACCGGGACCCGTGCCGCGTCGGCCGAGTCGCGCTCCGACTCCGGCTCCGGCGTCGTGCTGCGCGTCGCGCCGACGGTGGCGACGAGCATCGCGCCCGACGCGCCCATCGGCCTCGAGATCGAGGTCGAGAACGCCACGGCGGACCCCATCCCGGCGGGCGCCCTGCAACTCTTCCGATCGGCGACTGAGATCGACGACACGGCCGAGCTCGATGCGTGGCTCGCCCAGGCGCCCGGCCCCGACGCTTCAGCGGCCGACGCCGCCGCGACTGAGGCGACCGCCATCGACGGCGTCGAGGTCGCCGAGGTCGAGTCCTCGATGATCGCCGCCGGCGCGGTCGAGGTCGTGTCGATCACGCTGCCGCCGGCTGCCGTCGACGAGATCGACGGGTCACCGGTGCTCGGACTCGGCGTGGAGCTGCACGTCGACGGCACGCTCATCGCATCCGCCACCGACGCCTTCGCCAGCACGGCAGCACCGACCACCGGCCCGACGGCGATCGCAGTCGCGGTTCCCGTGACGGTGCCGGCATCCGCGACCGGCCTGCTCGGAGCAGACGACCTCGCCGCATGGACCTCGCCGTCCGGCCTCCTGTCCCGCCAGCTCGACGCCGTCGAGGGCCACCCCGTCGCGATCGGCATCGACCCGCGCATCATCGCGTCGATCCGCACGCTCGGCACCTCCGCGCCGAGCACCGCCTCCGCATGGCTCGAGCGCCTTGCGGCGCTCCCCAACGAGATATTCCCTCTCGCGTATGCAGATGCGGATGTCGCGGCGCAGGCGCAGCTCGGCCTGCCCGCTCTGCTCGCTCCGACGTCGTTCTCCGACGAGCTCGATCCGGCGGACTTCGCGGGAGGCGCCGACGCCGGAGGCGACGAAGCCGATGAAACCGACGGCACCGACGAAGCCGGCACGACGGCGCCCGACGACACCGACCCGACCGCCACTCCGGTGCCGACCGAACCGCCGACGGGTGAAGTGCCGTCGACCGAGGAACTCCTCGAGTGGCCGTATACCCGAACCGACATCGGCTGGCCCGCCGACGACACGGTCGCCGCCGGGGATCTCGCATTCCTCGCCACCGCGGGGCTGACGACTTCGATCCTCGCCCCGGGCAACGTCGTTGCCGGCGAGCAGTGGGCCAACTCGGCCTCGAGCGTCGACGGCTCGACCGCCGTCGTGGCAGATGCACGGCTCACGCCGCCGCTCCGCGCGGCATCCGAGGCCCTGAGCGACACGGAGTGGCGCGCTGCGGCGGGCCAACTCGGCGCCGAACTCGCGCTGCTCGACGGCAGCGGCGACCAGCCCGTCGCGTTGCTCGCGACGCTCGATCGCGGCGCCGGGGCGCAGTCGGCACGGGTCGCCGCCACCCTCGACGCACTCGCTGACAACCCGCGCGTGGCTGCCGCGTCGCTCACCGAAGCCATCGGAGCCCCTCCGGTGGCCCGCGAACTCGTCGACGAACCCGAAGACCGCCAGCGCATCGACAACGTCAGTCGCATCGTCCGCACCGACGCGAACCTGACGGCCTTCGCGACGGTGCTCGACGATCCCCGTGAGCTCACGGGTCCCACGCGCCGCGACGTCCTCGCCCTGCTCGACGTCGACTGGCTCGACGATCGCCCCGCCTGGGACGCCGCAGTCGGCGAGTGGCTCGTCGCTCAGCGCCGAACGCTCGATGCGGTCTCGATCATCCCCAGCAGCCCCATCAACGTGGTGTCGTCCGAGACGGGCGTGCCCACGACGATCCTGAACGCGCTGCCCTACCCCGTCACCGTCGTCGTCGACGTCACGCCGTCGAACGGCCGCCTGGTCGTCGAGGACCAGGTCACCGTCACGGTCGACCCCGAGTCGCGGAGCACCGTGAAGGTGCCCGTGGCAGCCGGCATCGGCAACGGCGAAGTCACGCTCACCGTGTCACTGAGCTCACCCGAGGGCGTGCCGGTCGGCAGCCCCGTCTCGATCCCCGTCAACGTGCAGGCCGACTGGGAAGGCCTCGGCGCCGCCATCCTCGGCGCCATCGTCGTCGTCTTCTTCGGCGTCGGCATCTGGCGCAACATCCGTCGCCACCGCAAGAAGCGGGCCGAGGCCGCCGCGACCGCTGCAGCGAGCGAGACGGATGCCGTCGCCGAGACGAATGCGTCCGACGCGGCCGACACCTCTGAGGTGACGGACACCTCAGGCGCAGCGGATGCCGGCGCGCCGGTCGAGGCCGCCGACGAGACGCCTGCAGGCGAACCCACGACCGACGAACCGGGAGACGAGCGCCGCGATGGCTGAAGACCGTATCGGACGCGCGAGCGCCTTCCTCGCCTCGGGCACGATCGTCTCCCGCATCCTCGGGTTCGTGAAGACGATCGTGCTGACCGCCACGATCGGCATGGTCGGTTCCGGTGCCAACGCCTTCGCGATCGCGACGCAACTGCCGAACACCATCTACGCCATCGTCGGCGGCGGCGTGCTGTCGGCGGTGCTCGTTCCGCAGATCGTCCGGGCGAGCCGCTCGCCCGACGGCGGTGAACGGTACATCAACAAGCTCGTCACCGTCGCGCTGGTGATGCTCGCGGGCGTCGCGATCATCGCCACGCTGGCCGCGCCACTGCTCACACTCCTGTACGGTCCGAGGCTCGACGATGAGACGCGCCAACTCGCGACCCTGTTCGCCTTCTGGTCACTGCCGCAGATCTTCTTCTACGGGCTCTACTCCGTGCTCGGCGAAGTGCTGAACGCCCGTCGCTCGTTCGGTCCGTTCACCTGGGTGCCGGTCATCAACAACCTCGTCGGCATCGCCGGAATGCTGGTCTTCGCGTTCATCTTCGGGGCCGACCCGACCGGCGCGCGGGCCCCGTCCGAGTGGACGGGCGGCATGATCGCCCTCCTCGCCGGTGCCACGACGCTCGGAGTCGCCCTGCAGGCCTTCACGCTCTTCTGGTTCTGGAAGCGCATCGGCCTGCGGTTCCGCCCCGACTTCGGCTGGCGAGGCGTGGGCCTCGGCGCCGCCGGGAAGATCGCGGGCTGGACCTTCGGCATGCTGTTGCTCACGACGTTCGCCGGCATCGTCGAGACCGGCGTCAGCGGCGACGCAGCCGACACGGGCGATCCGTCCGTCGCCGCCCTCAACAACGCATGGCTCATCTTCATGCTGCCGCACTCGGTGATCACTGTCTCGATCGCGACGGCCTACTTCACCCGCCTGAGCGAGCACGCTGCCGCTGCAGACACCGACCGGGTGCGAGCCGACCTCTCGAGCGCCTTGCGCGGCATCGGCTCGATCATCGTGATCGCCGCTGCGGTCATCATGGTCGTCGCCTACCCGTTCGGCGCGGTCTATGGCCTGGGAGATCTGGAGAGCATCGCCGCGTTCGGCAACATCGTGATCGCGTACCTCATCGGGTTGATCGGCTTCTCGGCACTGTTCGTCGTGCAGCGCACGTTCTACGCGCTCAACGACACCAGGACCCCCTTCTTCTTCACGCTCTTCCAGGTCGTGCTCTTCACCGGCGGCGCGCTCTACGCCGGCACTCTGCCGACCTCGCAGATCGCCGTCGCGATCGCGCTCACGACGACGATCGCCGGTACGGCGCAACTCGTGCTCGCGGCACTGCTCCTGCGGCGCAAGCTGCGCGGCATCGACCTGCGGCACGTCCTCGCCTCGTACCTGCGGTACCTTGCCGCTGCGGTCGTTCCCGTCGCGGTCGGCATCGGAATCCTCGTGCTGCTCGGCGGAACCACCGAAGGCGGTTTCGCGCTCGCGACGCGTGCCGGAGCGATCGTGTCGATGATCGTGATCGGCACGGCGATGTCGCTCCTCTACTTCGCCACGCTCTGGTTCGCACGCGTGCCCGAGTTCCGCGGCTTCGCGGAGGCGATCATCGTCAAGCTCCGGCGCCGCTGAGCACCCGGCATCCGTCACACGCTGGATCGCGCAGCTCCCGCGGAATAGTCGCCGCTTAGACTGTGTTGAGCATCTCGTGGCATCCGATTCGTTGAATGCTGCGAATCACCAGCAACGACGGGAGCGGGCTTGCGCGACATCATCATCATCGGTTCTGGACCGGCCGGTTTCACGGCTGCGATCTACGCCGCTCGCGCGCAGCTGAAACCACTGCTCATCGCGAGTTCGGTCGAGATCGGCGGCGAGCTGATGAACACGACAGAGGTCGAGAACTTCCCCGGCTTCCCCGAGGGCATCATGGGCCCCGACCTGATGACGAAGCTCCAGGAGCAGGCCGAGCGATTCGGCACCGAGGTCGTCTACGACGACGTCGTCGAGCTCGAACTCGACGGCCCGGTCAAGCGCGTCAAGCTGGGCAACGGCGACGAGCACGAGGCATCCGCGATCATCTACGCGACCGGTTCGGCGTACCGCAAGCTCGGCCTTCCCGAAGAAGAGGTGCTCTCGGGCCACGGGCTGTCGTGGTGCGCGACGTGCGACGGATTCTTCTTCCGCCAGAAGACGATCGCCGTCGTCGGCGGCGGCGACTCGGCCATGGAGGAGGCGACGTTCCTCACCCGCTTCGCCGACAAGGTCTACGTGATCCACCGTCGCGACACTCTCAAGGCGTCGAAGATCATGCAGCAGCGCGCCTTCGACAACGAGAAGATCGAGTTCATCTGGAACGCAGAGGTGGCCCGACTGCTCGGTGAAACCGCCGTGACCGGTGTCACCCTGCGCGACACCGTGACGGGCGAGGAGCGCGACCTCGAACTCGACGGCCTCTTCGTCGCGATCGGCAACGACCCGCGCACGCACCTCGTGCACGGCAAGCTCGACCTCACGAGCGAGGGCACCATCGCCGTCGACGGGCGCACGTCGAAGACCAACATCCCCGGCGTGTTCGCTGCCGGTGACGTCATCGACCCGCACTACCGCCAGGCGGTCACCGCAGCGGGTTCGGGCACGGTCGCAGCACTCGACGCCGAGCACTACCTCGCAGCGCTCCCAAAAACGCCTGAGGCCGGAACGGACTTCTCGGTCGCCGAGGCCGAGTTCGCCGCGGTGAACTGAGGCCCGGGGCATCCCGGACTCAGTCCTTCCCTCCTCTTCCCTGAACTTCTGATTTCCACCAAAAGGAGAACGCAATGACTGCACGTGCAGTGACCGAGGCCACCTTCGAGCAGGAGGTCCTCAACAACGAGAAGGCCGTGCTCGTGGACTTCTGGGCCGAGTGGTGCGGCCCGTGCCGCGCCGTCAGCCCGATCCTCGACCAGATCGCGACGGAGCACGCCGACAAGCTCGACATCGTCAAGCTCAACGTCGATGAGAACCCCGGCCTCGCGATGAAGTACCAGATCACCGCGATTCCCGCGTTCAAGGTCTTCGAGAAGGGCGAGGTCGTCAAGACCGTCATCGGCGCCAAGCCGAAGCCCGCACTCGAGGCCGACCTCGCCGCCTACATCTCGTAGTCGGCGGTCGAACTCCAGACCCGTCCGGCGAAAGCCGGGCGGGTCTTTCGCGTCTCCGGGCCCGACACCCAGAAGGAGCGGATGTCGCAGGCGCGCGACCCCGAACGACCGCCCGGAACCCAGCAACTACCATGGAAACCCTGAACAGAACGGAAGCAGCGCAGTGACATCTGACGGCGTCCCCCAGCGGACCGGCAACAATCTCGACCCTTGGTACGCGAATTACGCCGAGCGAGCCGCCGGGCTGGCCGCCTCCGAAGTCCGAGCCCTGTTCGCCGTCGCCTCGCGACCCGAGGTCGTCTCGCTGGCCGGCGGCATGCCGTACGTCTCGGCGCTGCCGCACGAGCTCATCACCTCCTCGATGGAGAAGGTCATGCGCGAACGCGGTGCCGTTGCGCTGCAATACGGCTCTGGTCAGGGGATTCCCGAACTGCGCGAGCAGATCCTCGACGTGATGGCGATCGAGGGCATCCACGGCAGCGTTGACAACGTCGTGACGGCGACCGGCTCGCAGCAGGCGCTCGACCTCGTCGCGAAGCTCTTCATCGATCCCGGAGACGTGATCCTCGCCGAGTCGCCGAGCTACGTCGGCGCGCTCGGCATCTTCCGTTCGTACCAGGCGAACGTCGCCCACGTCGCGACCGACGAGCACGGGCTGATCCCCGAGGCGCTGCGGCAGACGATCGCGGCGCTCCGCGGCCAGGGCCGTCGCATCAAGTTCCTCTACACGATCCCGAACTTCCACAATCCGGCCGGCGTCACGCTCTCCGCCGAACGGCGGCCCGAGATCCTCGAGATCTGCCGCTCGAACGAGATCCTCGTGCTCGAAGACAACCCCTACGGTCTGCTGCACTTCGACGAGCCCGCGCCGAATGCCCTGCGCTCGCTCGACCCCGAGGGCGTCATCTACCTCGGCTCGTTCTCGAAGACGCTCGCGCCCGGGTTCCGGGTCGGATGGGCGCTCGCACCGCACGCCATCCGCGAGAAACTCATCCTCGCGGCGGAGTCCGCGATCCTGTCGCCGAGCTCGTTCAGCCAGATGGTGGTGTCCGAGTACCTGGCCACCGCCGATTGGCGCGCGCAGATCGACACCTTCCGCGGCGTGTACCGCGAGCGGAAGGACGCGATGATCGAGGCGCTGGGGGAGTACCTGCCGCAGCTCAACTGGACCAACCCGAACGGTGGGTTCTACGTCTGGGTCACGATGCCCGACGTGCTCGACTCGAAGCAGATGCTGCCGCGCGCAGTGAAGGAGCTCGTGGCGTATACGCCCGGCACGGCATTCTTCGCCGACGGTCGCGGACGGCATGCCATGCGCCTGTCCTTCTGCTATCCGACGCCCGATGCGATCCGGCTCGGCATCCGTCGCCTCGCGACCGTGATCAACGGTGAGCTCGACCTGCTCGACACCTTCGCGGGCACGGGTCCGCTCCAACTGCCACCGAGTGCGGGTTACGACTCCGCACCGCCGTCCGACCTGAAGTAGTGGAGAAACACCTGATCATGAGCGATTCTTCCGGTCTCTACGTCGTCGTGCTTGCCGGAGGCATCTCGCACGAACGAGACGTCTCCCTTCGTTCAGGGCGCCGAGTGGCCGACGCGCTCATCGCCGCGGGTCACCGCGTCGTGCTCCGCGATCCCGACGCCGGCCTGCTCCCGTTCCTCGTGAACGAGCGGCCCGACGTCGTATTCCCCGCACTGCATGGATCCAGTGGTGAAGACGGTTCGCTCCTCGAACTGCTCGCCGCGATCGGTGTGCCGACTGTCGGTTCGTCCGGTGCGGCGTCGCGCCGTGCCTGGTCGAAGCCCATTGCGAGCTCGCTGCTCGCCGCCGCCGGCGTTGCCGTTCCCGAGTCGATCGTGCTCTCCCACGAGGCCTTCAGGGAGCTCGGAGCATCGAGCGTGCTGAAGGTCGTCCGTTCGGCACTCGAGGGCGACCTCGTCGTCAAGCCGGCGTCCGGCGGTTCGGCTCAAGGCGTCACGATCGTCGAAGACACGAACGACCTGCCGCGCGCGATGGTCGAAGCCTTCACCTACGACGACGTCGCCGTTGTCGAGCGCCGCATCCACGGCACGGAGATCGCGGTCGCGGTCGTCGACACCGGCGACGGCCCGCGCGCCCTGCCTGCGGTCGAGATCGAACCCACCGCAGGTGTCTACAGTTTCCAGGCCCGGTACAACGCGGGGGAGACGACGTTCTACGCACCATCACGACTCGGCGACGCAGCAGTGACGGCGGTGTCGGAAGCTGCCGTGCTCGCACACCACACGCTCGGGCTCCGCGATCTGTCGCGCGTCGACTTCATCGTCGATGACAGCGGCCGCCCCTGGTTCCTCGAGGCGAACGTCATCCCCGGTCTCACCGAGACCTCACTCGTGCCGCTCGCCATCGACGCCTCGGGCTCGAGTGCCGCCGCGATCTACGGTGCACTCGTGGAGGCGGCACGCGCTCGCTCCAACTGACGTCGCAACGTGAGAGAGGGTCGGTCCATTCGGACCGACCCTCTTCCACGTTCGGATCAGTGCAGGTTTCGCGCCGATCGCCCGGTTCGAATCGCCTGATTTCGGTTCGTCAGAACGGATTCTCCGGACGACATGCGATCACACGCCGTCGAGATTCTCGCCGAGGTCAGTGAGGATCCGACGCAGGTCCTGAACGGTAGCGAAATCAACGGTGATCTGGCCTTTTCTCGCGCCAAGAGCGATCTTCACGCGGGTGTTCAGGCGGTCGCCCAAGCGAGTGGCGAGGTCTTCGAGGAAGTCCTGCCGTTTGCCGGCAGCGGGCTTCGGACGCGACATCTTCGGTTCCTTGGTCGCCACGGCCTCCGCGGCACGCACCGACAGTTCCTCGTTCACGATCTTGTCGGCGAAGCGCTGCATCTCGACGGCGTCATCGCCGATCGACAGAATCGCGCGAGCGTGGCCGGCGCTCAACACCCCCGCCGCGACCCGGAGCTGCACCGGCTCGGGGAGACGCAGCAGACGGAGCGTGTTCGAGATCTGCGGGCGCGAGCGACCGATGCGTGAGGCGAGCTGTTCCTGCGTGATGCCGAAGTCGGACAGCAGCTGCTGGTACGCCGATGCCTCTTCGAGCGGGTTCAGCTGGGAGCGATGCAGGTTCTCGAGCAGCGCGTCGCGCAGCATGTCCTCGTTCGCCGTGTCCTTCACCACCGCCGGGATCGAGTCGAGGCCTGCGGCCTTGGTGGCGCGAAGGCGCCGCTCGCCCATGACGAGTTCGTACTTGCCCGCGAGCTCGGGGTGGCGCCGAACGACGATCGGCTGCAGCACACCGAACTCGCGCACGCTGTGCACGAGCTCCGCGAGGTCATCGGGGTCGAAGACGCTGCGCGGCTGGTGGGCGTTGGGAAGGATGTCGTTCGGGTCGAGTCGGGCCAAGTGGGCGCCAGGAACGGTGACGAGTCCCTCTGCCGAAGCGGCCTGTTCGACCACCGCGACCGCAGTGGGCTGCTGCGCATCGGACTCGGGGAAGAAGACGTCGACCGGGCGTGCTCGTGTGGTGTCGTCGCCACCCGGGATCAGTGCACCGATTCCACGTCCGAGGCCGGTTCGTTTCGTTGCCATCAGTTCGACTCCTCGGGTGTTGCTGCGCCGCGACGAGCGATCTCGGCGGCCGCCTCTCGATACGACAGGGATCCGGTCGAACCGAAGTCGTAGCTGATCACGCTCTGACCGTAGCTCGGCGCCTCCGACACGCGGACCGATCGGGGGATGATCGTCTCCAACGTTTGAACGGGGAAGTGGTCGCGCACCTCCTGCGCCACCTGCTGGGCAAGGTTGGTACGCGAGTCGTACATCGTCAGCAGGATCGTCGAGAGGCGAAGCTCGGGATTGAGGTGCTTCTCGATCAGTTCGATGTTGCTGAGCAGTTGGGAGAGGCCCTCGAGTGCGTAGTACTCGCACTGAATCGGGATGAGCACCTCACGAGCTGCGACGAACGCGTTGATCGTCAGGAGACCGAGCGACGGCGGGCAGTCGATGAAGACGTAGTCGTACGGGCGCTCCATCGTGGCGAGATGTGCATCGAGCGCCCTGCGCAGTCGCTGTTCACGCGCAACGAGCGACACCAGCTCGATCTCAGCGCCAGCGAGATGGATGGTCGCCGGAACGCAGTCCAGCAACTCGTGCTCGGTCGACGGCTGCACGACCTCAGCGAGTGACACGTCGGAGACGAGCACCTCGTAGACGCTCTTGCGTTCGGATCGGTGATCGACGCCAAGTGCTGTCGACGCATTGCCCTGCGGATCGAGGTCGATCACGAGCACTCGGGCGCCGGCACGGGCGAGGCCGGCAGCGAGGTTCACAGCGGTGGTCGTCTTGCCGACGCCACCCTTCTGATTGGAGATCGTCAGCACGCGAGTCGACGGTGGCAGCGGGAGTACCGCTTCATCGAGCGCGATGCGCCGACGGGTCTCGTCGGCGAGTTCGTAAGCCAGGGGAGTTCCTCCGTGATCTGACGATGTTTCACGTGAAACATCGGGGGCTTCGGTTGGTTCGTGGGGTGCTGGCGGCGCTGTGGACGGGGCAACGGGAGCGATGGCATCGGCGATCAGCACGGGGTCTGCAACGGACGGCGATGCCTGTGCGACTGCGGCGATCTCGTGCGACGCGGCCTGCTGACCATCTGGTGCGCCCTGCACAGCACCCTCCAGATCTTCCGGCGCAGCACCCTGTGGCGCAGTGGCCACGGACGCCGTGCCGGTCGTGGCCGGCGCTGGAGAGTCTTGTGCCGTGGTCGCAGCACCGGTGCGAGCGGGGTGCAACGAAGAGGCCGTATCGGCAGCGGCGTCTCCGACGATCTCGCGGATCAGGTCCTCGAGCAGCCGGTCGGGGCCGGTGGGGTGATGCTCCGTGGCGGTCTCTGCGGGATCGACGTCGGCAGTGAGCGCCGCGGCCGTCGCGGCATCCCAGTCGATGCCGCGCGACACCGTCTCGTGGGCGGACGGCGCCTCGGTTCGTGCAGTGGATTCGCGGACCGGGTGGTCTTCTCCAACAGACGGCGGCGCGGTCGACGCGTCTGC
Source organism: Agromyces cerinus (assembly GCF_016907835.1). Taxonomy (NCBI): domain Bacteria; kingdom Bacillati; phylum Actinomycetota; class Actinomycetes; order Micrococcales; family Microbacteriaceae; genus Agromyces; species Agromyces cerinus. Next base: position 3,430,111 of record NZ_JAFBCT010000001.1, on the reverse strand, counting down.
TTCACGATCCGCGATGCGGACCGCCGCCGCCTCGACTGCCGAAGACGACCCACCTTCCGGTCGGTCAGTCGCGGCGGGTGCGGCATCGAAACCGTCCGGGGAGGCGCCGAGCCGAGCCTCGGGGCTCCATTCGACGAACTGCTGCGGGTCGGATGCGGGCGATGACTCGCCCTGTGGCCGGTCTACGTCCGTCGGCCCAGGAGGGGGCGGTGGGGTGGATCTGACGTGTGTGGTGCCACCTGCGAGCTCATCGGGGGCGGGCTGAGGGCGCTTGCGGTGAAACCATCCACGTCCCCCGCCCTGTGCCATGCCGATGCTCCAAATCCTTGGTATTCGAGAGATTCGCCGCATTCTGCGGTGTCCTCGATCCGAGAGTCAAGCCTAACCGGCGCGACCGACTCTCAAGTTGAAACACGAGCGAACTCCGCGAGATCCGAACCGATCGTCCGCGGCAGGGACGGGTCAGCCGCCCCTTGCGCGCTGCCTGTACGGTTGCCTGCATCTCTTCGCGGTGTTTCACGTGAAACATCTTGTTCGCTTCATGCCGGTGGCGCGGGTCTGCTGCTCGAGAGAACAGTGCGATCGGCGACAGCAGAGACGAAGCGAACGCACGCGCTCGGGATCGAGGTCATGACTACTCCACCGGGATGTGAAGCCAGCCGCGAGGGAGCGGTACCCCGAGGGACAGGTGTTGCCGATCCCGAATCGGCCAGAATTCGCCGATGGCTCGAGGGGGACAGCACTCCACCGGCACCGCCGCCCTCTTCTGCCCGCTGCCTGCTGCCCGCACCCCGCACCCCGCACCCCGCAGGCCGTTGCCGTTGCCGTTGCCGTTGCCGAGCCGAGCCGCTGTTCCCGCGATCGAGACCACGCGAGTCGGCTCGCTCGCCCCTGCCACGAGGGGGGCCTGGTCGACCGCGATGTTTCACGTGAAACATCGCGATACTTCACCCCTCGTGCCCCTCGAACCCTCTCCGATGGCGCGAGCCGCCGGAGTCCCGATTCTCTCCGGCCGGACGGCCACTGATCCGAGACCAGGCGACGAGCGCGCCATGGCGGCTGCGCCGCCCCCACGCGAGCCACCATCACACACCGCGATTCCGTGACCTCGCGCGTGACTCTGCGCCCGGGCACCACCAACAGGAGCCGACTGGCGGGAGCGGCACGACCAATGATCAGAAGCACCGACCACGTCCACTGACGGGGATCGCGAGAGGGGAGAGGGAACGAATCCACCTGCACGACGGGCGGGGAGGACGAGGGTCATCTCCCGCGCCAGTCGGCCACGGGAGGCGTCACCGCGGTCATACCTCGACGGGCCGGCTCGACCCTCGACGCCGGCAGGGAGCGGAAAGCGCGGTGCCGGGTTCTCTGCCGAGGAACAACCCGCGGGACTTGGGTTCGGCCCCAAGGATACGGAACATGCGCGGCGGGATCTCGGCTCCGGAATCGAGGCGCTTGGATCGTGCTGCGGAAGCCTGGTCAACGGAGAGAGGTGCAGGCCGGCGGTTGCGTAGGCTTCGACACGGATCGCGTCGGGTCTCGGGGTGGTCGAACTGTGTCTTGGGTCCGAGGGCGGATCCAGCCTCGGCGAATGCGCCCTGGGAATCGGCGAGCGTGATTCGCGCCCGAGACCGCCGGGCGTAGGCCGACGAGTCGAGGCTCGGCAGCGCGCGGCGAGATCTCGGTCCCAGGCATGCGGGTGCGGAGACCGGGCTTCCGCGTGCGGAGACCGGGCTGCGGGATGAGCGTCCGGTCAACGCTCCGGCGGGATCCGGCCGTGGGACTCGGGGAGCTCCGCCCGAAGCGTCGGTCCGAGGATGAGACCGTGAGACCTCGGGCATGGCTGCAGGCCGCGACCAAGCCCGGCTCCAGGGATCGAAGCTCAGAATCAGCCAGCGAATCCCCAGTACTGGAATCGGCTGCGGGTCGCGAACTGCGGGTTGTGGGTTCGCCTCGGCGAAGCATCTGGACCTGGGTCTGATCTGGTCTGATCTGGTCTGATCTGATCTGATCTGATCTGATCTGAGAGCAAGGGTCCCCACAGCACATCATCTGGAGCCACGATCGGGGACTACGCGTCGAGCCTCAGGTCTTGGGCACTCGTCGAGGTCGGGGGATCGAGCTGCGGGTCTCGGTCCGCAAGAGCTCGGCCGGGGACCGGGAGTTGGAATCGGTATGGGGGAGCGGGCCACGAGCTTCGCGTCTCGGACAGCGGGATCCCGAGCGGGGGACGGCGGGTGTGTGAGGGATGACGCGGGGCCCAAGACCCGGTGCCGAGCCGCGGGGAAGGCGCGGCCTCGAGCATGAGGAGCGGTGGCGGATCGACACGGCAACTGGATGCCCGCGCGTGACGGGATGATGCAGTCTCGCTCGGCTCGCGGCCGGAATATTGGGACACGCCGCCCCTGGGCGGCGGGCCGCGGCACCGCTGATCACGATCACTGCGCGGGTCCGATGCAGACCGCACCCGCATCGAGATGTCGTGGTGCACCGCGCGGTGGACCACGTTTCAGGTGAAACGCACCGCTGCGGTTCCGGCCCTGCGCCCGCGGTTCCGGCACAGCGTTTCACGTGAAACGCACCGCCTTGGCTTCCGGCAGTCACGCCTGCCGCGATGAACGGATGGACGGTCGGCTTCCGCATCCTCGTCCGGTCGCGCCGGACGGGAGCCTGGCGGAGACGCCCGCGCCTGCATGCCGAATCGATCGGGCAGGTGCGCGTTGCGGCATCTCGGATCCTCCGACTCGCGCACTCTTCCCGACCGGGCGGGTCGCGGGGAACCCGAGGGAACGTTTCGGGCGAGACGAAAGAATGCAACGCAGGCGCCGGCGCCTGCAGACGACCACGCCATCGACACCCACCCGAGCATGGCGGTGAGTCGCGACACCGATGTTTCACGTGAAACACCGTGCGAACCAGAGTGCCGCCGGGGGAGTCGCGACATCGTGGCGAACCGCTCACCCGCGGAACGGGCTCGCGCTCCTCGCCGTTCGCGGGAGCGCCGCAGCCTTCGGGTCCGGGGACACGCGCTCGCGCCAGAGGACCTGGTGCAACCTTCATCCCCCTCGCCCGGCTCCGAAACCTGGGGGCGATGCCGACCTGCCCTGACTCGTCGCGTCGAGCGGGTACTGGCTGAGTTGGCCGACGCACCGCTCTCTCGTTGTGATCCCCCGAGGTCGCCTCACGGGCTCTGAGGTGCGTCATGGGACCCACAGAGACGGACATGTCTTGTGCTGCGGACTCCGATCTGAGCACGGAAGCCGCATCGGCTGCACACCCGGCACGACAGCCTCGTCGCGCCCGGGACGGCACCACGACCGGCAGTGACGGCACCGGTGAGCACGCTCGGTCTCGCCGAGAGGGCACGTGTGGCTGTGGGGGACTCGATGCGAAAGGCCGAGCCCATCCCGCGAGCACGCGGCCACGACTCGACCGGGCACCTCCGCCGAACAATGCCTACGCGCGGACGGTGGCCGGCAGCGCCGGCCCTGGCCAGTGGACACCAGCCATCAACGTCGGTGTGGCACGATCACGAGCCGCACCCGACCGAGAACGATGGGTCGCGTCGACTGGCATCCACCATGAGCGCGTCAGCACGATGTGCTCCTCGCCACCAGAGCGAGCCTCGTCGCGGCGCACCGCACGCGGGGCACACACTCACACCGACGCATCGCCGGTCACCGACCGCAACGCAATGCGAAGTGCGCACCCAGGAGATCGGGGCAGGGTCCGTTCAGCCCGCGGTGGCGCGGAACACCCTCGTGACCTCGGAGACGACGCCCTCGCCGAGCACGAGCACCTCCACGTCGTGCAGCTGGTACTTGCGGATGACCTTCTCGGCCGCGCCGATCTCGCCGTCGACTCCAGCGCCCTTCATGAGCACGAGCTCGCCGCCGGGGCGCAGCAGGGGAGCGGTCACGGGGATGAGCGTGCGGAGCGCGCTCACCGCGCGGGCGGTCACCTGGTCGAGCGAGTCGAAGAGCTTCGATTCCTCAGCGCGGGCGCGCACGACCGTCACGTTCGAGAGGCCGAGCTCGTCGGCCTGACGCTCGAGCCACGCGACACGTCGCTCCATCGGCTCGATGAGGGTGAACGAGACATCCGGTCGCATGATCGCGAGCACGATGCCAGGCAGGCCGGCACCGGATCCGACGTCCCCGACCCGCCCGGGCCGCAGCAGCGGCGCGACCAGGGCACTGTTCAGGATGTGTCGGGTCCACAGGCGCGGCAGTTCGAGCGGGCCGATCAGGCCGAGCTCTTCGCCGTGGCGCGCGAGGGCGTCGGTGAATGCCCGACCACCCTCGATGTGCTCACCGAAGAGTTCAGCGGCCGCGGCCGGTTCGGGTTCGAGTCCGTCGATCATCGTTTCACGTGAAACGTCAGCCAACGCGAGTGATGACCGTGTGACGATCCGAGCCTTCGCCGCGCGACTCCGAGTGGAGACCGCGCTCGGCGACGAGATCGTGCACGAGCTTGCGCTCGTACGACGACATCGGAGGCAGGGATGCCTCGGCGGCACCGCCCTCGATGCGCTCGGCCGCGCGCTCGACCAGGCCGGCGAGCTCGTCGCGGCGTGCGTCGCGCGAACCGCCGATGTCGAGGATCAGGCGCGAGAACGCACCGGTCTTGGTCTGCACCGCGAGCCGGGTGAGCTCCTGGAAGGCGCTCACCGTTTCGGGCTTCGCGAGCAGGTTCAGGTTCGCACCTTCGCCTGCGTTGACCGAGACGTAGGCGCGGCCGTTGCGCGCGTCGATGTCGATGTCGCCATCGAGATCCATGATGTCGAGCAGCTCTTCGATGTAGTCGGCGGCGATGTCGCCCTCTTCCTCGAGCTGCGAGGTGGAGCGATCAGCGGCGTCGTGCTGTACGTCGGTCATGGGTTACTTTCCCTGCTTCTTCGCGCGAGCCTTGCTCACGGGCTGCTGGCGCTGAGTCTTCTTCGCCTCGGGCGTTTCGATCTCGGTCTGGGTCTTCTCTTCGACGACGAGCTTGCCCTTGCGGGCGAGGCGCTCCTCGCGTGCCTTCGCAGCTTCACTGCCGGGCGTCGGCATATTGCGGATGACGACGAACTGCTGACCCATGGTCCAGAAGTTCGAGACGAGCCAGTAGAACATGACGCCGATGGGGAAGGCGACACCCGAGAACGCGAACACGAGGGGGAGCAGGTAGAGCATGATGCGCTGCTGGCGGAACATCGGGCTCGCCTTGGTCTCGGGCGACATGTTCTTCGAGACGATCTGCAGCTGGGTGATGAACTGCGACGCGGTCATCAGCACGATCATCGTCGCGGCGATGACCATGACCTGCCAGGGGTACTCGCCGTTCATCGCACCGATGAAGGTGCCCTTCAGGGGTGCGCCGAGGATCTCCGAGTTCGCGAACGAGTTGGCGAGGTCCTGCGTGAACACGCCGACGCCGGCCTTGTCGTGCTGGGCGTCGTTGAGCACCGAGAACAGGCCGAAGAAGATCGGCATCTGCAGCAGGAGGGGCAGGCACGAGGAGAGCGGGTTGGTGCCCGTCTTCTTGTAGAGGTCCATCGTCTCGCGAGACATCGCCTCGCGGGAGAACTGGTCCTTCTTGCCCTTGTACTTGTCCTGGATCTTCTTGAGCTGCGGCGCGACCTCGAGCATGCGGCGCTGGCTCTTGATCTGCTTGACGAAGATCGGGATGAGCGCGGCCCGCACGACGATGACGAGACCGACGATCGACAGCACCCACGTCACACCCGCATCGGGGTTGAGCCCGAAGAACGTCCACATGGAGTGGAACGCGACGAGGATCAGCTCGATGACCCATTTGATGGGCCAGAGGATCAGGCTGAAAATATCAGGCATTGAGTGGGTCAGTCCTTTCGGAACACGGTGGAGGAGGAAAGTGCGAGGGCCGCGTCATCGCGGCGGGCGGGGCTCGGGAGCCGAGGCGGCCGCTGCACGCGAGTCGACGTCAGCGTCGACGGATGCACCGTGGCCGGCGGAACCGGAGGCGTGATCGTGCGCGTGGCCGGTCGCATCGAGTTCAGCGGATGCCGCGGCATCCGCCCAACCGGCGGGGATGACCCACCCAAACCGGGTGACGCGATACCGGGAGTGCTTCGCAGCGCGGACGTCGTCGATGCCGCCCGCCGACCAGGGGTTGCACCGGACGATGCGCCACGCAGTGAGGGCCGAGCCGACGAGGAGGCCTCGCTGCTGCACCGAGCCGAGACCATAGGCCGAGCACGACGGGTAGTACCGGCAGACATCGCCGTACAACGGCGAAATCGCGGCCCGATAGCCGCGAATGAGGAGGACCCCGGCGTTGCGGGGGATGAGCGCGGTGAACAGGACGGCGTTCTTCACGCTATTCGCCCTTCTCCTGCGCTGCGGCGGCCGGCACGCGTGCACGGCGGCGTTGGAGGGCGCCGAGTACCTCGGCGCGGATCTCGTTCCAGTCGGCGAGGGACGCCGAAGGCAGTGCTCGCACGACGACGTCGACATCGGAGATGCCGTCGCCGAGTGCCTCGTGGCAGACGGCCTTCAGCCGGCGGCGCACCAGGTTCCGGCGGACTGCGCCGCCGACCTTCTTCGAGACGATGAAGCCGAAGCGTGCGTCGGTGCCCGACTCCCGTGAGCGCACATAGCTCACGGTGTGGGCACCGGCGACCTTCGCACCTCGGCGCACGATGACTCGATAGTCGTCGGCGCTCGTGATGCGATTGGCTTTGGCGAGCACCGAAGAACTACGCGGAGAGCTCGGTGCGACCCTTGCTGCGGCGTGCCGACAGGATGGCACGGCCAGCGCGGGTGCGCATGCGAAGGCGGAAGCCGTGCTTCTTGGCGCGACGACGGTTGTTCGGCTGGAAAGTACGCTTGCTCATTCTTCTTCTCCGGCGTTCGGATCTCCTCGCCGAAATTCGCTGGTTGCGTGGTGGCGGGAAAACTGGGTGCCCGTGACGGGCTGGGGTCAACTGATTAAAACTACGGCCTCGAGGGCTCGGGGTCAAACCGAACCGAGATCGATGCGGCCGCAGTCCAAAAGAGACAGTATCGCTCGAACCTCAGGATCGCCTGTGGAATGACACGCCGGCTCTGTCGAATCCCTCAATCGGCATTTGTCGGGAGCGCCTTCCTCGGATAGCGTTTGACACCAGTTATCCCCAGCTTGGTGCGCGGATTCTCGGGCTTCTTCCGAAATCTCCCCACAGGCCGTGGACAACGCAGAGAACATGCGCCTCGCGCCGCTTGCTCCGTCGATCGGGGGATCGATGAGCGGCCAGACGATGGCTACCGAATGAATGCGGGGAACGATGACAGAGCAGCCCATCACGGATACGTGGGCGACGATCCTCGATCGGCTGTCAGACGACGACGCGATCACCCCGATGCTCCAGGGATTCCTGAACCTGGTCGAACCCAAGGGCATCGCGGCGGGCACCTTCTATCTGGAGGTGCCGAACGACTTCACCGCGAGCATGCTCAACCAGCGCATGCGAGTCTCGTTGCTGTCGGCGATGAGCGTGGTCGAGGCGCCCTCGCCCGTGACCTCCTTCTATGTCGTCGTCAATCCCGAGCTCGAGGAGGCGAGGGCCTCCGAGCCGCTGTCTCCGTTCGTCGACGAGGCGATCGATCCGGTCGAATTGCCGGCGTCGCCGCAGTCGGTCTTCGAGAACACGAGCCCCGTCGCTTCGCGTGACACGAGGCTGAACCCGAAGTACGCGTTCGAGAGCTTCGTCATCGGCCAGTCGAACCGCTTCGCGCACGCGGCCGCGGTCGCCGTCGCCGAAGCACCGGCGAAGGCGTACAACCCCCTCTTCATCTACGGCGACTCCGGGCTCGGCAAGACCCACCTGCTCCACGCCATCGGCCACTACGCGATGAGCCTGTACCCCGGCATCCGCGTGCGCTACGTGAGTTCCGAGGAATTCACGAACGACTTCATCAACTCGATCGCCAACAACCGCGGTTCCCTCTTCCAGCAGCGCTACCGCAACATCGACATCCTGCTGATCGACGACATCCAGTTCCTGCAGGGCAAGGCGGAGACGCAGGAGGCGTTCTTCCACACCTTCAACACGCTGCACGACCACAACAAGCAGGTCGTGATCACGAGCGATGTGCCGCCGAAGCACCTCACGGGGTTCGAGGACCGCATGCGCAGTCGCTTCGAGTGGGGCCTCATCACCGACGTGCAGGCGCCGGACCTCGAGACGCGCATCGCCATCCTCCGCAAGAAGGCGCAGTCCGAGCGGCTCCAGGTGCCCGACGACATCCTCGAATACATGGCGTCGAAGGTGTCGAGCAACATCCGCGAGCTCGAGGGCACGCTCATCCGCGTCACCGCCTTCGCGAGCCTCAATCGCACACCGGTCGACATGCCGCTCGTGCAGACGGTGTTGAAGGACCTCATCACGGATGACTCGGACAACGTCGTCTCGCCGGTGGACATCATCACCGCGACCGCCGACTACTTCAAGCTGACCGTCGACGACCTCTACGGTTCGAGCCGATCGCAGGCGGTCGCCACTGCGCGTCAGATCGCGATGTACCTCTGCCGCGAGCTGACGAGCCTGTCACTGCCGAAGATCGGCCAGTTGTTCGGCAATCGCGATCACACCACCGTGATGTACGCGAACAAGAAGATCTCGGAGCTCATGAAGGAGCGACGCTCGATCTACAACCAGGTCACCGAGCTCACCGCACGCATCAAGCAGGTCAGCCGCTACCGCTGAGGCCGGCCGCATGCTCGGTTCCGACCGGCTCAGGTTTCGACAGGCTCAACCAGCACAGGGGTGTTCGGCGCGCTCGAAAACGGTCGGAATCGAGCTCTGCAGGCCCTCTGCAGGCCTCCGACGCCCGATTCCCACAGTTGTGGAGAACCTGTGGATTGTTAACGAGCAACCGCCCAGCGCCTGTTGAGACAGGGTGCTCGCCTGTGCAGAACAGTGTCATGCGTTCGGCATCGGAGCGAGGCATCCGCTCACGAACCCACACACTGTGCACAGATCGGATGCCTCCGGATCGGCACGGTTCCGCGGGTCTCCGAACACCATCCACAGTTTCCACAGCGGTTAACACTGTTAAGAGTTAAGGGTTTAAGTGGGGATTCCCACAACCTTGTGAATCGGCGCGCCTCGAGCGGCGGTCTCCACGAGCGGTTCGTGCTCGATTCGCCCTCGTCGGAGGGAACTGTGCGGATAGCATGGGAGCCACCCAGCGACATCCACGACGGGAGTACCGTGAAGTTCCAGGTCAACCGCGACGTCTTCAGTGAGGCCGTTTCCTTCGCCGTCAAACTGCTGCCTCAGCGCACCACGCTGCCGATCCTCTCGGGCGTGTTGATCCAGGCGAACGACGACGGCCTCGTGCTCTCCTCGTTCGACTACGAGGTCTCCTCGCAGACCGAGATCCAGGCCGACGTCGAGGAGCCCGGCACCGTGCTCGTCTCCGGCCGACTCCTCGCCGAGATCGCCGGCCGCCTGCCGAACGCTCCCGTGCGCGTGTCGACCGAAGAGAGCCGCATCTCGGTGAGCTGCGGCTCGGCGAGCTTCACCCTGCTGTCGATGCCGGTCGAGGAGTACCCCTCCATTCCCGAGATCGGCGAGCAGTCGGGCGTCGTTCCGGCTGAGGAGTTCGCCGCGGCCGTCGCGCAGGTCGCCGTCGCCGCATCGCGCGACGACGTCACCCCCGTGATCACCGGCGTGCAGCTCGAGGTGCGCGAGAACAACCTCAGCCTCGTCGCCACCGACCGCTACCGCGTCGCCGTGCGCGAACTCGACTGGGACGGCGGGGGCGTCGCGAGCGAGGAATCCGTCACGGCACTCGTGCCGGCGCGCACCCTGCAGGAGGTCGGCAAGACCTTCGGCCACTCCGGCACGATCTCGGTCTCGATCACGAGCCGCGACGACCGCGAGCTCATCGCCTTCAGCGCCGAGAAGAAGACCGTCACGTCACTGCTCATCAAGGGCAACTTCCCGCCGGTGCGCCGGCTCTTCCCCGAGACGGTCGACAACTACGCGGTGGTCAACACGGCTGAGCTCATCGAGGCGACCCGCCGTGTCGCCCTCGTGCTCGAGCGCGAGGCCGCACTTCGCTACAGCTTCACGGCCGACGGCCTCACCCTCGAGGCGATCGGCAGCGAGCAGGCCCAGGCCTCCGAATCGATCGACGCGATCCTCACGGGCGACGACACCGTCGTCTCGCTGAAGCCGCAGTTCCTGCTCGACGGCCTCGGCGCCGTGCACTCGGAGTTCGTGCGCGTCTCGTTCACGAAGACCGAGAACCCCAACAAGCCGGGCCCCGTGCTCATCACCAGCCAGTCCTCGCGCGAGCAGGCCGGCGCCGACAGCTACCGCTACCTGCTGCAGCCGAACCTGCTGCTCCGCTAGTCCGTCGTCACGGGCCGGGCCCGTCGTCGGCGGTGCGGGGTAGCGTGGTCAATTGCGAATCCGTCGGCTCCGGGGCATCCGGATGCCCCGCTGCTGAAGGGAGCCCAGCATGCACGTCGCCCGGCTCTCACTGACCGATTACCGCAACTACGCGCGTGCCGAGCTCGAACTCGGCCCGGGTGCGACGGTGCTGGTCGGGCGCAACGGTCAGGGCAAGACCAACCTCGTCGAGGCGATCGGCTACCTCGCCACACTCGGATCGCACCGGGTCTCGGGGGACCAGGCGCTCATCAGGGCAGGTGCCGACGCCGCGATCGTGCGGGCGCTGCTCTCGCACGGCGACCGCGAGCTGCTCGTCGAACTGCAGCTGAATCGCCAGGGCGCCAATCGGGCCCAGCTGAACCGCTCGCCCGTGAAGACCCGGGAGCTGCCGCGCTATGCGCACAGCGTGCTCTTCGCACCCGAAGACCTCGCGATCGTGCGCGGCGAGCCCTCGGTGCGCCGGCGCATGCTCGACGAACTGCTCATCCAGCGCACCCCGCGCCTCGCCGGGGTCATGGCCGACTACGAGCGGGTGCTGAAGCAGCGCAATTCGCTGCTGAAGAGTGCGCGGGCCCGCGGTCTCGCGGTCGACAAGTTGACCACGCTCGACATCTGGGACGAACGCCTCGTCGTGCTCGGTTCCGAGCTCATCGACCAGCGGCTCGCGCTCGTCGACGAGCTCCGCGAACCGCTGGCCGCCGCCTACCGCGCCATCGTCGACGCCGATCACGGGCCGGGCATGACCCCGTTGCTCTCGATCGACGGTGCAGACCCCGACTCCGATCCCGAGCAGGTGGTCGACGCGGCCGCCTCGACGGCCGGCACCCGCGAGCGATTCGCCGAAGCGTTGCGCGTGCTGCGCCCGAAGGAGCTCGAGCGCGGAGTCACCCTCGTCGGCCCGCACCGCGATGACGTCGTGCTGCTCCTCAACGGGCTCCCCGCGAAGGGCTACGCGAGCCACGGCGAATCCTGGTCGTTCGCACTCGCGCTTCGCCTCGCCTCGGCCGAACTGCTGCGGCGCGACTCGATGACCGGCGACCCCGTGCTCGTGCTCGACGACGTGTTCGCCGAGCTCGACCGACTGCGGCGAGAACGGCTGGCCCAGGCGATCGCAGGCTTCGAGCAGGTGCTCGTGACGGCGGCCGTGCTCGAAGACGTGCCAGCCCCGCTCACCGCCCGCATCGTGCACATCGCGGCCGGCCGCATCGTCGACGGCGAGGGCGAGCTCGGAACGTCACCATCGCCGACGCTGTCACCATCACCATCACCATCCGAGCCCGAGCCCGAGCCCGAGCCCGAGCCTGAGTCCGAGGCTGAGACCGCGACCGAGCCCGAGGCCGCCGATGTCTGAGGCCTCCCGCGTCTACCAGCACTTCCGCGAGATCTTCGGCGGCGAGCCTCGCACGCGCACCGGGCGCCCGGGCCGGGTCCGCACTCGCGAGGCATCCGGCAGCGAGCCGTTCAGTCCCGGTCGCGACCCGAAGCCGCTCGGCGACACCATCGACTCCCTCAGTGCGCAGCTCGGCTGGAGCGGACCGTTGTCGCAGCACGACGTGCTCGCGTCATGGGCCGAGATCGCCGGTGAGGAGACTGCGCGGCACACCGAGCCGATCGCGATCGAGGGCGGCGTGCTGCAGGTGCGCTGCGAGTCGACGGCATGGGCCACGCAGCTCCGCATGATGCGTACGCAACTGGTCACCGAGATCACCACGCGATTCCCCGGAGCCGGCGTCGACACGATCCGCTTTCAGGGGCCGGATGCCCCCACCTGGAAAAAGGGTCCCAGATCGGTTCCAGGGCGTGGTCCGCGCGATACCTACGGCTAGGCAGGCAAATTCGGTCACTGGGAATCTGAAATCGCCCCAGAACGGCGCTTCGAGGCTTGCGTCGACCCTCGATTTGATAGGATCGAGAGTCGCCAGAATGACGGTCAGGAGCCCGATTCACACATGACAGCGGAACCGACGAAGCCCCAGCAGACACCGGCTTACGGTGCTGATGAGATCCAGGTACTCGAGGGGCTCGAAGCGGTTCGCAAGCGGCCGGGTATGTACATCGGCTCGACGGGCCCACGAGGCCTGCACCATCTCGTCTCCGAGATCGTCGACAACTCGGTCGATGAAGCGCTTGCGGGCCATGCCACCACCATCGACGTGACGATCCTGCCCGACGGCGGTGTCCGCGTCATCGACGACGGTCGCGGCATCCCCGTCGACATCCACAAGACCGAGGGCCGCTCGACGGTCGAGGTCGTGCTGACCGTTCTCCACGCCGGCGGCAAGTTCGGCGGCGGCGGCTACGCCGTCTCCGGCGGGCTGCACGGCGTCGGGTCATCCGTCGTCAACGCGCTCTCGACCAAGCTCGACGTCGAGGTGCGCCGCCAGGGTCACGTGTGGCGCCAGTCGTTCAGTGTCGGCGTGCCCGACGCCCCGCTCTCGAAAGACGAGGCGAGCGACGAGACCGGCACGATCATCACGTTCTGGCCGAGCCCCGACATCTTCGAGACCGTCGAGTTCGACTACGAGACGCTCCGCAGCCGCTTCCAGCAGATGGCCTTCCTCAACAAGGGTCTGCGCATCACGCTCACCGACGAGCGCAGCGGCCACGTCGAGATCGACCCCGAAGACACGGCGGCGAGCGAGGCGGATGACGCGACTCCCGGTCCCCGTACCGACACGTTCCTCTACGAGCGCGGCCTCGTCGACTACGTCGAGTACCTCAACCGTTCGAAGAAGTCCGACCTCGTGAACGAGGAGATCATCTCCTTCGAGTCGGAGGACACCGATCGCAAGATCGCGCTCGAGGTCGCGATGCAGTGGACGACGTCGTACACCGAGTCGGTGCACACGTACGCCAACACGATCAACACCCACGAGGGCGGCACGCACGAAGAGGGCTTCCGTGCGGCACTCACGACCCTCGTCAACAAGTACGCCCGCGAGAAGGGCATCATCAAGGAGAAGGACGACAACCTCTCCGGCGACGATGTGCGCGAGGGCCTGACCGCGGTCATCTCGGTGAAGCTCTCCGAGCCGCAGTTCGAGGGCCAGACGAAGACCAAGCTCGGTAACACCGAGGCGAAGTCGTTCGTGCAGAAGGTCACCTCCGACCAGCTCGGCGACTGGTTCGAGCGCAACCCCACGGTCGCGCGCGACATCATCCGCAAGGCGATCCAGGCCGCCACCGCCCGCATCGCGGCGCGCAAGGCGCGCGAGGCGACCCGGCGCAAGGGCCTGCTCGAGTCGGGCGGCATGCCCGGAAAGCTCAAGGACTGCTCGTCGAAGGACCCGTCCGTCTCCGAGATCTTCATCGTCGAGGGCGACTCGGCCGGCGGCTCCGCCGTGCAGGGCCGCAACCCCGAGACGCAGGCGATCCTGCCGCTGCGCGGCAAGATCCTGAACGTCGAGAAGGCCCGCCTCGATCGTGCGCTCGCCAACAACGAGGTGCAGGCGATGATCACGGCGTTCGGCGCCGGCATCGGCGAGGACTTCAACACCGAGAAGGCGCGCTATCACAAGATCGTGCTGATGGCCGATGCCGACGTCGACGGCCAGCACATCACGACGCTGCTGCTGACGCTGCTGTTCCGGTACATGCGCCCGCTCATCGAGCTCGGCTACGTGTATCTCGCGCAGCCGCCGCTCTACCGCCTGAAGTGGACCAACTCCGACCACGAGTACGTCTACTCCGACAAAGAGCGAGATGCGCTGCTCACCGCCGGCGTCGCCGCCGGCAAGCGCATCCCGAAAGACAATGGCGTGCAGCGCTACAAGGGTCTCGGTGAGATGAACCACCAGGAGCTGTGGGAGACCACGATGAACCCCGAGACCCGCACGCTGCTGCAGGTCACCATGGACGACGCGGCCGCCGCCGACGAGATCTTCTCCACCCTGATGGGCGAAGACGTCGAGAGCCGCCGCAACTTCATCCAGAAGAACGCGAAGGACGTGCGTTTCCTTGACATCTGATGTGATCAACCCCGGCGGCGACGACACGGTCGAGGGCCCCGGCATCCACGGCAGGATCGATCAGGTCGATCTGCAGCTCGAGATGCAGCGCTCGTACCTCGACTACGCGATGAGCGTCATCGTCGGGCGCGCGCTGCCCGACGTCCGTGACGGCCTGAAGCCCGTGCATCGCCGCGTCATCTACGCGATGTACGACGGCGGCTACCGCCCCGACCGGGCGTTCTCGAAGTGCGCCCGCGTCGTCGGCGACGTCATGGGCCAGTTCCACCCGCACGGCGACACGGCGATCTACGACGCCCTCGTGCGCCTCGTGCAGCCGTGGAGCCTGCGGTACCCGTTGGCGCTCGGCCAGGGAAACTTCGGCTCGCCGGGCAACGACGGCGCGGCCGCCCCGCGATACACCGAGACGAAGATGGCTCCGCTCGCACTCGAGATGGTGCGGGACATCGAGAAGGAGACCGTCGACTTCCAGGACAACTACGACGGTCGCACGCAGGAACCGGCGATCCTGCCGGCGCGCTTCCCGAACCTGCTCGTCAACGGCTCGGTCGGCATCGCGGTCGGCATGGCGACGAACATCCCGCCGCACAACCTGCGTGAAGTGGCGTCCGGTGCCCAGTGGTACCTCGAGCACCCCGAGGCCTCGCGCGAGGAGCTGCAGGAGGCGCTGATCCAGCGCATCAAGGGCCCCGACTTCCCGACCGGCGCGCAGATCCTCGGTGTCAAGGGCATCAACGACGCGTACCGCACGGGCCGCGGCTCCATCACGATGCGCGCGGTCGTCTCGGTCGAGGAGCTCCAGGGCCGCACCTGCCTCGTCATCACCGAGCTGCCGTACCAGGTCAACCCCGACAACCTCGCGATCAAGATCGCCGACCTCGTGAAGGACGGCAAGGTCGGCGGCATCGCCGACATCCGCGACGAGACCTCGGGCCGCACCGGCCAGCGCCTCGTCATCGTGCTGAAGCGCGACGCGGTCGCGAAGGTCGTGCTGAACAACCTGTACAAGCACACGCAGCTGCAGGACAACTTCGGCGCGAACATGCTCGCGATCGTCGACGGCATTCCCCGCACGCTCTCGATCGACGGGTTCATCGCACACTGGGTCGACCACCAGATCGAAGTGATCGTGCGTCGCACGCAGTACCTGCTGCGCGAGGCCGAGGCTCGCATGCACATCCTGCGCGGCTACCTCAAGGCGCTCGACGCGCTCGACGAGGTCATCGCGTTGATCCGTGCATCGGCGACCGTCGACGACGCCCGTGACGGGCTGAAGAAGCTGCTCGAGATCGACGATATCCAGGCCGACGCCATCCTCGCGATGCAGCTCCGTCGTCTCGCGGCGCTCGAGCGCCAGAAGATCATCGACGAAGCCGAGTCGATCCAGGCCGAGATCCTCGACTACCAGGACATCCTGGCCCGGCCCGAGCGCCAGCGCACGATCGTCTCCACCGAGCTCGCCGAGATCGTGGCGAAGTACGGCGACGAGCGTCGCACGCACATCATGCCGGGCTTCGATGGCGACATGTCCGTCGAAGACCTCATCCCCGAAGAGGAGATGGTGGTCACCGTCACGCGCGGCGGCTACGTCAAGCGCACGCGCAGCGACAACTACCGCTCGCAGCACCGCGGCGGCAAGGGTGTCAAGGGCGCGCAGCTGCGTGCCGATGATGTCGTCGAGCACTTCTTCGTCACCACGACGCACCACTGGCTGCTGTTCTTCACGAACATGGGCCGTGTATACCGGGCGAAGGCGTACGAGATCCAGGAGGCCGGCCGCGACGCGAAGGGCCAGCACGTCGCGAACCTGCTCGAGATGCAGCCCGACGAGCAGATCGCCGAGATCCTCGACATCCGCGACTACAGCGTGGCCCAGTATCTCGTGCTGGCAACGCGCGACGGCCTCGTCAAGAAGACCGAGCTGACCGCGTACGACACCAACCGCTCGCGCGGCGTCATCGCGATCAACCTGCGGGAGGGCGACGAACTCGTCTCGGCGATGCTCGCGGACGAGCACGACGAGATCCTCCTCGTCTCGAAGAAGGGCATGTCCCTGCGCTTCGAGGCGACGGATGAAGCGCTCCGGCCCATGGGTCGCTCGACCTCGGGTGTGAAGGGCATGTCGTTCCGAGCGGGCGACCAGCTGCTCGAGGCATCCGTCGTCGCCGCCTCGCTCACCGACGGTGCCGAGGTCGACGAGGCCGAGGCGACCGCAGGAGACGACGCCAGGTACGTCTTCGTGGTCACCGAGGGCGGCTATGCCAAGCGCACCGCGGTCGACCAGTATCGCCTGCAGAACCGAGGCGGACTCGGTATCAAGGTCGCCAAGCTGAACGAGGATCGAGGCGACCTCGCGGGCGCCCTGATCGTCGGTCGCGACGACGAGGTGCTTGTGGTTCTTGCCAGCGGCAAGGTGGTACGCTCTGACGTCGCCGAGGTTCCCGCCAAGGGCAGGGACACGATGGGCGTCGTGTTCGCGAAGTTCGCGAACGACGACCGGATCATCGCCATCGCGAAGAATTCCGAACGGAATCTCGTGGAGGAGGCCGCAGAGTCCGAAGCGGCCGAGCCCGCGCGAGAGGAGTAACCCTACATGAGTAGCGTCGCCGAGAAGTTGGCCCGCAAGTCCAACCGGAAGACCCCTGCCAAGCAGGTGCGCCTTCGCCTGGTCTACATCGACTTCTGGTCGGCGGTGAAGCTGTCGTTCCTCGTCGCGGTCTGCCTCGCGGTCGTCAGCATCGTCGCCACCTTCCTCATCTACACGGTGTTGAACTCGACCGGCATCTTCGGCAAGATCAACGAGCTCGTGCAGGATGTCGCGGGCACCGGGGGCGACCTCACGTCGATCCTGTCCCTCGGCAACGTCATGGGCTTCGCGGTCGTCGCGGCGCTCCTGAACCTCGTGGTCACGACGGCGCTCGGCGCCATCATCGCCGTGCTCTACAACCTGAGTGTCAAGATCACGGGCGGCATCCTCGTCGGATTCACCAACAACTGATGCCGTCCTCGGCCCGATTCGGAGATTTCCACCGCGTCCGGTAGTCTTTCCTCTGGCCGAAATTCGGGGATATAGCTCAGGCGGTTAGAGCGCTTCGCTGATAACGAAGAGGTCCGAGGTTCAAGTCCTCGTATCCCCACTGTGAACAATTCAATATGAAGAACGGATGCCTCGGCATTCGCTCGGGGCCTTAGCTCAGTTGGTAGAGCGCCTGCTTTGCAAGCAGGATGTCAGGAGTTCGAATCTCCTAGGCTCCACAGTTCCCGAACGCCGGAATCTCGCGCACGACCGCGGAGTTCGGGCGTTCTTCATCTCTCGAGCCCAACGGACAACCCCGGGACTCGGGCGTATTGCTAACCTCGATCCGATGATGTCTGTTGGAGCGTGGCTCGTCATCGACGCTGTCCTCGACAATGCCATCTCGAGTGCGCTTCAGTCGGGCGGCGATGGCGAGGCCATCGCGCACGCGGAGTCCCTCCGCGAACGGGGGTGGGCACTGAATGCGACGCACCCGCTCCGTGGGGAGGGTCCAGCCGGCTGGCCGCCACGGACTGCGACGTTCGCTCTCCGATTGGACGACGCGGATCTCGCGTTCGTGCTGACCCAGGTCAGCGCTGCTATCGGTGTGACCCAACGGATCATCTCCTCGGACAAGATTCACCCGCATGTCCGAGCCGAGCAGGAGCGCAGCCTCGTTGACCTTGAGAGCGCGCGTGCAGAACTCATCCGTGCGCCCGGCCCGTAGCGCAGTGGCGCGCTGGACGGCGCAAGCAGGATGTCAGGAGTTCGAATCTCCTCGGCTCCACATCACGCCCGGTATCGGTCCGGATCAAGTTCCCAGTCGCGCATCAGCGGCGTCCGCCCGTCGTGCATCCGCGAATACTCCGCCAGCGCCTGCGCCTCCACCTGCAGAGGGTCATCTCCGTTCGCGAGGCGCCCGATGATCGGCGCCATCCACTCCCAGTCGCGCTCGACCAGACGCAGGGACCATGTCCCGAGGAACTCTTCGGCGGCACAGATGTTCGCGAAATTGTCGGGACCGTGGCGCTCACCGGTCGCAACCAGTCGTTCCGCGAAGGCGACCCACACGAACTCGTTGATGTAGGTTGCCGGCGACCAATCGCCGAGCACGGTGAACGCGACCGGTCGGATCACGAAGTACTCCTCACGCTGCGGATTCACCAGGAGCCTACTGAGGTGACGTGCCCGCTGCGCTCATCGCCGCGTCTCACACCAGCCGCAACCAGCGTTCGATGAGCGCGACGATCTCGTCGCGATGCGCGTCGATCTCGGCTGGGTCGAGGGCGATCACTCCGCGGTCGGCCGCCGCCCAGCGCACGAGCCCGGTGTCGTCGTCGAAGCTGAACCCCTCGGAATCGACGATCTTCACGCCTCGGTGCATCACGATGCGCACCTTTCCACGCGGGTCGGTGCCGACCGTCACCCGATCGACGCCGTCGAGCGCGTAGTTCGGGCCGTTCCACTTGATGTTCTCCACGGCGCCAGCAGGCGCGACACCGCGGATGCCGTCTCGGAGCCGCGCGAGCGTGTCTGCGAGATCAGAGGGCAGGCCGCCCAGATACCGATCGACTTCGGGTGACGCAGCGATCAGGTTCGACGCCTCGGCCATCGTGACGCTCCGTTCGTTCGGTGCCTCGACCATAGCGGCGCCGGGCGGGCGCGTCGATGCCCCCGCTACAGTGTGCTGATGGACATCCGCATCGCTGCGTACGGGGTCATCATCCGCGAGGGCCGGATTCTGCTCTCGCACTGGAACGAGCACGGCCGCTCCGGCTGGACATTGCCCGGCGGCGGCATCGAGGGCGCCGAGCACCCGGTGGTGGCGGCTCGGCGGGAGATCTTCGAGGAGACGGGGTACGAGGCATCCGTCGACCGTCTGCTCGGCATCGACACCATGGTGGTGCCGACGTCGAAGCGTCACTCGGGGGCCGCGCCGCTCTACGCGATGCGCGTCGTCTATCGGGCGAGCGTGGTCGGCGGTGAGCTCCGCAACGAGGTCGACGGCTCGAGCGACGAGGCGCGCTGGTTCGCGCTCGACGAGGTGCCGCGCCTGAAGCGCGTGAGCCTGCTCGACATCGCACTGCGGCTGAATGCGGCCGAGCCGGCCGATGGTGTGCCGCCTTCGGGTCGGGAGTAGGAGCGGGCGCCGAACCGCGTTGAGCGTGCGGGAGACGCACCCGCGGCCGTGTCGCCGACGTTCCGACCGTCGAGGCCGAACCGTTCGCGACACGGCCGCGGGTGGCCGAGCTCCCCGCGGGTCGGCATCGTCGCGCCTGTCGCGATGCCGACCTGCGGGGGCCTGGCTGGTGTCGTGGTGTCGATGTTGCGCATGGTCGCTCAGATCAGCGGCTGTGCGATCAGGGTGATGCGCCGGAACTCGTCGGCCTGCAGGCGGGCTGCGGCGTGTTCGTTCCTGCGGCGCTCGGCGGTCGCCGAGTGCGTGCGCTGCTCGTCGCGCCGGCGGCTCCAGGAGAGGAGCGCGTGGGCGGCACGGCGTGCGACGCGATCGCTGAGCTGTCGCGCGTCGGCGCGAAGCGTGACGGTCTGCACCTGTGCGGTGCGGCCGGCGGAGATGGTGCTCGTATTCACGGTGATTCCTTCGATGTGTGTTGTGTGTTGTGTGTTGTGGTGGTGCGGGTCGTGCGGGTGGTGCGGGTGGAGCAGCGGCCGATCCGGTCGAGACCGTTCGATCACGGGATCGGGCCGACGTGGTTCCGGAGGTCGGTGGACGGATGCCGCGACGGCGGGATCCACGGAGTCCTCCGGGCGTGCGGGCGCGCCGTGGCGCTCGATGACGAGAGCCGGGTCGCGTCTCCGGGCAGGGCGTGAGCCGGGACATCCGCTCGCTCGGTGGAGAGCGGCCCACGACGAGGTCGTGGACGGGATGCGCGGCAGGAGCCGCTGGGTCACGCCCGAGGGGCGGAGTGGACGATCAGGCGCGAATGCGCGAGACGTCGGGGCGAACTGCTAGCAGGCCCGAGACACGAGGAGGACTCCCGTGTGGGCCGCAGTAAATGCTGGCGTGAAGATGTGCTTCATCATGGGTATCAACTCCTCTCTGCTCTGCAAGTTCAACAACGATTTTCGACACTAGCGGGAGACTCACGCCAACCGCAAGGTGTTTTCACAGATTCGTCGAGAATCAGGGTCTGCACTGACCGAGAGCACTCGCGGAGACGACGATGGCCCCGCCTGAATCAGGCGGGGCCATCGGAAATTCGTGCTGGTCAGACTGTGGTGCTCGAACCCGCGGGGGGCTCGTCGTCGGCGACCCAGAGCTCGTCGTCGGCCCGGAAGGTCTGCCAGACCGCGTACGCCACACCCGCTGCGGCGACGATGCCGGCGCCGATCGCGAGGTAGGTGCCGAAGCCGGGGCCGCTCTTCTCCTTGACGACGACGTCGGCACGGGGCGAGACACGCTCGAGGGCGCGGCGCACACGGGCGTCGTTGGCGATGTCGCCGATCGAGAGCACGGAACCCAGCGCGGTGCCGACCGTTCGCTCCATCGTGTCGCCGGCGGCGCGCGCGACGGTGCCGGCGCGCTGCACGTTGGGGCGGACATAGCTGTCGTACCCGGTGCGGACCCGGGGCACGACCTCTTCGCGCGTGAGGTGGCCGAGTTGCCGGCTGGCCTCCCGAGCGACTGCGTTGGCGTGCTCGAGCACGGCCTGCTGGTTCTCCCAGAGATCCCCAGCGTTGCTCTGCAGTCGCTTGAGTTCCTTGCGGCGCTTGCGTGACAGGCTCATCTCGACCTCCATCGATGTGCAGCGAACCACTCCATCTTGCCACCGAAACGGCTGGAAGCGAGGTGGGAGTCCGAATCCGGCATGCCGCTTGACGAATCCACCCGTGACAGAATATGAGGATGCCGATTCCTACCGCAGTCGCGACGCTCAACACCAACCACGGACCGATCAAGGTCGACCTCTACGGCGACCACGCCCCGAAGACGGTCAAGAACTTCGTCGGCCTCGCCACGGGCGAGATCGAGTGGACCCACCCCGCCACCGGTGAGAAGTCCACCGCGCCCCTCTACGACGGCGTCATCTTCCACCGGATCATCCCCGGCTTCATGATCCAGGGCGGCGACCCGCTCGGTCAGGGCGTCGGCGGCCCCGGCTACCAGTTCGACGACGAGATCAACTCCGACCTCGACTTCACCGAGCCCTACGTGCTCGCAATGGCCAACGCCGGCATCCAGATGGGCCGTGGCACCAACGGCTCGCAGTTCTTCATCACCGTCGGCCCCACCACGTGGCTGCAGGGCAAGCACTCCATCTTCGGCAAGGTGACCGACCCCGCGAGCCAGGCCGTCGTCGACAAGCTCGCCGCCGTGGCGACCGACGGTCGCGACAAGCCGCTCGAGGACATCGTCATCGAGAGCATCACCGTCGAGCAGGTCTGACCCGGAGGTGAGCGACTCGGGGCCAGATCGGGCGAACTTCTGCTACAGGCATCCTGATCGGCAGAGCTACATCCTCTGCCAGCGGTGCGGGCGTACGATCTGCCCCGAGTGCCAGACCCAGGCCCCGGTCGGGGTCATCTGCCCGGAGTGCATGCGCGAGCAGCGCGCCAGCGCCCCGCGCACCAAGCCGGCCGTGCTGACGCGCATGCGTTCGGCCGCCGGTCGAGGTGCACCCGTGGTCACGTATACCCTCATCGGAATCTCCGTGTCGGTCTACCTGCTGCAGATGATCCCCGGCCTCGGTGTCACTGGAGCGATCCGCTACGCGGGCCTCTACTCGCACCCGGGCTACCTCGAGCCCTGGCGCATGATGACGTCGGTGTTCGCACACGGCAGCATCCTGCACCTGCTGCTCAACATGTACACCCTGTGGATCTTCGGGCAACTGCTCGAGGGCCTGCTCGGCAGGTGGCGCTACCTCGCGCTCTATCTGCTGTCCGGCCTCGCCGGCTCCGTGGGCGTGCTCTGGCTCGCACCGCCGAACATGCCGGTCGTCGGGGCATCCGGTGCCATCTTCGGGCTCATGGGTGCATTCCTCGTCATCCAGCGCCGACTCGGCGGTCAGGCGACGCAGTTGTTCGTGCTGCTCGGCATCAACCTCGTCATCGGGTTCATCCCGGGCATGAACGTCGCCTGGCAGGCGCACCTCGGCGGGCTCGCCGCCGGAGCCCTCATCGGCTTCATCCTGGTCGAGACCCGCAAGCGGTCGCAGCGGCGCCTGCAGGTGTGGCTCCTGGTCGCCGTTGGCGTCGTGCTGCTGCTGCTGAGCCTGCGCTACTTCCTCTTCCCGATCGCCTGACGCCGTTCGAAGTTATCCACAGCTCTCTCCACAGCTGGGGAGAGTTACACCGATGTAATTGTCGTCATTACGGGGGACACGGGGGATTCCGGTTCTCCACACCCTGTGGAGAACTCTGCATCGAAGCCGCACGTGCAGCCATGAGGCGGCACGAACAGCAGAGGGGCGGATGCCGCAGCATCCGCCCCTCTCGTGTGCTTGTCGCGCCGGCTAGCGCCAGCGGGTGGTCATGAGGAAGCCGATGAAGGCGATGCCGAAGCCGATCAGGATGTTCCACGATTCGAGGCTGGCGATCGGGTACGCACCCTGGCTCACGTAGAACACGATGATCCAGGCCAGCCCGACGAGCATGAAGCCGAACATGACGGGCTTGAACCACACCGGGTTCGGAGCCTCTTCGCCGCTCGCCTGTTCTGCGCGCGCGGGCTTCGATGATTTCGTACGTGCCATGCGGGTGATTCTAGCCGAGGGAAGGCCTGCGAACACATTCGGTTCACTGCTCCGCGGGCTAGAATCGCCCTCATGTCCGAGTCCCAGGCCGATACGCGGCATGCACGCCGCTCGTCGGAGGGCGGGCGTCCCCGTGTGAGCGTCGTCGGGGTGCTGGGCGAGCTGCTGCTCACCGCCGGTGCGTTGATCCTGCTGTTCCTCGGGTGGCAGCTCTGGTGGAACGACGCGATCATGGCCGAGCAGCAGTCGTCCGCGGCATCCGAGCAGAGCAGCAAGTGGCTCGAGCAGGCTCGCGCGAGCCAGGGCGCCACGCCTCCGCCCGACCCTGCCGACTACGGCGCACCCGTCGTCGACGCGACGGAGTACGGCAACGGCGAGGCCTTCGCGGTGATGTACGTGCCGCGTTTCGGCGAGGACTCGCAGCGCAACGTCGCCCAGGGCTATGGGCTCGATGTGCTGAACAGCTTCGACCTCGGCGTCGGGCACTACCCCGACACGCAGATGCCCGGCGAGGTCGGCAACTTCGCGATCGCGTCGCACCGGAGCGCCTACGGCGGCGGCATGCACGAGATCGAGCAGTTGCAGCTCGGCGACGCGATCTACATCCAGACCAAGGACGGCTGGTACACCTACCGGTTCCGCGACTTCGAGTACGTGACGCCCGAGACGGTCGACGTGCTGGCTCCCGTGCCGCATCACCCCGACCTCGCGCCGACCGACCGCATCGTCACGCTGACGAGCTGCAACCCGCTGTACTCGACCGCCGAACGCATCATCGCCTACGGCGTGCTCGAGTCGTGGCAGCCGAGTGCGGCCGGCGCGCCTGCCGAGATCGCGCCGATCGTCGCGAAGTGGGGGGACTGAGACATGTACGGTGCGCTCTGGAGGGTGCTGCCCGGCCCGGTGTGGCTGCGCGTCATCCTGATGCTGCTGCTCGTGGTCGCCGTCGTGTTCGCCCTGTTCACGTGGGTGTTCCCGTGGGTCGACGGCATCCTGAATCCGATCAACGTCACGGTGGAGTGAACTGACACATGGAGAACCCCCCGGCCCGCATCCTCGTCATCGACAACTACGACAGTTTCGTCTACACGCTGAACGGCTATCTGCAGGAGCTCGGCGCAGAGACCGAGGTCGTGCGCAATGACTCGTTCGACGTCGCCGACGTCGCCGCACGCATCGCCGAGTACGACGCCGTGCTGATCTCACCGGGGCCGGGCAAGCCATCGGATGCCGGTGTGTCGATCCCGGTCGTCGAAGCCGCCCTCGCCTCGGGCCAGCCGATCCTCGGCGTGTGCCTCGGTCACCAGGCGATCGCCGAGGCGTTCGGTGCTGTCGTCACGAACGCCGAAGAGCTCATGCACGGCAAGACCTCGCTCATCACCCACGACGACAGCGACTTCTACGACGGGGTGCCCCAGCCGTTCACGGCGACCCGATACCACTCGCTCGCCGTCGTCGACGGCACGGTGCCCGCCGAGCTCATCGTGACGAGCCGCACCCAGGGCGGGGTCATCATGGGACTGCGGCATGAGAGCGCCCCGATCTTCGGCGTGCAGTTCCACCCCGAGTCGGTGCTGACCGAGGGCGGCTATCGCATGCTCGGCAACTGGCTGGCGGTCGCGGGCATGCTCGAGGCGCGCGAGCGGGCCGTGGGCCTGAGCCCACTCGTGCGGGCGACTGCCGGCTGAGGGGTCATCGAGGGTCGCGGAGGCCCCACTCGAGCCTTCCGGTTGTTCGCTGCCCTCCCGGTGAGTGAGGTCAGCCCGCGCAGTAGGTCAGTTCGACCGTGGAGTGCTGCGGCACGTCTCCGGGCGGGAGCGACTGCTGCGTGACCGGCGAGCCGGGCTGGGACGGGCACGAGCTGTCGGGCTTGGGAACGGCCGTGAGCTGCAGGTTCTCGGCCGCGAGGTACGAGGTCGCCGCCTCGAGCGTCTGACCGGTCACGTCGGTGAGGGTGACGGTGCCGCTCGAGATGCGGAAGTCGACCGTCGAACCGACCTCGACGGCAGCGCCCGCCTCGGGCGAGGTGCCGAGTACGGTGTCGGCCGGGACGGTCGGCGAGGACTCCCTCGTCTCGACCCCCGCCACGAGGTTGAGTGCCTTGAGGTCGGCCTTCGCCTGTTCGAGGGTCTTGTTCCGGAGGTCGGGCACGGCCACGGCCTGCTTGCCGGTCGAGACGAACACGGTCACGGCGGTGCCGTTGTCTACGATCTCGCCCGCGGGCGGATCCGTGTTGATCACCTGGCCGGCGGGCACGGTGTCATCGGTCTTCTCGACTGATGTCGCGGGCAGCCCGAGTTCCTGCAGGACGTCGACGGCCTCTTCGTAGGTGCTCCCGGTGAGCACCGGGATCTCCTTGACGTTCGACGGCAACTCGGCCGTCGGTTGGAGATTGAAGGCCCAGTACATGACGGCGATGACGATGACGATGACGCCGATGATGCCCGACCAGATCCAGATCGCCGGCGGCCGGCGCTGGGTTCTGGTCATGGTCTCGTCTTCGGCCAGCTGGCGGAGGGCCAGTTCGGAGCTCGAGAGCGAGCCGGTCGGCGCTCCGAAGAGCATCGCGGCCTGGTCGGGCTCGCGGTGCACGGGAACCTGACCGGCAGCCGCGGTGTCGACGTCGGCGCGGAACTCGGCGGCCGTCTGGTAGCGCTGGTCGCGGTTCTTCGCGAGAGCGTGGAGCACCACCGAATCGAGCGCGGGGGAGACCTTCGGGTTGACGACGCTCGGCTTGACCGGGCGCTCGCTGACGTGCTGGTAGGCCACGGCAACCGGAGTGTCGCCGCGGAACGGCGGACGACCGGTCAGCATCTCGAACAGCACCACGCCGGTCGAGTAGAGGTCGGTGCGGGCATCGACGGTCTCGCCCTTCGCCTGCTCGGGCGAGAAGTACGAGGCGGTGCCGAGGATCGCCGTGGTCTGCGCCACCGTCGTCGACGAGTCGGAGACGGCGCGCGCGATGCCGAAGTCCATGACCTTCACCTGGCCGGCGGTCGTGATCATGATGTTGCCGGGCTTGATGTCGCGGTGCACCACACCTGCACGGTGCGAGTACTCGAGCGCGGTGAGCACACCGTCGATGACCCGCACCGCCGCGGACGCCTCGAGCGGGCCATCGTGGATGATGTCCTTCAGCAGGCGGCCTTCGACGAACTCCATGATGATGAACGGCAGCTGCACCTCCTGCCCGGCGGAGTCGATGACCGTCTCCTCGCCGGCGTCGAAGACGCGCACGATCGTCGGGTGGGCCATGCGGGCTGCCGACTGCGCCTCCTGACGAAACCGCATTCGGAACGCCGGGTCGGTCGCGAGCTGCGGCTTCAACAGCTTGATCGCGACCTGACGCCCCAGCCTCGTGTCGGTGCCGACGTGGACATCGGACATGCCGCCGCGCCCGATGAGGGCGCCGACGCGGTATCGCCCCGCGAGCACTCGTCCTTCATCGTTCACGTGCGGTCCTGTTCCTCTCGTCGAAATCCTCGGCTCGGCCTACTGGTCGGCCGGGAGCACGGTCACCGTCGTCGACGGCGATGCCGGTGACGCGACGGATCCGCAGTAGTAGACGAAGGTGACCGTGAGGTCGCCGGCCGTCTCAGGGGTCGTGGTGAGCACCGTCGAAGTGGCGCCACCGGCCGACGGCTGCGCCGTCGGAGCCCCGGTGCCCTGAACCGTCACCTGGTATCCCGACAGGGTCTGACCGCTCGGGCAGCTCTGCGCGTCCCACGAGACCGTGAACGGCTGGTTGCCGCCGGCAGGGATCTCCGTCGGGTCGACACGCGGTGCCGACGACGGAGCTCCCGGTGTCTCGAGGGCTGCGTAGTACGTGATCGTGACCTCGGACCCGATCGGCAGGTTGCCGGTCGGGTTCACGTCGAAGACGCGCCCGACATCGTTCGCGTTCACGGCGGGCTTGCCCTCGACTGCATTGACCACCATCTCGAGGTCCTGGAGCTTCGCACGCGCCTCGTCGACGGTGAGGCCGAGATAGTCTTCGCGGTTGACCTGCGCGCTCGTGGGCGCCTCGCTGGTCGGCGGTGCGCTCGTCGGCGGTGCGCTCGTCGGAGTCGACGGCTTCGCCGACGTCGACGAGGGCGTCTTCTTGTCGTCGCCGTTCAGCGCGAGCGCGATGATCGTGCCGATCAGCACGATCGCGAGCAGCGCGATCAGCACGATCAGCGGCCAGGTCCAGGGGCTGCGCTTCTTCTCTTCGGCGGGTTCTTCGTCATCGCCGGGGACTCCGCCGGCGGCCGGCAGCACCGTGGTGGCGGCCGTGGCACCGGCCGCGGGCATGAGCATCGTCGCGGCGGTGGCACCGGCGGCGCCCAGCACCGCGGGCACTGCAGCGGCGGCCGCCTGCACGTCGCCCCGTCGAAGCGCCGTCGCGGCACGCGCGAGATGCGCGGCCGACTGCGGCCGGTCGGCCGGGTTCTTCGCGATGCATCCGTAGACCAGGTTGCGCACCGGCTCGGAGACCGTGACCGGCAGGTCGGGCGGCGTCTCGTTGATCTGCGCCATGGCGATCGCGACCTGCGACTCGCCCGTGAACGGGCGGCGGCCGGCGAGCGCCTCGTAGGCGACGATGCCGAGCGAGTAGATGTCGGTGGTCGGCGAGGCCGGGTGACCCGACGCCTGCTCGGGCGAGAGGTACTGCACGGTGCCCATGACCTGGCCCGTGGCCGTCAACGGCACCTGGTCGGCGATGCGCGCGATGCCGAAGTCGGTGATCTTGACACGGCCGTCGGGCGTGATGAGCAGGTTGCCGGGCTTGATGTCGCGGTGCACGAGACCCGCGGCGTGCGCGGCCTGCAGTGCCGCAGCCGTCTGCGCGACGATGTCGAGCACCTTGTCGGTCGAGAGCACGTGCTCCCGCTCGAGGATCGTCGACAGGGCCTCGCCGGGTACGAGTTCCATGACGAGGTAGGCGCTGCCGTCCTCCTCGCCGTAGTCGAAGACGTTGGCGATGCCCTCGTGGTTGACGAGTGCGGCGTGACGGGCCTCGGCGCGGAAGCGCTCGAGGAAGCCCGGGTCGCCCAGGTACTCGTCTTTCAGGATCTTGATCGCGACCTGGCGACCGATGACGAGGTCTGTGGCCTGCCACACCTCGCCCATCCCGCCGATCGCGATGCGGGACTGCAGTTCGTAGCGCCCTCCGAAGGTGAGCCCTGCGCTCGGTCTCATTTGTTCAGCACCGCCTCTAGTACCTGCTTTGCGATGGGTGCGGCTATGAGATTGCCGTACCCATCCTGACCAAGTCCCCCGCCATCCTCCACGAGCACTGTGATCGCATACTGAGGATTGTCGGCGGGGGCAAAACCGGTGAACCAGAGAGTGTAGGGGTCGCTCTCGCCGTTCTCCGCTGTACCCGTTTTACCGGCCACGCTGACGCCGTCTATTCTTGCATTACTCGCGGCCCCGTTCTCGACGCCGTTGACCATCATCTGCACCATGGTGTTCGCCGTCTCCTCGCTGATCGCACGGCCGAACTCCTGAGCCTCGAACTCCTGCAACGGAGTGAAGTCGGGCGCCGTGATCTGATCGACCAGGTTCGGGTTCATCACGATGCCGCCGTTGGCGATCGCGGCCGACACCATGGCCATCTGCATGGGCGTCGCGCGCACCTCGTACTGGCCGAATGCCGTCAGCGCGGTCTGGGCCTCGTCGAGTGCGCGGGGGTACACGCTCGCCTCGGTGGCCGTCGGGATCAGGAACTCGTTGTTGAACCCGAACTTCTCGGCCTGTTCGCGGATCGCGGCGTCGCCGAGTTCAATGCCGAGTTCGGCGAACGGGATGTTGCATGAGAGCCGAAGGGCGGTCGCGATGCTGACGGTCTCGCCGCCGCCGCAGTCGCCGCCCTCGGTGTTGCGCACGACGGAGTCGGTGCCCGGCAGCGTGAAGGAGGTCGGGTTCGGCAGCTGGCTCTCGGGCGTGTACTTGCCCGACTCGAGGGCCGCGGCGACGGTGACGAGCTTGAAGACGGACCCGGGCGGGTTCATGTCGCCGCCCGTCGCTCGGTTGAACAGCGGGTCGGCCGGATCGGCGAGCAGCCCCTCGTAGGTGGCGGTGACCTCCGCCGAATTGTGCACCGCCAGCGTGTTCGGGTCGTACGTGGGCTTCGTGACCATCGCGATGATGCGACCGGTCGACGGCTCGGTGACGATCACGGCTCCGGTGTAGTCGCCGAGGGCGTCCCATGCGGCCTGCTGCGCGACCTCGTCGATCGCGACCTCGACGGAGGCGCCCATCGGGTCCTGCCCGGAGATCAGGCGGTTGATCGAGTCGAAGAACTGGCTCGACGACTGACCGCTCAGGTACTCGTTGACCGAGCGCTCGAGGCCGGTCGCCTCGCCGTTGACCGGGAGATAGCCGGTGACCGGCGCGTACAGGGGACCGTTCGAGTAGATGCGCTGGAACTTGTAGTCGTCGGCGGACGGCTCCGAGAATGCGATCGGCTCCCCGCCGACGAGGATCGGGCCGCGTTCGATCGAGTAGCTCTCGTACAGCGTGCGGGAATTGCGGGCGTCGGCGTTGAGGGCCTCGGCGCGCACGTACTGGATGATCGTCGACGAGACGAGCAGCGTCAGGAACATGAGGAACGCGACGATGGAGACGCGCTTGAGTTCGCGGTTCATCCGTCGATCACCAGCCTCGGATGGTTGCGGACCGTGTCGGAGAGCCGCAGCAGCAGCGCGACGATGATCCAGTTGGCCACCAGCGACGAACCACCGGCGGCGAGGAACGGGGTCGTGAGGCCGGTCAGCGGGATGACCCGGGTGACGCCTCCGACGACGATGAAGACCTGGAGCGCCACGACGAACGCGAGCCCCACGCCGAGGAGCTTGCCGAAGTCGTCCTGACCGGCGAAGCCGATGCGGAACCCGCGCGCCACGAAGAGCAGGTAGAGCGCGAGGATCGCGAAGATGCCCGCGAGGCCCAGCTCTTCACCGAGGCTCGCGATGATGTAGTCGCTCTGCGGCACCGGGGTGAGGTCGGGTCGGCCCTGGCCCCAGCCGGTGCCGATGAGGCCGCCGTTCGCGAGCCCGAAGAGCCCCTGCACGAGTTGGTAGCTGCCGCCGATCTCGGCGCCGAAGCGATCGTCGCTGAACGGGTCGAGCCAATTCGCGAAGCGGTTGCCGACGTAGTCGAGCGTCTGGCTCGCGATGATCGCGCCGCCGATGAAGAGGCTCAGCCCGAGCACGACCCACGACAGCCGGCTCGTCGCGACGTAGAGCATCACGAGGAAGAGCCCGAAGTAGAGCAGCGCGGTGCCGAGGTCGCGCTGGAACACGATGACGGCCATCGACAGGGCCCACACGATGAGGAGCGGGCCGAGGTCGCGTGCCCGCGGGAACTGCATGCCGAGGAACTTCGTGCCCACCATCGACAGCGAGTCGCGGTTGCGCACGAGGTAGCCGGCGAAGAAGACGGCCAGCGCGATCTTCGCGATCTCACCGGGCTGGAAGGTCGCGATGTCGCCGATGCCGATCCACACCTGGGCGCCGCCGCGCTCCTGCCCGATGCCCGGGACGAGCGGCAGGATCAGCAGCACGATGGCGACGAGCCCGGCGAGGTAGGTGTAGCGGAACAGCACGCGGTGATTGCGGATCACGAGGATCGTCGCGATCGCGCAGATGATCGCGATCGCGCTCCACGCGATCTGGCGCACCGCGGCGCTCTCCCAGCCGACATCGCCGTAGGCGATGTCGATGCGGTAGATCATGGCGATGCCGAGGCCGTTCAGCACCGTCGCGATCGGCAGCAGGAACGGGTCGGCGTCGCGCGCCACGAAGCGCATCGCGATGTGCAGCCCGAACACGAGCAGCGAGAGGCCGGCGCCGAGCAGCACGAGCTGCGTGTCGACGTGACCGAGCGCCCCGAGCTGCACGAGCACGATCGCCGAGGCGTTGATGAAGCACGCCACGAGCAGCAGCCAGAATTCGAGGTTGCGCAGCTTCTGCGGCATCCGGATGCGACGGACGCCCTCTGGCGGCGTGGCGGTGGGCACCGCGGACTGGAGGTCACTCAACGGATTCCTCCAATCGCTGCACGATGCGGTATGCCTCGGCGTAGGAGCCCGCGCTGATCGTCTGCTGGACCCGCTGCTGGTCGTAGGTGCGCAGCTCGGCGACGTCGAGGTCGGTCTCGGTGAACAGTTCGTGCAGCGAGATCGGTCCCAGGTTCTGCTGGATGCCCTGGTAGATCGCGACCCTGCCGTTCGACTCGCCGACGTAGAACCGGGTCTGCGTCCACTGGTAGCCGAGCGCGAAGGTCGCCACGATGGCGCCGATCAGCAGCACGATCCAGAAGCCCCACACCCAGCGGCGGCGGCGGCGACGACGAGCGTCCTCCTCGATGATCTCGTCGAAGAAGTCCTCGGAGTCGGGCTCGAAGTGCGTCTCCTGCACCGGGTGCGGACGGAACGGAGTGAGACGGATGCCGCGGGGCCGCACCGGTTCGGCCGCCTGGCCGAACGCCGGCGGTGCCGCGGCCGACCCGACGATGAGCGGCGGGGTCGCCGGTGCGGGCGGCTCGCCGATGTCGAGGATGACGACGGTGACGTTGTCGGGGGCGCCGCCGTCGAGGGAGGCCTTGACGAGCCGATCGGCGACCTGCTTGGCGCCGGCGTCAGCCGACATGATGTCGTGGATGTCGTCGAAGGAGGCGACGCCCGAGAGGCCGTCGGAGCAGAGCATCCAGCGGTCGCCGTCGCGGGTGTCGAGCACCAGCGCGTCGATCTCGGGCGAGGCCTCGACGTCGCCGAGCACCCGCATGAGCACCGAACGACGGGGGTGCACCATGGCCTCTTCGGCGGTGATGCGGCCGGCGTCGACGAGACGCTGCACGAACGTGTGGTCGGTCGAGATCTGGCTGAGCTCACCCGAACGCAGCAGGTAGATGCGCGAGTCGCCGATGTGCGAGATGACGACGCGGTCGCCGACGAGCAGCACGGCGCTCACCGTCGTGCCCATGCCGGTCAGCTCGGAGTGATCGGCGACGGTTGCGGCGAGCTGCCGATTGGCCGCGATGAGGGCGCCCTCGAGGGATGCCGAGGCCTCGGTCGTGTTGTCGTAGTCGACGTCGGCCTCGGCGATGCGCCGCGTGGCGATCGCGCTCGCGACGTCGCCGCCCGCGTGGCCGCCCATGCCGTCGGCCACCACGAACAGCCGGCGCCCGGCGTACCCGGAGTCCTGGTTGTTCGAGCGGATCCGCCCGACGTGCGAGACCGCGGCGCTCGCCTTGATGTTCGCCATGGCTACCGCCGCAGCTCGAACGTCGTCGCTCCGACCTTCACGGTGGCTCCGAGCGGGATCGGGGTGGGCACGGTCACTCGGGAGCCGTTGAGGAAGGTGCCGTTGGTCGAATCGAGGTCTTGCAGCATCCAGCGGCCGTTCCACTGCATGAGGCGCGCGTGGTGGGTCGAGGTGTAGTCGTCGCGGATGATGATGGCCGAGTCGCTCGAGCGCCCGATCGTGATCTCATCGTGGCCGAGCGGGAACTCGGCGCCGTTCTTCGCCCCGCTCGTGATGACGAGTCGGGTGGCGTTCTCGCTCGAGGCGAGCTCGCCGGCAGTGCCGCCGGTCGCCGCGGGGCGCGAGACGGGCGCGGTCGGTGCTGCGGCCGCCGCCATCGGGGCGCTCGGGAACGCGGATGCCGCGGCCGGCGCGGCCGCAGGAGCGGCCACCGCGGTCTCGGGCTGGAGCTTGCGCACGCGCTGGCCGAACAGGTCGCTGCGCAGCGCGTAGACGATCGCGAAGATGAACACCCAGAGCAGCACGAGGAAGCCGAGCTGGAGCACGAGGAGGGTGAGTTCGCTCATTCGCCGGGCCCCCAGAACCCGCCCATGTCGTGACGTTCGGTGGCCGGGTCGGGGCGGCCGCGGGAGCCCGTGTTCGTGTTCGATGCCTGCGCGAGCACCCGGAACGTGATGCGGGAGCGGCCGATGCCGATGACCGAGTCGGGCTCGAGGATGGCGTCTTTCACCGGGGCGCCGTTGAGCTGGGTGCCGTTCGTCGAGCCGAGGTCGCGCAC
This sequence comes from Agromyces cerinus, assembly GCF_016907835.1. Classification (NCBI taxonomy): domain Bacteria; kingdom Bacillati; phylum Actinomycetota; class Actinomycetes; order Micrococcales; family Microbacteriaceae; genus Agromyces; species Agromyces cerinus. The sequence continues at coordinate 3,396,973 of NZ_JAFBCT010000001.1, read as the reverse complement.
GCGCGCGCGGCTGCCGTCCCACTGCACCTCGGCGTGCCGGCGCGACGCGCCGGAGTCGTCGAGGGTGACATCCGCCTCGCTGCCGCGGCCGATGACCGTGCGCCCCTTCATGATCGGGTAGCGCTTGCCGTTCACGTCGAGCACGGGGGTCCAGGCGACCTGGCCCTTCACGTTCTGCGAATCGACCTGCACCATGCCCACGGCGAGGCTCTCGTCACGCTCCAGCGAGAGGGTGATGCCGCCCGCGAACTGGAAGCGCTGACTCGCGGCGTGCTTCTGCACGAGGTCGACGAGTTCGTCGACGAGCGCCGGCCCGAGGCCGGACATGCGGGCGTAGTCGTCGGGTGCCATGCGCACGACGAAGCTGTTCGGCACGAGCACGCGGTCGCGCGAGACGACTGCAGCCTTCGTGTCGATCTCCCGCTTCAGGGCAGAGGTGATCTCGACGGGTTGCAGCCCCGAGCGAAAGGTCTTCGCAAACGCGCCGTTGACGGCACGCTCGAGACCTTTCTCGAAGTTGTCCAGTAGGCCCACAGGTCTCCCGCTCCAGATTCGCACCGACGTCGCCGTTTCTCACCGACGCCGTCGTGACTTGTGACATGGTAGCCCGAAGGGCTGGGAAGACTCGTGATCAGTCGATCTGGATCGCCGAGTCGGTTTCGTCGACGTCGAGCGACAGGGTCGGGATCGACGCCGTGAGCAGGGTTCCGTCGGCTCGGCGCGAGCCGGTCACATCGCGCATCGTCGGCGCTCCGAATCGACGCGGACCCTGCCCGTCGAGCGGCACCGAGACATCCGATTCCGCGGTCACGACCACCTCGGCACCGCGCACCCTGACCCGTGCCTCGACGCCCGCCTCGACGGCGAAGGAGATGGACTCGGGGTCGAGGGTCACGCGCAGCCGCGTGCCGCGGAGCGTGACGCGGAACGTCAGCCGCTGCCAGCCGTCGGGCAGGCGCGGGTCGAACGCGAAGACCCCGTTGTGGTCGCGGAAGCCGCCGAAGCCCGAGACGAGGGCGCTCCAGACGCCGCCGGTCGAGGCGACGTGCACGCCGTCGGCTGTGTTGTTGTGCAGGTCGGCGAGGTCGACGAAGAGCGCCGAGCGGAAGTACCGCATCGCGAGTTCGTGGTAGCCGACCTCGGCCGCGATGATCGACTGCACGACCGCCGACAGCGTCGAGTCGCCCGTCGTCAGCGGGTCGTAGTACTCGAAGTTGGCGCGTTTGGCCTCGGTCGAGAAGCGATCGCCCTGCAGGTAGAGGGCGAGCACCACATCGGCCTGCTTCAGCACCTGGAAGCGGTAGATGACGAGCGGGTGGTAGTGCAGCAGGAGGGGGCGCCGGTCGTCGGGCGTGTTCTCGAGGTCCCACAGCTCCTTCTGCAGGAACGCGCTGTCCTGCGGGTGGATGCCGAGCTGCTCGTCGAACGGGATGTGCATGTGCGCCGCCGCACGCCGCCAGCTCGCGACCTCGGCCGGCGTCACCATGAGGCGCTCGACGAGGCGGTCGTAGGCCGCCGGGTCCTGCACCTGCAGGTCGTCGACGGAGGATGCCGCCGCGGCGAGGTTCGCCCGCGCCATCACGTTCGTGTAGAGGTTGTCGTTGACGACCGTCGTGTACTCGTCGGGTCCGGTGACGCCGTGGATGTGGAACACGTCGTCGGCGTTCGAGCGCCAGAACCCGAGGTCCTCCCACATGCGCGCCGTCTCGACGAGGATGTCGATCGCCCCCCGGGCGAGGAAGTCCTGGTCGCCGGTGGCCCTGACGTACTGGTTCAGCGCATAGGAGATGTCGGCGTCGATGTGGTACTGCGCGGTGCCGGCCGCATAGTACGCGCTCGACTCCTGGCCGTTGATCGTGCGCCAGGGGAAGAGGGCCCCGTGCTGGTTCAGCTCGAGCGCCCGGGCACGGGCGGCAGGAAGCATCCGCTGCCGGAATCGCAGCACGTTGCGCGCCACGACCGGCGCCGTGTAGCTGAGGAACGGCATCACGTACACCTCGGTGTCCCAGAAGTAGTGGCCGCCGTAGCCCGACCCCGAGACGCCCTTGGCGGCGACGCCGTCGCCATCGGTGCGCGCCGTCGCCTGGGCGAGTTGGAAGAGGTTCCACCGCGCGGCCTGCTGGATCGCGGCCTGCCCCTCGATCTCGACGTCGGACCGCGCCCAGAAGTCGTCGAGCCACGACCGCTGCTGCTCGAACAGCTCGGCGACGCCGAGTTCGGCGGCGCGGTCGAGCGTGCGGTCGCACCGGTCGACGAGCTCGCGCGTGGGTACGGTGCGGGCTGTGTGGTAGCTGATGGTCTTCGTCACCCGGATCGGCTGGCCCTGCTTGGCGTGCACCCGGTAGATGTGCTTCGCGAGGTCGTCGCCGATCGAGCTCGACTCGCTGAACTGGTTCTCGGTCGCGATCTGGTGCTCTGCGCCCACCGCGATCGTCATGCCCGAGTTCGTGGCCTGGTACCCGAGCATGTAGCGCCCGCCCTCGGCCCGCTTCACCCGCGGTTGCAGCACGCGCTCGTTGAACATCTCGGCCTTGCGCGGGTCGAAGCTGCCGGTGGCCTCGGGCACACCCGAGCGGTACTCGTCGCGCCCGTCCTGACGGTTCAGGATCTGGCTCGAGATCGTCACTGCGGCGTCGGCGTCGAGCAGCTCGACCTCGTAGTCGAGCACGGCGAGGTGGCGGTCGGTGAAGCTCACCATGCGCCGGCTGGTGATGAGCACCCGCTTGCCCGACGGCGTGCGCCAGACGATCGACCGGCTGAGCGCGCCGAGCCGGAAGTCGAGCCGGCGCTCGTAGGAGAGGAGTTCGGCGACGGTGAGCACGAGCGGCTCGTCGTCGACGTAGAGCCGGATGACCTTCGCGTCGGGGGCGTTCACGATCGTCTGGCCGACGCGGGCGAAGCCGAACGCCTCTTCGGCGTGGCGGATCGGCCACGTCTCGTGGAACCCGTTCACGAAGGTGCCGTGCATGTGGCCGTCGCGGCCCTCCTCGACGTTGCCGCGGAGGCCCAGGTACCCGTTGCCCACGGCGAAGATCGTCTCGGTGCGACCCATGTCGGCGTCGCCGAACTCGGTCTCCACGAGCGCCCATTCGTCGATGGGGAAGCGCGTGCGGTTCAGCGGGTCGTGGTCGGCGAACCTCATTCGCGGTCCTCTCGGGGGGTGTCGTTCGCGGGCGCGTCGGCGTTCGCGGGAAGCAGGGGGATCAGCTCGTCGAGCTCGTCGACCACGATGTCGGCGCCGAGCGCTTCGAGCGTCGCCCGCCCGACGCCGCGGTCGACGCCGATCACGACGCCGAAGTCGCCGGTGGCGCCGGCCGTCACGCCTGATTCGGCGTCTTCGACGACGGCGCACGCGGTGGTCGGCACGCCGAGCAGCTCGGCCGCGTGCTGGAAGGTGTCGGGGGCCGGCTTGCCGGGGATGCCGTCGCGCGCGGCGACCGCGCCGTCGACGACGACCTCGAAGCGATCGGCGAGCCCCGCCGCCGCCAGCACCGATGGGGCGTTCTTCGAGCTCGAGACGACGGCCACGAGGCATCCGTTCGCCTGAATCGCGTCGAGGAACGCGACGCTCGCCGGGTACGCCGCGACGCCCTCTTCGGCGAGGGTCGCGTTGAAGGCCTCGTTCTTGCGGTTGCCGAGGCCGTGCACGGTGTCTTCGCTCGGCGCGTCGGTCACGTCGCCTTCGGGCACGCGGATGCCGCGGCTCTCGAGCAGGCTGCGAACCCCGTCGTAGCGGGGCTTGCCGTCGATGTACGAGAAGTAATCGGCCTCGGTGTACGGCGCGGCGCCGTGCTGCTCGAGGAACGGCGTGAAGAGTCGCGCCCACGCGTGCATGTGCACGGTCGCGGTCGGCGTCAGCACGCCGTCGAGATCGAAGAGATAGGCACGGATGCCGCTGAGGTCCTGCCTGGAGTCGCTGGGGGGAGTCAAAGGGGCGGTCCTTTCGTCGCGACGGTCGGGGCAACGGAACCCGCAGATCGATGCTATTCCCGGGTGGCGGGGCAGCGCGAGGTGTGAGCCGGACTCGGAGGAATCATGGAGGCGCGGGCGGCGGCGTTGAGGTCCGAACGAACACGGCTGCGGATATACGATCCGCCACCCCGCGCCACGGGTATTTCGCCCGGCGCGCCCGATCGTATATCCGCAGTTGTGTCGGGCGGGAGGCATCCGTTGCACTCGAATGGCTTTGCGGGGCGCGAGATGTTAGTCTCTCGTGGTTGGACGCACTGAGGTGCGACCACACATGCGCGAGTGGCGGAATTGGCAGACGCGCTGGCTTCAGGTGCCAGTACTCGCAAGGGTGTGGGGGTTCAAGTCCCCCCTCGCGCACCACCATCGAACCGGCCCGGGTCTCACTGAGACCCGGGCCGTCTTCGTTCTCGGCCCGCCCTCGTTCTCGGCTCGGCAACTCGTGCGCATTCCGAGCTTCGCAGCCTGGCGCGCTTCGTCAGACCCGCATGTCACACTTCGCGCGCGGGGGCGTCTTTCTCTGGAGAGGCCGGCAGCAGGCGGGCCTCACGAAGAAAGGCACGCCCGCATGGCGACTCCCGTCACCGCACTCGACCAGCTCAACCTCGCGTTCGCCGACCGGTTCAACGCGCGCGACCTCGACGGACTGATGGCCCTCAACGTCGACGACGTCGTGTTCGTGCCGGCGCCCGGGCACGCCGTGCAGGGCGAAGAGTCCGTGCGTGGTGCGCTCGAGCAGTTCCTCGGCCTGAACCTCCCGATCACGATGACGGTCCGTCACGTGTTCCAGAGCGGGAGCACCGGCCTCGCGATCGCCGACTGGACGATCACGGGAACTGGTCCCGACGGCGCCGAGATCGCATTGGCGGGCACCACCGCCGATGTCGCCGTGCACGACGAGCAGCACGGATGGCGCTACGCCGTCGACAACCCGTTCGGCACCGCCTGAACCTCCATGACTGCAGGAGGGCCGGCCGCTGGGGGAACAGGGCCGGCCCTGCTGCCGTAGGGAGCGCCGTCAGAGCGCTTCCGACATCCCGGATTCCCGGCACTCGGCGAGCGTCTTGCGTGCGCGGGAGATGCGCTGCCGCGCCGCGGCCGGCGTGATCTCGAGCCGTTCGGCGATCTCGGGGGCCGACAGCTCGTCGACGACGCTCAGGAGCAGCGGCTCGCGCAGCGAATCGGGAAGCGCTCGGATCGCGTCGAGCGCGCCGTCGAGGATCACGCGCAGCTCGACGTCGTCGGCGACGCTCGCATCACCGGGCAGGTCGGCGTCGAGCGCCGCCACCGGGCGACGGGCCCGCTGGCGGGCGAGGTCGGCCGCGGCGTTCCGCGCGATGACATCGAGCCACGAGCACATCTGCCCGGGTCCCGGCTCGTGCAGCTGCTCGATCGAACGCCAGGCCCGGAGCAGCGCCGTCTGCGCGACATCCTCTGCATCGTCGGGCGCGACGCCGAGCGAGATGCTCCGTCGCCGGAGCCGGTCGGGCTCGGCGGCGATCATCGCGGTGAGCGAGGCGCGACGTCCGTCGTCGCGCCTCGCGTCACGCACATCGTCGCGCGCATTCGGAACGTGCTCGGTCATGCCTCCGAGGTTAGCCGTCGGTCGACAGCGTGTACTCGCCGTCGGCGCAGCCCGTCACGATCCATCCACCCGGCACCTCGGTCGTCTCGAGCTTCGTGATGCCGGTGACCTCGACGTCTGGCTCGGCCGTGCCGGGGACCCACACCTCGAGGTCGCAGCTGCGCTCGGCAGCTGTTCCCGTGAGGTCGACGACGGCGCCCTCGGCCTCGAGCGAGGTGAGCACGCCCGGTGCCGACTGCGGGTAGGCGCGGCTCAGGATCTCGAGGAGGCCGGTCTTCGGCGGGGCTTCGCCGCCCGTCTCGCACTCCTGCATCATGAGCGCGTTGCCGTACGGGCCGATGCCGTTCTGCGGGTCGCCGCAGGCCTGCTTCCAGACCCAATATGCACTGCCGAGCATGCGCTCGTCTTCAGTGTCGGCGTAGCGGTTCAGGCGTGACAGCGAGTCGGTGTCCTCGCCCCAGTTGCTCGCTTCACTGCCCCAGTAGCCGTACTCGCCCGACCACAGCGGGACGCCGTAGATGTCGGCGACGCGCTGCGCGAGCGCGAACTGGCGCTCGATGCTCACGATCGGCGGAATGCCGAGGTCGCGGTCCATCGTGATCGACTCGGCGTAGAGGTGCGGCGAGAAGACGATGTTGTCGTCGTCGGTGAAGCCGGGAGTGGGGCCGGTGTCGAAGCCGAGGCCCGACCACAGGATGCTCGGCTCGAAGAACACGATCTGCGGGGCGCCGGCCTCACGGATCTCGTCGATCGCCCGGTCGTAGAGCCTTCCGAGCTGGTGCGAGGTCGTCACGGGTGCGGTCTCGCCGAAGCCGGGCTCGTTGATGAGGTCGAAGCCCGCGACCATCGGCTCGTCGGCGAACTCGGCGGCGAGCCTGCCCCAGGTCTCGGCGAACGCGGTCTGCACGCCGTCGGTGTCGAAGTAGAAGTTCTGGAACGCACGGTCGCCGGCGGGGGAGATGTCGCGGCCGGTGAACTGGCAGCGCGGCGCGTCATCGGTGATCGTCGCCCACTCGGGAGCGCCGTCGTAGCCCCACATCTCCTCGGTGCCGGGGCGGCAGACGGTGCCCTCCTCGGTCGGGCCGTTCCACCAGCCGTCCTGGTGCATGTCGAGCACGGTGTAGATGCCGTGCTCCGTGCCCCAATCGACCGCATCCTCGATCTTCGCGAGGTACTCGGGGTCGAGGGTGCCGCGCTCGGGCTCGAGGGCCGACCACGAGATGTTGAGGCGCGCGACGTTGAAGCCGTACTCGGCCATGCCGGCGTAGTCGTCTTCGGTGAGCGGCCGGGTCGCGGGCACATCGGCCTGGTGCTGGTAGAAGTCGACGAGCTGGTTGACGTTCGCGCCGCGCAGCAGCACCTGGTTGCCGGCGCCGTCGGTGATGATCGAGCCCTCGGCACGGAGGAACCCCTCAGGGGGAGCCGTCTCGCCGGCCGCACCGGCCGCGTCGGCACCGGCCACGTCGGTGCTGGGCAGCAGGAGGGCCGCACCCATCGCGACCACGGCGATCGACGCGACGACGAGCTGCGGTGCACGCGACGCGGCGCGTCGGGCTCGCACCCGGTCGACGACGAGGGCGCTCACGCCGACGATCCAGCCGGCGCAGGCGCCGAACGCGAGCCCGTCGGCGACGGTCACGTACGCCGCCATCAGTGGCCAGATGTCGCCGGCGAAGCCGCCGTCGACGATGAGGGCGACGACTGCCTGCACGAGGCCGACCAGACCACCCGCGACGAGTGCTGCGAGCCAGCCTCCGAGCACGCCCGGCACGCGCGTCCGCAGCCAACCGAGGCTGAGCGCGGTCGCGCCTGCGATGAGCACGACGGCGACGAGCATCGAGAGGATGCCGCGGTCGGGCCGTGCCACCGGGATTCCGTCGGCGTAGACGGCGCCCGTCCACCACAGGCCGGCGAGGAGCGGCGTGACCGCGGCGAACAGCACGGCCGCCGGCCAGATCGACCCGCGTTCGAGCGTCTGCCGCGTCGTCGGGCCGCCGAACCAGCGAGCCAGTGCGGCGACGATGAGGGCCGCGGGCACGGCCTTCGCCGTCACGAAGCCGGCCGCCCAGCCGGCGACCGCGAGGTCCCACGTCATGACGAAGCACGCCGCCGCCTGCGCGAGCAGCACGGCGAGCACGACGCCGGCCGTGAGCGTCCAGAACCGGTCGCCTGCGCGAACCGCGGCCCACCAGACCACACCGAGCACTACGGGCACGAAGACCAGGTACGGGGCGAACGGCCAGACGCCGGCGCTCGCCTGCGGAATCGCACCCGACCAGCCGACCAGCGCGAGCAGCCCGGTGGGGTCGGCGACGGCCTGGATGACGATCAGGATGAGCATGGATGCGACGGCGACGAGGGGGCGACGAACGCCCGGGCGACGCTCGGGCGCGGCCTCGGGGGTCGAGCGATCCGCCTGATCGTTCGGCTGCGTCGTGGGGGCGTCGTGCATCGGGAACCTCGCTGTCTCCAACTGGGTCGCTTGACCCAGTTCGGCCAACACTAGCTCCCAACGGCGGCCCGGGGAAGAGCCGTTCGATCACGACACCGCATCGAAGCTGACCGCCGCCGGATCGGAGATCAGTCCACGACGCGGATGCCCAGGTGATTCGCGAGCGTGGCCGCGAGCAGCGCGACCTGCATGCCGTCCATCGTGGCGCCCTTCAAGCCCTCGATGCCGGCGATCGCAGCGAGGTCGAGACCCCGCAGATCGACGTCGGTGAGCTTCGCGCCGGTCACGTCGAGCGATCGCACGTCGCACTGCTCGAACGCGACGCGTTCGGCCTTGGCATTGCCGAGGTCGAGCTCCTCGATGGTGCAGTCGGTGAAGCGGATGTCGCGGACCTCCGACCCCCGCAGGTTCACGAAGCCGAGCTTGCAGCCGACGAAGCGCACCGACTGCCAATGGTTGTCGTAGAACTCGACCGACCCGATGCGGGAGCCCGAGACGAGCACGTCGCGAAGGGTCGCGCGGGGTGCACGCAGCACCGGGGCTTCGAGCCGCTCGATCACGGTCTCGGTCAGCACGGCCCCGCGGAGCAGCGCATCGTGGGCGAACACCCCGACGAGTTCGCACTCGCCGATCGCCACCCCGGTGAGGTCGCGTTCGGAGAGGTCGCCGCCGCGGTAGCGCCGAGCCTCGACCCGGTCGCCGGCCGACAGCTCGCCGATCTCGCCATCGACGAGGTCGGCGAGCACGATCTCGTCGAGGCGGGGCGGTTTGGGTCGAGCGTCTTTCGGCATGGCGTCCTCCGTCGGCGGCCCGATCGCGGGCCGCATCGAGGCTAGCGCCCGGCGCCGACAGTACGGCTTCTACGATGAGGGGATGCGTCGTACCCTGTTCGTCATCGGCGGCATCCTGCTGAGCTGGGTGCTCGGCGCGGTCGTCGTGCGCCTCGGCCTCGACTGGGCCGACACGTTCCCCTACAGCGAGGCATCCGAGTGGCGCTACCTCGGCGTCGCGATCGCGGCGCTCCTCGTGGCGATCGGCGGTTCGGTGGCGACGGTGCTCCTCGCGCGGCGGCGACGCCGGCGCGACTCCGCGACGCGGGACTGAACGGATCGATCGGCGCCGACCGGGGCTACGCGGCAGGCTGCGCGATCGGCAGTACCTCGGTGTTCGGCAGGCCCGCGAGCAGCGCGCCGGTGACCAGCAGCTTCGAACCGCGGATGCCGCTGCCGACGATGAGCCGCTCGTGCGCGGCGACCGACTCGTCGACGAGGATCGGCCAGTCGTCGGGCAGGCCGAGCGGCGTGATGCCGCCGTACTCCATGGCGGAGCGTTCGACCGCGGCCTCCATCGGGGCGAACGAGAGCTTGCGCGCGTCGAGGTACCGGCGCACCGCGCCGTTCACGTCGAGTCGGTCGGCGCCGCGCACGAGGCACGCCGCGAACCAGGTGCGTTCGCCGCGCCGGGCCTGCACGATCACGCAGTTCGCCCCGTCGCCCATCGCGATCTCGTAGTGCTCGCAGAAGGCGGCCGTGTCGGCGAGGCCCGGATCGATCGCGGCGACCAGCACGCCCGAGGCATCCGCTGCCTGCATCGCACCGATCGCGGTGGCGGTCGGCGCGGCGAGCAGGGCGGGGGAGTCGGCGGCGGGCGTGAAGTCGAGCGTTCCGAAGCGCATGGAGAGCAGCGTACGACGGCTGCCGAGCGGATGCCGCGTGCAGGGGTTCAGCCGACCGCGGCGGTTCGTTCGCTGACTCGTCGTCCGGCCTCGTCGATCGCGACCTGCAGCGCATCATCGGCGTCGACCACGATGTCGGGGACGACGCCGACGCCCTCCCAGTTCGTGCCGGTGATCGGGTTGACGGCGCGGGCGAACGGCACGGTGATCTCGATCGTGTCGGAGATCGGGATGAAGCGGGTGGGGTGCGCCCCGCCGCCCGTCGCAGCGCCGACGATCGTGGCGCGACCGATCGCCTGCAGGTCGTAGCCGAACTGCTCGGCACCCGAGAAGGTGGCCCCGCTCGTCAGCACGAAGACCTCGCGGTCGAGGTAGCGGGGTCCGGCCACGTCGGCGAGCGTCCAGTACTGGCGCAACGATGCGCCCTCGCGTTCCTGCACGGAGCTCAACTGCGTCTCGTCGTCGGCGGTGAGGTGGCTGATCCACGACTGCACGGCGTTCGGCGAGCCGCCGAGGCAGGCCCGCAGGTCGAAGACGAGCGCGTCGGTGCGGGAGACGAGTTCCATGGCGGCGGCGATCGCCGGTCCGGCGAGCGAGGCGTCCACGATCATGCGGAGGTCGATGAGGCCGATGTTGCCGTCGAGCCGCTCGACCTTCGCGATACCCCAGTTGTCGTCGCGGAACTTCGCGATGAGGGCGGCGACGACCTCCTCCTGGCTCCGCCCCGCGTTCTCGGCGGGCGGTTGGATCCGCGCCCGCACCCGCAGGTGCTTGTCGTTCGTGCGCGACTGCAGCTCGGCGGTCAGCCGAGCGCAGAACTCCGCCTCGTCGAGCCCGGCGAAGGATCCGGCCCGTTCCAGTTCGCGGATCGCGGCGCCGGTGGTGTCGGCGACCTCGGGGAAGACGTAGAGGCGTTCGAGGTGGCCGAGCGCGGCGTCGACGAGCTCGGAGGTCGAAGGTTGCGTGGTTCCCATTCCGGCATCGTATGGCGACGAGCCGGGGAGGTCACCCCTCCGAGAGATGAGACGGTGATGGGGAGCGGTCGCCCACTCCCCATCGCCGTGCGTGCAGTTCCTACGCTGCCGACCAGCCGCCGTCGCTCGCGAGCACGACGCCGTTGATGTTCACACCGTCGTCGCTGAGCAGGAAGGTGATCGATGCGGCGAGGGCCTCGGCCTCCGCGGCATCCGGAAGGATCGCCATCGCCTGGCGCACGCGCTCCGCGCCGAGCGGGGAGGCGAAGGTCGCCTCGATGTTCGTGATGGTCGCACCGGGGGCGACCGCGTTGACGCGCAGGCCGCTCGGGCCGTACATGAACGCCGTCGACTTCGTGAGGCCGACGACCGCGTGCTTCGACGCGGTGTAGGCGACGCCCGCTGCCGAGCCGCGCAGCGCCGCCTCGGAGGCGGTGTTGACGATCGAGCCGGTGCCGCGGGCGAGCATGACGGGCACGACGGCGCGCATGAGCTTCATGGTGCCGTCGACGTTGACCGAGAACACACGCTTCCAGACGGCGTCGGTGAGCTCGCCGATCGGCGTCATGTCGTCCATGATGCCGGCGATGTTCGCGAGGCCGTCGATGCGGTCGCCGGCTGCGGCAACGATCTCGGCGACCTTCGTGTCGTCGGTGATGTCGGCCACGAGGGTCACGATCTCGGCACCCTCGTGCTCCGAGGCGAAGTCGTCGAGGCGCTCCTGCGAGACGTCGACGGCGATCACGCGGCCGCCTTCGCGGGCGACGCGCGATGCCGTGGCCCGGCCGATGCCCGAGCCGGCACCCGTGACGATGACGGTCTTGCCGGCGAAGCGGCCCTGGTCGAGGCGCTCGACCCACTCGGGGCGCTCGACCTCGGGTGCCGCACCGGCGTCGGCCGACTCGGTGGTGGGCTCGGGCGCTTCGACGGAGGCATCCGCTGCGCCGGCCGGCACCTCGCCGGCTGCCGCGCGCGCGACGAGCTGGTCGACCATCTCCTGGCTGAACTGGCCCTTGCTGAGCTTGACGAGTCGCTTGATCGCGAGTCGCTGCACGGGCTTCAGCACGTCGGGGTTCTGGCCGGCCTGCGCGAGCAGGTCGCGGATGATGGGGCCGCCGACCGGGTGCTCGAGCCAGGTCTTGATCGAGTCGTCGCCCGAGAGGGTCTTGGGGGTGTTCATGGCGTGTTTCCTTCTCTTCGATGTCGTGCGAAGCCCATACCGGACATCCTTGTCCGGTAGTAAGGTAACATCCGTGCCTGAACGTGGGAAGGGAATCCACGAGGCCGCCCGCAAGGCCAATCGCGGTCCGAGCGCCGGCCCCGGGAATCGGCGCGCGATCATCGCCGCCGCGCGAGAGGTCTTCGCGGCCGACGGACTCCAGGCGCCCTTCAACGCGATCGCCAAGCGGGCCGGTGTCGGCCAGGGCAGCCTCTACCGCCACTTCCCCGACCGCCTGGCGCTCGCGGTCGCGGTCTTCGACGAGAACATCGACGAGCTCGAGGCCGCCGTCGAGCCCGAGAACGCGACCCTCGACGACCTGCTCGAGGCGATCATCGGGCAGGCGGTCGTCTCGACCGCGCTGATCGACCTCATCTGGCAGCACCAGCACGACGCACGCGTGGAGCACCTCGGCTCGCGGCTCGCGGCCATCGTCGGCGGGATCGTCGCGCGCGAGCGCACCGCCGGGCGCGTCGGCGACACCGTCGAAGACGCCGACGTGCTGCTCGCCGTCTCGATGCTCGCCGACCTGCTCGCCCGCACCGAGGCCGAGAATCGGCGACCCGTCGCGCAGCGCGCCTGGGCGATCTTCCACGCGGCGTTCGCGCCGCGCTGATGCGAGCGGTGCGCCTCAGGCGGTGACGGATGCGTCGGCGTCGGCGTCGTGCTCGACGGGGTGCGTCTCGGCCGAGGCCGCGGCATCCGCTTCTTCGCTGTCGTCGGATGCGGCGCGGCGCCCGGTGGCCGCGACGATCGCCGCGACCGCGCCGACGACGAGGCCGAGCAGCGCGCCCGTGATCGCGGAGACCACGACGTTCGCCGCGAGCGTGCCGAGGTACGTGCCGAGATCGGCGTGCACCATGAAGCTCGTGAACACCCCGCGCACGAGGTTGCCCGCGACGACCGCGACGGTCGTCACCCAGACGCCGCGGCCGAACGCGCGGCCGGGGCCGGGGGCGGGAGCAGCCCGGCGCTTCGGCGCCCTGAGCAGGACCAACGCGGTCACGAGCATGACGACGACCCCTGCGACATCCGCGAACCAGAAGGCCCACGTCGTGTCGCCGAGCGGCATCAGCCGCAGGGCGGGGATCAGGTAGGGCAGGCCCGCGGCGGCCGGCACCGCGAGCAGTGGGACGTACGTCGTGAGCACGCCGGTGATCGGCCAGATGCCGACGAGGATCGCGAGCGCGACGAGCGTCGCCAGCACCGACCAGTCGACTCGACGAAGGAGATGTGGGTCAACTGTCCTAGTCGGCATGCGATCGATGATAGCCTCCCCCTCACATGCGTCAAGGAGGACCGGATGTTCGCCGCTCGAAGCACCATCGCTGCAGGGTTGGGAGTGCTGCTCGTCGTGGGCGGCGCAGCTGCGGCGATGCGCACTCCGGGGCCGGCGGCGGCCGACTCCTTCATCACCGACGGCGACGGTCGGGCTCTCGTGCAGCACGGCTTCTCCACAGCGAGCAGCTCGAAGAGCGTTCCCGACGGCATGCCCGACTTCACCGAAGACCAGCTCGTGCAGGAGCAGGCCGACATGGGCACGAACTTCGTGCGCTTCCTCATCTCGTGGCGCAAGGTCGAACCGAGCCCGGGCGTCTACGACCAGGGCTACCTCGACGATGTCGAGGAACGGGCGGGCTGGTACGAGGAGCGCGGCTACCACGTGATGCTCGACATGCATCAGGACCTCTGGGGTTCCGGCATCACGCCCGAGGGCGACAACGGCAACGGCGCACCCGAATGGGCGACCTACCTCGACGGCTTCCCGGTCGCCCACCACGACCAGTGGGAGCTCTACTACCTCGAGCCCGGCGTGATCCACGCCTTCGACAACTTCTGGAACACCACCGGCGAGCACCCCGAGCTCACCGATCACTACGCCGGCGCCTGGCGCGCCGTCGCCGAGCGCTTCGCCGACAACGACGCGGTGGTCGCCTACGACCTCATGAACGAGCCGTACGGCGGCACCGTGCAGGGGCCCGCGTTCGAGGCCGGGCCGCTGACCGCGCTGTACCAGAAGACCGTCGACGCGATCCGCGAGGTCGACCAGGACTCGTGGGCGTGCCTCGAGCCCCAGGCGCTCGGCTTCAACTGGGGGCTGCCGAGCGCGCTCGGCGCCGTCGACGACCCGCGCGAGGGCGACCCGCGCATCGCCTTCTGCCCGCACCTCTACCCCCTGCCGATGGATCTCGGCGACGGCTTCAGCGGCCCCTCGCGCGACATGGTCGAGACGACGGTCGCCGCGTGGCGCTCGAACACGCTGCGCACGGCCGAGGCCCTCGGCGGCGTGCCGATCATCCTCGGCGAGTTCGGCCTCGACACGACGCTGCCCGGAGCGCTCGACTACGTCGACCTCGTCTATTCGACGTCGGATGCCTCGGGCATCGGCATCGCGTACTGGTCGCGCGACCCGGGGTCATGGGGCCCCTACGAGGTCGACGGCACCCCGCGCAACCTCATCACCGTGCTCGACCGGCCCTACCCGCGGGCGATCGCCGGAGAGCTGCACACGTGGAACTCGGAGCCCGACTCGCTCGAGATCTCCGTCACGCCGGACTCCGGTGACGGTGCGGAGCCGAGCGAGGTCTACCTGCCGGCGGCGGGCTTCCCCGACGGCGGCGTCGTCGAAGGTGGCGAGGTCGTCTCGTGGGACCCAGAGCTCCGCATCCTGCGGTTCACGATCGACGGCGACGACGACGAGCGGACCGTCGTCGTGCGACCGAGCTGACCGAGGGCAGGTTCAAACCTTCGTTGGATGCGGCACGGGACCGGTTCGGAGGAGTATCGAGGTGAGGCTCGATCACCTCGCCAACTTCTCGAAGGGAACCGCCATGCAGAAACTGTTCTACGCAGCGTTCGCGTACATGATCCTCGGTGTCGGCTCCGGCCTCTTCTACCGCGAGTTCACGAAGGCCAACGACTTCCCCGAAGGACAGTTCACCCAGCTCGGTCTCGTGCACACGCACCTACTGACGCTCGGCTTCATCGTGCTGCTCATCGTGCTCGTGATCGAGAAGGTCTTCGTGATCTCGAAGAGCCACCTCTTCGAGTGGTTCTTCTGGGTCTACAACGCGGGCGTGCTCGTGACCTCGGCGATGCTCACCTGGCACGGCTCGCTCACGGTCATGGGCGAGGAGTCGACGTCGGCGATCGCCGGCATCGCGGGCCTCGGCCACATCGCACTCACCGCCGGCATGGTGCTGCTGTTCCTCGCACTGCGGAGCCGCATCGTGGCGCCGAAGGACGCGGCGTCGGTCGCGGCGGCTCCCACCGCATAGCCCGAGCGGCCGCGTGGCTGTCAGCTGCGTGCGTCACACTGGAGCCGTGATCGCCGACCATGCCCTCAGCTGGCGGCCGCGGCATCCGACGGACCTGCGGCAGACGCTCGGCGCGCTGCGGCGCGGCGGCGGCGACCCGGCGTTCACAATCGACGCGAGCGGCGCGGTGTGGCGCACGACGCGCACCGTCGAGGGCGACGCGACCCTGCGGTTGAGTCGGGCCGATGCCGAGACGCTGCGCTGCGAGGCCTGGGGCCCGGGCGCTGGGGCCGCGGTCGCGCAGGCGCCCGAGCTGCTCGGCGACGCAGACGATCCCACCGGGTTCGAGCCCGGACTCCCGCTGCTCGACGACGCGCATCGGCGCAACCCCGGCCTGCGCATCCCTCGAACGGCGCAGGTCTTCGAGGCGCTCGCCGCGACGATCCTCGAGCAGAAGGTCATCACGCTGCAGGCCCACGATTCGTGGCGCCGACTCGTGACCCGGTTCGGGTCGCCCGCGCCCGGGCCCACCCCGCGGCCGATGCGGGTCGTGCCGTCGCCCGAGGCGTGGCGCACGATCCCGAGCTGGGAGTGGCACCGCGCCGGCGTCGACCCCAAGCGGGCGCGCACCCTGCAGAACGCGGCGGGCTACGCCGACAGGCTCGAGGCCGTCGTCGCGATGAGTCCGGCGGATGCCGCGGCTCGCCTCACCCTCATGCCGGGCGTCGGCCCGTGGACCGTCGCCGAGGTCGCCCAGCGCGCACTCGGTGATGCCGATGCGCTCTCGGTCGGCGACTACCACCTCGCGAACTACGTCGGCCATGCGCTCGCGGGGCGCGACATGACCGACGACGAGATGCTCGAGACCCTCGAACGGTGGCGCGGTCACCGCTACCGGGTGGTGCGCCTGCTCGGCGCGGCTGGGGTGCCGGGGCGCCCGCGTCGAGGGCCGCGCATGGCCTTCGTCGACCATCGGGCGATCTGATCGGGGCGCTGAGCGGGCCGCCGGTCTCCCGGGGGATGTTCCCTTGACGCATAGGACACGCATAGGCTCAGCAATTACCGTGCCCTGAGGCCGAACCGGCTTCTCCCGATTACGAAGGACAAACACCGTGAATACAACAGCCTCCAAGGTCAACGTGCCGCTGATCCTGCTCTGGGTCGCGGCATTGGCGCTGATCGGCGGGGGCTACTGGCTCCTGAGCTCGTCGACCGCAGCCCAGGTCGAGTTCTACACCTCGGGCTCGCAGGACGTCGCCGGCCTGCTCGGCGCGCAGTCGAACACGACGATCGCGGGCCTGCTGCTCGCCGTCGGCGCACTCGCCGTGGTCATCGCACTCGCGGTGCACGCGCTCGCGCACGTGAGCGCCCGCTCCGCGTCCGCCGAGGTCGCAGCGGCGTTCGCCGCTGAGGACGCCGCCTTCGAGGCTGAGGTCGCCCGTGCCGACGCCGAGGCCGACGCTGAGCTCGCCCGTGCCGACGCAGCGGCGGATGCCGCCGTCGCGCCGGTCGCCGAGGCGCCCGCCGTCGTCGAAGAAGAGATCGTCGTCGAGGAGATCGTCGTCGAGGAGACCGTCGCCGACGAGGCATCCGCCGCGGCGGACAAGGCCTCCGACCAGAAGTAGCCCGCCCTCAGCCGGCCGAGCGCTCCGTCTCGGCCGGCCGAGCGCGACCCCACTCGACGAGCGGCTGCAGCAGCTCGATGAGTTGGAGCCCCGCCGTGCTCGGCGTGTAGGTGATCGTCACCGGCGTCGTCGCCCGCACGTGTCGTTCGAGGATGCCCTCGACCTCGAGCTCCTTGAGCCGCGCGGCGAGCAGTCGGTCGGAGATGCCCGCGACGGCGTCGCGGTACTCCGAGAACCGGCGGGCCCCGCGCACGCCCGCGAGCAGGATCGCCGCGTTCCACTTGCGCCCCGCGAACTCGACCGTCGTCTGGAAGCGCCGGCACTCCGCCTCGTCGATGTGGCCGAGGTCGTGCAGGCGCGCGCGCCGCTCGTCGAGCATCGCGACGGTCGCGTCATCCGTGTCAACACTTACCATAGGTAAGTAGCTTACTCCCGGAATGCACCCGTGTCATCCGTGGTTCAGGATGGGGGAGTGGCGCAGGATGCCCGTGCGCCCACGACGATCGGAGCACGATGCACTACGGCCACGAACTGCAGTTCGGCACCTTCATCACGCCGAAGAACGACCCACCGCAGTTCGCCGTGCGACTCGCCGAACTCAGCGAGGCATCCGGCTACGACCTCGTCACGTTCCAGGACCACCCGTATCAGCCGGCGTTCCACGACACGCAGACCCTGCTCACCTGGGTCGCCGCCCGCACCGAGCGCATCCACCTCGCCGCCAACGTCACGAACCTGCCGCTGCGACCCCCGGCCGTGCTCGCCCGCGCGGCCGCGAGCCTCGACCTGCTCTCGGGCGGGCGCTTCGAGCTCGGCCTCGGCGCCGGCGGCTTCTGGGACGCGATCGAGGCGATGGGCGGCCGAAAGCTCACCCCCGGGCAGGCGGTCGACGCGCTCTCCGAGGGCATCGACGTGATCCGCGGCATCTGGGACCAGGGCGAGCGCGCCAGGTTCCAGATCGACGGCACGTACTACCGGGTCGACGGCGCGAAGCGCGGGCCGGCGCCGGCCCACAACATCCCGATCATCATCGGCGCCCTGAAGCCGCGCATGCTGCGCCTCATCGGGCGCAAGGGCGACGGCTGGCTGCCCTCGCTCGGGTACATGCAGCCCGGCGACTACGCGGCGGGCAACGCCCGCATCGACGAGGCCGCGATCGCGGCCGGACGCGACCCCCGCGAGATCCGTCGGATGGTCAACATCGGCGGCCGGTTCGGCGGCGCGGGCGGCGGATTCCTCAACGGCCCGGCCGCGCAGTGGGTCGAGCAGCTGCTGCCCTACGTGATCGACGACGGGGTGGGCACCTTCATCCTCGCGAGCGACGACCCCGGCACGATCGCGCACTTCGCCGAGGAGGTCGCGCCGGCCCTTCGCGAAGCGGCGGCGCGCGAGCTGCGAACAGCGGATGCCGCGGCATCCGTGGACTCGATCGCGCTGTCCGGCGGGGGCCCTTCGACGGGCTCGGGGACCAGCGTTGTGCGCAACTCGACGGTGCGCGCGAAGCGGCGCGACGGCATCGACTACGACGCGGTGCCCGCCTCGCTCGCGGCGGACGCGATCGAGCCCGGCGACTCCGGCTACGTGCGCGTGAAGTCGACGTACATGCGCGGCGGCGCCCCCGGCCTCGTGCTGCGACCGGCCGATGCCGGTCAGGTCGCCGAGGCGGTCGACTTCGCGCGGGCGAACCCCGACGTGCCGCTCGGCGTGCGGAGCGGCGGTCACGGCATCAGCGGCCGCTCGACGAACGACGGCGGCATCGTCATCGACCTCTCGCGGCTGAACGCCATGGAGGTGCTCGACGAGGCGAACCGGCTCGTGCGCGTCGAGGCGGGTGCGCGCTGGCAGGACGTCGCGGCGTTCCTCGCACCGCACGGCTGGGCGCTCTCGTCGGGCGACTACGGGGGAGTGGGCGTCGGCGGACTCGCGACGGCGGGCGGCATCGGCTGGCTCGTGCGCGAGCACGGGCTCACGATCGACCACGTGCGCGCCGTCGAGATGGTGCTCGCCGACGGCTCCATCGTGCGAGCGGATGCCGCGCAGCATCCCGATCTCTTCTGGGCCGTTCGCGGCGCCGGGGCGAACATGGGCATCGTCACCGCGTTCGAGTTCGAAGTCGACGAGGTCGGAACGCTCGGCTTCGCGCAGCTCGCGTTCGACGCGAGCGACACCGCCGGGTTCCTGCAGGCCTGGGGCGACTGGGTCGTGGACTCGCCGCGCGACGTCACGAGCTTCCTGCTCATGGGCGGCGCCCGCCCCGGTGAACCGCCCGTCGTGCAGGTGATGGCGGTGATCGACTCCGAGGACCCCGATACGGTCATCGCGAGGCTGCAGCCCCTCGCCGAGGTCGCGCCGCTCATCGGTCAGGACGTGCGGCTCACGACGTACGAGTCGATCATGGCCAACGCCGCCGACGGCAGCCACGGCGCCGAGGGCGAGCCGACCGCGCGCACCGGCCTGATCGGCCGCATCACCCCTGAGTTCGCGGCCGACGCCGCGCGATTCGTCGCGAGCGGGGCGACCTACTTCTTCCAGCTGCGCGCCGTCGGCGGCGCCGTGCACGACGTACCGGCGGATGCCACGGCGTTCGCCCATCGATCGGCCGAGTTCTCGGTCGTCGCCTTCGGCTCGAGCCGGCACCGGACGAGCGAGCGGTGGAACGAGCTCTTGGCGTCGCATTTCTCGGGCTCGTATGTGAGCTTCGAGACCGAGCTGGGCCCCGAGCTCGTGGCGGCGGCCTACCCGCCGGCGACGCTCGAGCGGCTGCGAGCGATCAAGCGCGAGGTCGACCCGGGCAACGTGTTCCGCGACAACACGAACATCGAGCCCGCGTGACCCGATTCGTCATCTGCGGAATCAAACTGCGGCGCACGCGTTGCAACCGAGCATGACGAACATCGCACCCACCCGTATCGGAATCATCGGCGCCGGCAACATCGGCGGCACGCTCGCCCGGAGGCTCGTCGAGCTCGGCCACCACGTCACCATCGCGAACTCGCGGGGCCCCGAGACCCTTGCCGAACTCGTGGCGGAACTCGGTCCCAACGCGACGGCGGGTACGCCCACCGAGGCCGCAGAGGCGGGGGAGTTCGTCATCGTGACGGTGCCGCTCAAGGCGTACCGCGACATCCCGGTCGAGCCGCTCGCCGGCAAGATCGTGATCGACACGAACAACTACTACTGGGAGCGCGACGGCCGCATCGCCGAGCTCGACTCGGGTCAGGCGACGGTCTCCGGACTCCTGCAGGCGCACCTGCCCGAATCGAAGGTCGTCAAGGGCTTCAACAACATCGCCGCCGCCGCGATCCTCACCGACGGCACCCCGACGGGTACGCCCGGCCGCCGGGCACTGTCGACTGCGAGCGACTTCGACGACGCCGCGGAGCTCGTCACTGCGCTCTTCGACGACCTCGGCTTCGACTCCGTCGTGTTCGGTCCGCTCGCCGAGAGCTGGCGTGCAGAACGCGACCAGCCGGCGTACGTCACGCCGCAGAACCGCGAAGAGCTCGTGGCGAACCTCGCGCGTGCGGAGCGGCTGCTCGCGGCGTGATCACGCGGCTACGGGGGTTTCGGCAGGCTCAACCCGCACACCTCGCTCTGCGGGTCGAGCCTGTCGAGACCGCTACTCGAGCCATTCGGTGATGAACGTCGGGCTCGCGTGGATGTGCGTCGAGATCATGGCCTCGGGGCCGATGACCACGAACTTGTGGGGAATCTGCGCCGGCACGACGAGCACCTGACCGCCCACGGCCTCCAGTTGTTCATCGCCGACCGTGAACAGCGCCCGCCCATGGCGGATGACGAATGTCTCGGAATACGGATGCAGGTGCAACCGCGGCCCCGAGCCGTCCTTCGAGCTGTACGTGAGGATGAGCGACACGTCGGAACCGATCGAGGCGCCCTCGATCGACTCGTGCCAGTAGACGTCGTCTTCGGCCGTGCCGCTGCGCTGGTGCATCAGAACCATGGTGTGCTCCTCGCTTTCGCGAGGCACACGGTACACCCGGCGCCGCCCGGCCGCATGCCTCGCGATGCGAGGCGGCGTTCAGAGCACCCGGTCGAGCACCGGGTGCAGGTGACGCGTCATGAGCACCGTCGCGGCGTGCCGGGCTCCTGCCCCGAGGGCGTCGCCGAGCGAGGCGCCGTCGAGGCGGGCGTCGAGCACTCCGGCCATGAACGCGTCGCCGGCTCCGTTGGTGTCGAGCACCTCGACGGGCACGGCGGCGACCTCCGTCTGCAGCATCCGCCCGTCGTCGGAGGCGCTGATCGCGATCGCGCCCTGCGCGCCCAGCGTGCAGACGACGACGGATGCCCCGCCGCGCACGCACTGCTCCATGAACGGCCGCGGGTCGGCGCCGATGCGGTCGGCGTTCATGAAGATCCAGTCGGCGGCCTCGATGAACGGGCGGTGGAAGTCTGCGCTGCCGTCGTAGTCGTGGATGTCGGTCCAGATCGGCCGGCCGGTCGCCCGCGCCGCGCCGATGAGCCCGCGTGAACGCTCCGAAAGGTCGAGCACGATCGCCGGGGCATCCGCCATCGCCTGCGTCAGGGCGGCCGACGGCGGCGTGCCCGGATCGGCCGGCGCGCTGAGGTAGAGCGAGACCCGCTCGCCCTGTCGCGTCATGAGGTTCAGGTGGCTCTCGGTGCGTGCGGCGGCGAGGCCCGCGAGCGCGACCCCGGACGCCTCGAGCGCGCCCCGCACGCGTCGGCCCTCGTCGTCGTCGCCGAGGAGGGTGTGCAGCAGCACGGGCCGGCCGAGGCCCGCGAGTCCGAGCGCCTTGCCGGCAGAGGTGCCGCCGATCGTCTCGTAGTCGTCGAGCGCGAACTGCATGTGGGGCACGGGCTCGGGCAGGCGCTCGAGGTAGACGATGCGATTCCAGGCGGCCGGGCCCGAGATGACGATGGGTGCGCTCATGGTTGGCCAGCGTAGCGGCGAGGTCCCGGGGTACGTCGCCCAACTGATAGCGTCGCAGCCGTGAATCCGACGAGCACTCTCGCGATCGACGCCGGCCAGTCGGGCATCAAGGTCAGACACACGGATGCCTCGGGCTCCGGTGAATGGTCGGCGCCCGGCATCCGCACCGACCTGCCGCTGCTGCCGCAACTGGCGCGCATCATCGAGCAGGCGCACGAGGGCGGTCGCACCGCCGAGCGTGTGGGGCTCGGCGTCTCGGGGCTGACCGACGACGAGGTCGACGCAGGTTACCTGCTCGCCGCCGCGGCGCCGATCGGCGCTCGAAGCGTGCATCTCGCCCACGACTCCATCACCGCCTACCTCGGTGCGCTCGGCGACGAGCGCGGCGTCGTCGTCGCCGCGGGCACGGGCGTCGTGACGCTCGCGGTCGGCGCGACCGACATCGCTCGCGTCGACGGGTGGGGCTACATCATGGGCGATGCCGGCAGCGGGTACTGGCTCGGCCGGGCCGGACTCGAAGCGGTCATGCGCGCCCACGATGGTCGCGGCGCCGCGACCGCGCTGAGCGAGGTCGTGCGCGCGGACTTCCCCGACCTCGAAGCGGCCTACATCGAGCTGCAGGCCGACACCGGGCGCGTGCAGCGCATCGCCTCGTACGCACGTGCGGTCGCGGACGCCGCTGCCGACGGTGACGCGGTCGCCGAGTCGATCATCACGAACGGAGCTCGCGAGCTCGCGGCATCCGCGTTCGCCGGGCTTCGCCGCGTCGGCGAATCGGTCGTTCCCGATTCGCACGTGCGGGGGGTCGGCGGACTGTTCCTCGGCGAGGTGCTCGGGCGCGAGTTCGTCGCCGCGATCCGCGCCGAGATCCCCGGAGCCGACATCCGGCTCGGCGAGGCGCACCCGCTCGACGGCGCCGCGGCGCTGGCCGACGTCGCGCCGACGAGCGCGCTCGCGGCGCACATCGCGGTCGCGCGCGTCTGAGACGCGACGCAGGGGCGCCCGCGGCGCAACCGCAGACGCCGCCGTCCGTGCGTCAGCTGCGGGTGAGGTACGCCTCGATGCGATCGAACGCGCCGTTCCAGACCTGGAACTGGAAGAAGTCGCGCAGCTCGGGGGTCGGGAAGCCGGTCTGCTCGACGGTCACGAGCGTGCCGCCGTCATTGGCCTCGAATGTGACCACGACGTGCGTCGTCATGCTGGTGCCGTCGGGTTCGCTGCCGGTGGATTCGGTGACGAGTCGGTGCGGGCGATCGATCTCGAGGTAGGTCTGGACCTCGCGGAACAGGGTCTCCCGATTCGGACCCCAGACCGCGGTCTGCGTGCCTCCGACTCGCAGGTCGACCTCGATCTCGACGATGCCCGGCTCCTCGTCGAGGATCGAGAACCAGATCTTCTGCTTCTCCGCATCCGTGTACGCGTCGAAGACCTGTTCCGGCGTCGCCGGCAGCTGGCGTTGGAGCCGGAGGCCGATCGTCTCGTTCGTTTCCGTGTCGCTCATGATTCCGTTCCTTTCGCGAGGGTGAAGTAGGCATCGAGGCCGTCGAGGCGGCGAGCCCAGAGCCGTTGATAGAAGGTGATCCATGCCATGGCGTCATCCAGTCGTTCGGTGCCGAGGGTGACCTGTCGCACACGCCCGACCTTCTCGGTCGCGACGAGCCCCGCGGCCTCGAGCACGTCGACGTGCTTGCGGATGCCGGTGAGGGTCATGCCGCTCGGTTCGGCGAGCTCGGTGATCGTGGCGGGGCCGGCACCGAGCCTGGTGAGGATGCCGCGCCGGGTCTCATCGGCGAGGGCGCCGAAGGCCCGGTCGAGCATCGACGGATCGAGTGCAGTTTGCTGAACCATGTGGTTCAGTGTAGAACACTGAACCGAAAAGTTCAATAACCGAGTTCGCGGGTCGATGGCGAGCGCCAGCGAGCGCATCGAGACCTGGTGCGGGGTCTCGATACGGCGCTGGCGCGCCGACTCGACCGGCGACGGCTACATCGTGTCGAGGATCGCGACGAGGTGCTCGAACGTCGTGTTCGGGTTCACGATCGCGAAGCGCGTGTTCGGCCGGCCCGCGTGCGAGCTCGGTGTCACGAACGCCCGCTGCTCGTCGAGGAGTCGCGCCGACCACGCGTCGTAGTCGGCCTTCGTCCAGCCGTCGCGCTCGAACACGACGACCGAGAGCTGCGGCGACCGCACGAGGCTGAGCCCCTCGCGGCTTCCGATCTCGTCGGCGATGCGCTGTGCGAGCGCGATCGAGCTCGAGATCGCCTCGCGGTACGCGGTGCCGCCGTACGTCGCGAGCGAGAACCACAGCGGCAGTCCGCGTGCGCGCCGCGTGAGGTGCGCGGCGTAGTCCGACGGGCTCCAGTCGCCGCCCTCGGTGAGGGTGTCGAGGTACTCGGCGTGCTGGGTGTGCGCGCGGCGGCCCTGCTCGGGGTCGCGGTAGATGAGGGCGCACGCGTCGAACGGGGCGAACAGCCACTTGTGCGGGTCGACGATCACCGAGTCGGCGTGCTCGACGCCCGCGAACCGGTGCCGCGCGAGCGGCGAGAGCATGCCGGCGAGCCCGTATGCGCCGTCGACGTGGAACCAGAAGCCGAAGTCGCGCTTCAGCTCGGCGATCGAGGCGAGGTCGTCGACGATGCCGAAGTTCGTCGAGCCGGCGGTCGCGACGACGGCGAAGACGGATGCCCCGTGCGCCTCGAGTGCGGCACGCACGTCGTCGCCACGCAGCATGCCGTCGCCGGAGGGGGTCACTGGTACGACGTCGACGTCCATCACCCGGGCCGCCGAGGCGATCGAGGAGTGCGCCTCTGCGCTGCACACGATCTTCCAGCGACCGCCGGGCGGCGCGGGCACCGCGGCATCCGCTTCACCGTCGCTCAGCCGGTGACGCGCGGCCTCGCGCGCGGCGACGAGGGCCGAGAGGTTGCCGAGCGTGCCGCCCTGCACGAAGACGCCGCCCGAGCCCGCGGGCAGGCCGAACTCGCGGCCGAGCCACGAGAGCACCTCGTTCTCGGCGTAGACCGCTCCGGCGCCCTCGAGCCAGGATCCGCCGTAGAGGGCGCTCGCCGAGACCACGAGGTCGAAGGCGGTCGCGGCCTTCGTCGGCGCCGTCGGGATGAAGGAGAGGTACTGCGGATGGTCGGTCGTGATGCAGGCCGGGGCGAGCACGTGCTCGAAGAGCGCGAGAGCCCGCGCCGCGCCGATGCCCTGCTCGTCGATCGTGCGGCCCGCGAGGCGGCGCAGCTCGGACTCGGTCACGGGCTTGTCGAGCGGGGTGTCGTCGCTCAGGATGCGGCGGCGCGAGTACGCGAGCACGAGGTCGACGAGGTGGCTCGTCTCGTCGCTGGTCGAGTGCATGCGGGTCGCGGGGTCGCGCGGCTCGTTCGCGTCGAGGTCGAGTTCAGTGCGGTGCATCCGGATGTCCCTTTCGGCTCGGCCGAACCGGGTCGCCGGCGGGCCACGGGAAAGTTTCACATACCTCGGCGCAACCGCAAAAAAGCCTCACGATTCCTGCGTCGCGCGCCGCTTCCATGCAGAAAGCGGCGCGCGAACGCAATGGTTGCTACTGGTGACGCAACGCCGCCTGCAGGTGCTCGTCGGGGTCGACGAGGTGGTTGTGGTCGTCGACCCCGAGTGCCACCTCGGCCCACTGCAGCGTGCCGCTGAAGGCGCCGCCCCACACCTTGTAGCCCTCGTACGCCGGCATGCCGGTGTCGCAGCCGGTATCCATGCCCTCGTCGAACGAGAAGTAGAGCGCGTGCGTGTGCTCGACGCGCCCGGTGCCGACCGCCTTGCCGTCGATGAAGAGCGACACATCGCCGCCCTTGCCGATGCCGCCGCCGTCGTAGGCGAACTCGACCCGCACCTGATGCTCGCCGGCGCCGATCGCGGTATCCGACAGGGTGGTCGAGCGCTGCAGGCCGCAGTAGTTGTAGTGGAAGCCGAGCTTGCCGTCCTCGGCGAAGAACGACCAGCCGCCGGTGCGGCCGCCTTGTGCGACGATCGCCCCCTCGAGCGCGCCGTCGTCGGGCACGACCACCTCGGAGGTGACCGAGAACGAGCGGTTCTTCACGTTGATCGCGACGTTCTCGCCGAGCCGCACCATGCCGGGGTAGAGCCGCAGGCGATCGCCCTTCGCGAGCGTCGGCCGGCCGGCGATCTCGGGGTTCATGCGCTCGGCGGCGCGGTCGTCCATCGGGAACACGTTGTGGCGCGCCGCCTCGATGAGGAAGAGCCGCTGCAGCTCGGCGAGCTTCTCGGGCTGCTCATCGGCGAGGTTCTTCGCCTGCGTCCAGTCGGTCGTCGTGTCGTAGAGCTCCCACACGTCGAGCGAGAAGTCGGGGGCCTTCGACACGACGTCCCAGGGGGTGCGGTGCTTCGTGACCGCGGTCCAGCCGCGGTGGTAGATGCCGCGGTTGCCCATGAGTTCGAAGTACTGCGTCGTGTGGCGTTCGTCGGCGGATGCATCGTCGAAGCTGTAGGCCATCGAGACGCCGTGCATCGGCTCCTGCGTGACGCCGTTGAACGTGTGCGGCTCGGCGAGGCCCGCCACGTCGAGCACGGTCGGCGCGAGGTCGATGACGTGGTGCCACTGCTCGCGCACCTCGCCCTTGGCGGCGATGCGGCTCGGCCAGTGCACGATCGTGCCGTTGCGGGTGCCGCCGTAGTGCGAGGCGACCTGCTTGGTCCACTGGTACGGGGTGCACATCGCGTGCGCCCAGGCGACCGAGTAGTGGTTGTACGCCTCGGGGCCGCCGACCTTGTCGAGGTGCTCCTTCCAGAAGTCGACGGTCTCGAACTGGCCGCCGCCGTTGGAGGCGGTCGTCAGCATGTAGGCGCCGTTGATGCCGCCCTCGGCCGACGCCCCGTTGTCGCCGATGATGTAGTAGATCAGCGTGTCCTCGAGGATGTCGAGCTCTTCGAGCGCGTCGATGAGGCGGCCGGTGTGGTGGTCGGCGTACTCGAGGAAGGCCGCGTAGACCTCCATCTGGCGGGCGAGCACCGGCTTCTGCTCGTCGGGCACGTCGTCCCAGGCGGGCAGGCCCTCCGGGCGGGCCGTCAGCTCGGAGTCGGCGGCGATGACGCCGAGCTCCTTCTGCCGGGCGAAGGTCTGCTCGCGCTGCGCATCCCAACCGAGGTCGAACCTGCCCTCGTACTTGGCGATCCAGTCCTTCGGCACGTGGTGCGGGGCGTGCGTCGCGCCCGGCGCGAAGTACACGAAGAAGGGCTTGTCGGGCGTCAGGCTCTTCTGCTGGCGCACGTAGTCGATCGCCTTGTCGGCGAGGTCGGGCATGAGGTGGTAGTCGGGGTCGGTCGGCGGCTCGATCGTCGTGAGCCCGTCGATGAGCGCCGGCGTGTACTGATTCGTCTCGCCGCCGATGAAGCCGTAGAAGCGCTCGAAGCCGCTCTGCGCGGGCCAGTGGTCGAACGGGCCGGTCGGGCCCGACTCCCACACCGGCACCTCGTGGCACTTGCCGAACTGCGCCGTGTTGTAGCCGCTCTGGCGGAGGATCTCGGGCAGCGGCACCGCGGTGTTCGGGCGCGTCGAACGGTAGCCCGGTGCGGGCGTCGCGGTCTCGGTGATGTGGCCCATGCCGACGGCGTGGTGGTTGCGACCGGAGAGCAGCGCGGCCCGGGTCGGCGAGCAGAGCGCCGTGGTGTGGAATCGCGAGTAGCGCAGGCCCTCGCCGGCGAGGCGCTCGGCGGTGGGCGTGTGGATGGGACCGCCGAAGGCACTGGATGCCCCGAAGCCGACGTCGTCGAGCAGGATCACGAGCACGTTCGGCGCCTGAGCCGGTGGCCTCGCCGGCTCGATCGGCGGGAACTTCTCGTCGAGCTTCTTCGCGTCGTACGCGACCGGCCCCTGGTACGGGCGGTCGGGTACGGGAAGCACGGATCCCGGTCGGACGTCGTTCATCTGTTCCCCCTCATGCGCGGCGTCCTTCGTCGCGCTCCTCGATCATCGCAGCCGTGGCGCGCATGAGGGGGAGTGCCGCTCAGCGGCGCACGAACTCCCGCACGAAGTCCTCGTCGACGCTTACGCCGAGGCCGGGGCCGGTCGGCACCGTGAAGTCGCCGTTGGGCGCGACCTCGAGCGGGGTCGTGAGGATCCGGTTCGCGACCGGCAGCGTGAGCGGCTGGTACTCGAAGGCGAGCAGCGACGGCGAGCTCGCGGCGACGTGGAGGCCGGCGGCCATCGCGATGCCGAACGCGGCGGAGTGATGCGGTGCCACCTGCGCGTGGAAGGCGTCGGCGATGGCCGCGATCGCGAGGCCCTCGGTGATGCCGGTGCGTCCGATGTCGGGCTGGGTGAGGCCGACGGCGCGGCGGGTCAGCCAGTCCGTGAACTCGAATCGACTGCGCATCGCCTCGCCGACGGCGACCGGGGTCTCGATGGATGCCGCGAGGTCGCGGTGGCCCTCGACGTCTTCGGGAGCGAGCGGCGCCTCGAAGAACCAGGCGTGGCGTTCGTCGAGTTCGCGGCCGAGGGCCTTCGCCTCTCCGAGCCGGTAGCTCCAGTGCGCGTCGAGTGCGACCTGGAGGTCGGGGTGCGCGCCGCGCACGGCGTCGTAGGTCGCGAGGTCGGTGCGGAGGTCGGTGCCGAGGTGCATCTTGAACCGTCGCACGCCCGCCTCGACGAGCACGGCGGTCTTCGCGGCGATCTCGGCGTCGTCGGCTCCGCGCACGCCTGACACGTAGGTCGGCAGCACGTCGGCGAAGCGCCCGCCCGCGAGCTCGGACACCGACAGGCCGGTCGCCTTGCCCCAGAGGTCCCACAGCGCGATGTCGACGGCGGCCATGGCATCGGCCTGGTGCCCCGTGAGATGTCCGCGCTCGCGCATCGACTCCGACATCCGGTGCCAGAGGGTGCGCACCGAACGCGGGTCCTCGCCGATGATGAGCGGGGTGAGCAGGTGGTCGACGATCGCGGCCGCGACCTCGGGAGCGACGGGGGCGAGCCCCTCGCCCCAGCCCACCAGGCCGTCGTCGGTCTCGATCTTCACGATGAGCGTCTCGTAGCCGGGGGAGTAGAGGCTCCGCCACGGCGGCCGGATCATGTAGCCGCGGTGCTCGACCGCCGCCTCGCCGGCGTAGGAGTCTTCGGCATCCTCCTTCGAGATGAAGAGGGGGAACGTTTGGACGCGCGCGATTCTCACAGGGTCTCCAGTGACGAGAGGGATCGAGAACGCCGCCGACGGATGCCGCGGCGTGGGGTTCAGGTTGGGAGCGCCGCGAACGCCGTCGCGGCACCGGGGATCAGAGTGCCGCGAACGCCGCCGCGGAGTGGGAGGCGCTGTAGCCGAGGGCGACGGAGATCTCGTCGGCCGCCTCGATCACCTGCAGCGCGATCTCCTGATGGGGGGCCTGCAGGTCGAGCACCGAGAGGGGGCCGCTCGCGGAGAGGCCGGCGACGATCTCACCGGCGCGGTTGCGGATGGGTGCGGCGATGCACGCCCGTCCGAAGGCGAGCTCTTCGATCTCGGTCGCGTACCCGCGGCTGCGGGTCTCGTCGAGGGCGACCTGCATGGCGGCGCGGTCGACGATCGTGTGCGGGGTGTACCGCTGCGGCGTGTTCGCGAAGTACTCGTCGACGAGCGCCGAGGGCATGCCCGACAGCAGCGCCTTGCCGAGGCCCGTGGCGTGCAGCGGGGCGGTGCGGCCCGCCATCGCGAACGACTTCGGTGCGAGCGCGCCCTCGAAGTTGCAGAGGTAGGTGAAGGTGAAGCCGCTGAGTTCGGCGACGTTCACGCCGATGCCGAGCCGGTGCGCGAGGTTCTGGGCGATCTGACGGGACGCGCGGAAGATCGGCGAGCCGTTGAGGGCGATCGTGCCGAGGGAGACGGCGGCCGGGCCGAGCCGGTACAGGCCGGTCCGGTCGTCCTGGACGACGAACCGCATGCGGTCGAGCGCCGACATCATGCGGGACACGGTGGACTGGCCGAGGCCGGTGAGCGCGCAGAGCTCCGACACGCGGAGCTCGCCGGACTCCTCGGTGAAACAGGCGAGCAGGGACATAGCCCGTTCGACGGTCTGTGTGCCGCCGACCGATTCCGATGCCATCGGGACTCCTTCTCAATGCAGTTGCCGAGCGTGGTTGCATACCCGCTCGGGCTGCGCCATTGCCGTCAGTGTAGTGAGCGGAATCGGTCGAGGCAATCCAAATATGGGTGAGTCATGCATTTAGTGGATTTAGCATCCGCATTGTGGTTTACTGGCCGCACGTCAGCGTTGACCACTTGTGACGACGACGCACAGGGGCCCCATCAGGGGTCGCCACCTCTCGGGAAGTGAACGCAATGCAGCAAGCCATCCTCGACCGGCCCGCGATACGCGAGACGACCGAGCCGCGATCCGGGCGGCGCACGACACTGGGCGCGAAGGATCGCACCTTCGGATTCATGATCGCACTCCCCGCGGTCCTGCTCTTCCTCGTGATCGCCATCTATCCGCTCGTCTCGAGCATCGGCACGAGCCTCTACGACCAGTCGCTCCTCCGACCCGATCGCACCTTCGTCGGCTTCGACAACTACACGGCGATCTTCGGCGAGTTCATGGCGCGCCTCGGCACGACGCTCACCTTCGCGACGCTCGCGACGATCTTCCCCGTGCTCCTCGGCGTGGCCCTCGCCGTGCTCCTGAACGCACGCATGCGCGGACGCAACATCCTGCGCGGCACCCTCATGCTGCCGTGGCTGCTTCCCGGCGTCGTCGTCTCGTTCCTCTGGGCGTGGATCTTCAACGACAGCTACGGCGTGCTGAACCACCTGCTGACCATGGTGGGCCTGCCCGAGGTGAGCCTGCTCGGCAACCCCACCGGGGCGATGGCGGCGGTCGTCATCGCGAAGACGTGGCACTCGTTCCCCTGGATCATGGTCGTCGCCCTCTCGGTGCTGCAGACGCTGCCGGCCGAGCAGCTCGAGGCCGCGACGATCGACGGGGCGACGCGCTCGCAGCGCTTCCGCTACATCTCGTTCCCGCACATCGTCGGCCCCGTCGCGCTCGTCGCGACGCTCGAGTTCATCTACAACTTCGGCAACTTCGACACGATCTTCGTGATGACGGGCGGCGGGCCCGGGGATTCGACCACCACGCTCGCCGTCAGCCTCTATCAACTCGCGTTCGGCAGCTACGAGCTCGGCAAGGCATCCGCAATGGGTGTGCTCTGGCTCATCCTGCTCGCGATCATCTCGAGCGCATACCTGCTGCTCAACCGACGTCTGGAGAAGCGATGAGTCACGGCCGCGACATCGGAGAGGCGATCATCCGCCCGAGGCTGTCGATCCCCGGGCGCATCGGGCTCATCCTGCTGGCCCTCTTCGGGCTGCTGCCGGTCTACTGGCTGACGTCGACGGCCTTCATGAAGAAGGAGGCCGTGTTCGCGCTCGACCGGCCGCTCTTCCCGGTCGACCCGACCCTCGAGAACTTCGTCGGGTTCTTCCAGAACGATGCACTGCTGCAGAACCTCGCGAACAGCTTCATCGTCTCGACGGGCACGGCAGTGCTCTCGGTGCTCGTCGGCGGCATCATGGCCTA